>SVDS01000204.1 GCA_015057715.1 Paenibacillaceae bacterium
GAAATCCGCAAGAGTATTACGATATATAGTAAGGAGAATGAAATTGGAGCAACTTAGAATCTATTTGGATTCCGGGGATATGTTTTATCCGACACAATGTTTTATTGATAAAAGAGTGAATCAACATTTTACAGCGATTGTAACCGGAGTGGTAAGTTCAGATAAAGATAATCTGATTCTTAGAGGATCAAAGGAGGTTTTGCTGACTATCACTTTTGTTAACGAGGAAAAGAAAGAAATGCCCATATTCAAAGGCAGAATCGAAAGAAGATACGAAATTGAGGGGGATGGAGCTGTTTGCTGGAATCTGTTTGCAGTTTCCCTGACTATGGATCTTGACAGAGAAAAGCATATAAGGACGTTTCAGGGAGAGGGGCAGAATTACCTTCAGATAATTGGATCGGTGCTTGCTGGATATGAGAATACAACCGTGGTTTTAAGTAAAGAAATGCGGGGAACTTCTGATGGTCTGGCTGTTCAGTATATGGAGACAGACTGGCAGTTTTTAATACGTCTGGCAGCAAAAAAGAATCAGATTCTGGTGGCAGACAGCGTCCATGATAACATCTGTTTTCATTTTGGAAGAATAAAAAGAAAAGGCAGAAAGTGTTTTAATTCCGACCAGTATCGTATTAAATGCTACGATGACTATGAGAAAGGTGAAACTGTTGAATATCTGATTAAAAGCAGAAAGTGCCTGCACTTATGTGATTGTGTGATGATAGAAGACAGCGCTTATTACATATACTCCATGAGTATGAATTTCAGCGGGGGTAAGGTGGAATTTGATTATGTACTCCGCACCCGGTCCGGTTTTCTGGTTCCGGCAAAGGAACTTTTAAGTCTTGCAGGACTCATAATCATGGGGAACGTTAAAAACACAGGAGAGAATGCAGTTCAGATAAATCTGTTAAGCGAGAAAGATGAAACCTATGGAAAGCCTGTCTGGTTTCCGTTTTCTTCTGTATATACGTCACCGGAAGGAACGGGCTTGTATGTTACGCCTAAACCGGGAGATCCCATTCGATTATATTTGCCAGATGGCTGGGAAGAACATGCATATGCAATTGGTTGTGTTCCGGCCGGAGATACGGCTGGAGAAAGGAAGGAAATTATATGACGAAAGATCAAATGTTTCAGGATTTATACGGTTATTTTTTTGGAATGATAAACAGAGGAGATCTGGATGAATTATATGTAAGGGCTTTGGAGGCAATTCCCTCCATAGTTTCTCTGGATGAGATCAATGATGCAACAGGAGTCAGCAGTTTAAGAACATAAACAGCGCGTCCCTTTGTACCTCAAAATCCCCGTACTTCCGCACGGGGACGATGAAATGATCTGTTATCAAAGATTTGTTTGCGCCTATTTTGACTGAAGCCGGTTGATCATGGTTAAAATCAGAAGTAAATCACTTTCCGGCAAAGATTTAAGCTTGTCTATTGTATCCCTGACTAAGGGCGGGTTGGGATTATCATTATCGAAAAAATCTTTCGGTGTTACGCTTAAGTACTCACAGATTGCCAGAAACTCCGCCATGGAAGGGAGACTTCTGCCACTGGAGATACTTTGTACGTAACTTCTGCTGTGCCCAAGCTCCAGGCTCATCTTATGTTCTGCCACTCCCTTTTTAAGACGTAATTCTGTAATTCTTTTATTGATATAGTCTTGATCCATTATAGTCACCTCTCGTACTATATTTTATGATAATAAAATTTGTAAAATACACGATTAAAATATGTAAAATTCATATATTGCATAATTTGAATACCAATAGTATAATTAAAAACTGTTAATATTATGTAAAAAGTGCAGGGAGGAAAGGAGTTTGTATTAATATAAAAGTTCTGATAATCAGTTTATATGTACATAAGTAAAAATGCAATAGAAAAAGCGGAATCAGGCATACATAATATTAGCAAATGTAATTAGTAAATTTTACCTTGGTGTGTTATGATGTTTTTAACAAAAATGTCGAAGCATGCAGGATAAGGCCGAAGTCCGAACTACAGGAGATAAAATTATGAAAAGAAGAGTAGGAATCAGAAGCATTGGGATAAAGATGCTCCTTGGCATTTTACCCGTTGTAGTGCTGGCACTGGCACTGTTAGCGAAGCTTAGTGAATCCACAAGCAGAGAGTTGATTGAGCAGCAGAGTAATTCCACTATGGAATCAGAACTGAAAGCGAATGTAAACGGCATAGACAATTATTTGAATGCGGTAGAGACCACAGCGATGAATATTTCTCATATCGTAGGAACCTCTTATCAGTCTACGGATCTTGACACATACGGCAAGGCGATAGCAGATATTATATCTGGCAATGATTTAATACTTGGCAGCGGTATCTGGTTTGAACCAAATGTATATGATCCCCAGCAAAAGTATGTAGGACCTTACTGGTATAAAGATGGGAATAAGGTGACCTTAACCAATGAATACAGCAATGAGAGCTATGACTATTTTAATCAGGCGTATTATAAATCTGTATCAGGAGGGACAAAGGATGCAATTATAACAGATCCTTATTTTGATCCCACGCTCAACATGATGATGGCAAGCTGCACAGCCCCTATTTATGACAGCAGCAACCGTTTCATTGGAGCAGTTACGGTTGATATGCAACTTAGCGACATTGACGAACTGATTAAATCTATTAAAGTTGGTAAGAACGGAACTGCAGTATTAATTTCCGATGATGGTGTTTATCTTTGCGGGGCTGACGCAGAAAAAGTGAGTAAAGGTGTCAATATGACTCAGGATGAGAATGCTACACTTTCCGCAGCAGCAGCCCAGATGGTGGCAAACGATAAAGGAAAGACGGTTTATACAGAGGGTGGGGAAACTTATAACCTCTATTATGATACGGTTCCGGGTGTGGGTTGGATCATCATGATTAAGATGCCTCAGTCTGAACTGGCAGAACCCATTGTTGCTCTAAATGAAAAGCTGGCTAAAATCAGCGCAGCAGCTTTGGTTTTATGTATCATTGCAGTTCTGTTTCAGGTTGGAAGTATTACATCAGGCCTTAAGAAGGTTCGCAAGTTTGCAGGTTCACTTGCAGACGGTGATTTTACGGTACAGCCGTTGAAATCCAGACGCAAAGATGAACTGGGGCAGATGAGCAGCTCATTAAATAATATGTTTCAAAGCAATAAAGGAGTGATCGAGCAGATATCCGACCAGGCTGGTGATATTACGGATGCCAGTATTCATTTAAATAAAGTATCGACTGGTTTGCTTGTTCAGTTCAGCGATGTGAAAACATATATGAGTGATGTAGATAAGGCGATGATGTCTTCCAGTGCAGCAACAGAAGAGTTGAATGCATCTCTTGCAGAGGTTAACTCATCGGTAGGAGTACTTGCCAGTGAGACGGAAAAGAGCAGCAAGATGGCCGGCGAGATCATGGAACGGGCAAAAGACATTGAGAAAAAAAGCAGGGAAGCTTATGACAATGCCATTGTGATTTCACAGGAAAGAGAACAGGATCTCCAGATGGCTGTCCAGCATGCAAAGGTCGTGGAACGGATCGGTGATATGGCCCGTCTTATTTCCAATACAGCATCCCAGATTAATCTTCTGTCACTCAATGCCTCTATTGAAGCGGTTAGAGCAGGAGAGCAGGGCAGAGGCTTCGCAGTCGTTGCCAGAGAAATCGGCAAACTTGCCAAGGACACTTCTGAGATTGTAAAGGAAATCGAGGGCACCATAACAGATGTCCAGAATGCGTTTTCCATGATGTTAGATGGTTCACAGTCTATGCTGCTGTTCTTAAGAGATACCGTAACCCCTGATTACGACAATTTTGTGAATGTAGGTCAGCAATATGGAAGGGATGCAGTTACTGTTGAAGAAATCTCAAATGAAGTGGAGGAGATGGCAACCAATATCAGCCAGGTAATGCAGGAAGTGCGGGATGCCATCCAGAATGTCTCTGAATCCGTTCAGACTACAGCAGGCAACAGCAGTATGGTTCTTAGTACGATTGAAAAGGCATATGTAGTTGTACAGGATATGTCAAAGATGTCAGAGAAGCAGGAACGAATTGCAGAGGAACTTAAGACTGTGGTTTCCGGCTTTAAATTAAAGTAATCTCAGTTATTGTGACCGGTACCTCCGCCAAATTGATATGGCGGAGGTAATGAGGGATGAGATACAAAAAAGAAATAAGACAGAATCTGCGATCCGATTATTAAGAAAATTCATCATGGGGTTTAACTGATCCAAAACCCAGAGTGTTGCTATGAATAGTGCCAGAATGAAGGTTAAGTGTGGCCATAAATTAACATACCATTTATTCATTGTTATCACCCCTCCTTTTTGAAATAAATAATATCACTGATCGTGCGTCCGCCTTCAACTGGCTGATTTATATAATTACCCTGATATACCATAGCAGAGGATTTTCCACCATCCAGATTGTAGGCCAGCAGACAATCTTCATTGGCCATGATTTCTGCAAGCTCACTCATGGTTGCTCCTTTCGAATAGCCTATATTACGTCCGTCGACCAGAACAAACTTATAATGCCCTGGACCAACATAACCAATCGCGCAGCGGGGATTGCTTCCATTTAAATAAGAGGTTGTCTGAAAAGTCGTCTTGACTGACCCGTTATCCAATAACGATGGTCCGAAGTTCCACGCCTGCCATACATCGCATTCCAGTATCTTTTCCTGATCAAATTCTTCTGGAGTATATATTTTCATAGTACCATCCAGAAACAAAACACATATTTCTGCATCATTCGTATCTGAACGGTATAGAATTCCGTTTCTTACTACAATTCCCGTTTCATTATTTCCGTAGGAATCACCAGATATCGCCAATAAAGCATCATTATCTTCCGCCATTTGAACGGTTGTCTCTCTTAAATTCTTACCAAATGTCCCATTGGCAAAAGCAGTTTGAAGCTGTTTGACGGAGGTTACATATACATCAGCGGTATAATAGGAGATTTTATCATTTTCCTCTCCTAATTCATTTTTCGTAATGTTCAGCTGTATGTTATCACTTTTGAATGACTCCAAAGCTGTATTGGTTTTACTGGATAAATCCAGGCTGTTATTTTCTGATACAATTGACTTTGTATTAGTATTACCATTGCCGGGATTATTTTTATTGCCTCTTTTTTGACCAGAAGGTCTGGTTTTTGTGTTGGTATTGCCATCGCTGTCTGGAAGAGCAAAAGCCTGGGACTCTGTAGCGGACTCATCGATTAAAATGGTAGTATTCTGACCCCCTTTACGTGGCATGATATAGAAATAAAGGATAAATGCTCCAATGCAGAGCAAAGCGATTATAAAATCAAATAATATTATTTTTATAAATTTATTATTTATCATATTGGGCATCCTTTTCTTGAACGGTACTGATAGCGTTGAGTATAACGCCTGAATCTTAAATACATCTGAAAAAAAGAAAGATAATTCTGTGTGATTTTTTTCAGTTTTATTTCAGTAGTTACTTGTATACTGTTGGAAAAATGACAGAAAGAGAGGAACTCTATGGCAGTAAAGAATAATTATATTGTAATTCCTGCGTATAATCCGGATGATCGGCTAATTGCTCTCTTAAAGGAATTGAGTTACAAATTGGAAGCAGTGCTGCTAATTGTTAATGATGGGAGCAGGATAGAAGCAGAAGAAATTTTCCATGAGGCAGAAAAATATGGAATTGTACTGCAGCATGACAGGAATTACGGAAAAGGTAAAGCAGTTAAAACTGCATTAACATTTATCAGAGAACAGAAGGTTTCAGGCAGAGTAATCATTGCTGATGCAGATGGCCAGCATACTGTGGCTGATATTGCTGGTTTATTAGGAGTAAAAACAGGAGAGAGAAATATTCTTATAATCGGCAGCCGCTATTTTCAGGGTAATATACCATTAAGAAGCAGATTAGGTAATCAGTTTACAAGAGCTACGTTCTGGCTTTTGTCCGGAAAATGGCTGAAAGACACTCAAACTGGGCTGAGAGCGTTTGACAGCACATTAATTCCAATGTTTCTTGAAATATCTGGGGATCGGTATGAATATGAGACAAATATGCTTATGACCTGTGTAAAAGAGAATATTCAGATTGTGGAAGTTCCCATTGAAACAATTTATCTGGACGGGAATAAGTCTTCTCATTTCCGGCCCTTAAAAGACTCTGCACGCATATATATGACAATGTTAAAATTTGTTTCTTCCTCGTTTCTCAGTTTTTGTATTGATTATCTGCTGTTTGGCATACTTTTATCTCTTACTTCCGGATTGGGAGTTATTACTGCAGATGCTGTCAGCAACATCATGGCAAGAATTGTGAGTGCTACATTTAACTTCTTTGTAAATCGCAATTATGTATTTCATTACGAAGGAAACCTGTTGCAGTCCGTCCTTGGCTATGCCGCTCTGGCTCTTTCCATACTGGCAGTCAATACTGCCATGCTTTTGTGGCTGGTAAGAGATTGGGGAATAGGTGGTTTAGAAGCAAAAATTGTGGTGGAGGTCACTATCTTCTTTGTGAATTTTCTGATTCAGAAATTTTTCATTTTTAAAAAAAGACCAGTTCATACCGCTTTATAGGAAAAACAGGTTTAAAAATGTCTTGACATTTTAATTTTATCTTATTATAATGGTGACAATATTACATTAAAATATGAAATGCTATGAAA
>SVDS01000205.1 GCA_015057715.1 Paenibacillaceae bacterium
AACCAGGTTGGTTTAGGTAAGAGGAAAGAACGGATGAAGATATATAACAATGTGTGGTTTTGAGGGTATATGTATTATATGTAATACTGCTTAAAATAGGAATGCGTAAATCCAGGTGTGGGTTTGCGCTTTTTTTGCTTTTGAAAAGAACTGTTACCAATCATGGAAAAAGTGAGATGATTATAATGAATAAAAATGCAAATAAGAAAACCCCGGTTATATTAATTACCGGGTATCTTGGTTCAGGGAAAACCACACTGCTTCAGGGATTGCTGGAGAACGGTGATAACAGCGGTCTTGCACTGGTTATTAATGATATGGGCAGTGTGAATGTGGATGGCAGGCTGATAAAAAGTGAGGATTCCTCACAGGAAACTGCAAAAATGGTAGAATTGCAGAATGGATGCATCTGCTGTACTCTGCGGGAAGAATTTATGAATCAGATCGAAGAACTTTCTAAGGATCAAAGAGTAGAAAAAATATTAGTGGAGGCTTCTGGAATCAGCAATCCAGCATCCATAGCGGAGGGGTTTCTGCAGTCTGAAGAGGAACCGGATTCTTCAGGTGTATACTTACAATCCATTATTACAGTCGTGGATGGGGATCGCCTTTATTATGAATTCCTGGATGAAATGGAAGAACAGCTGAATGAGGATGGGGAAGAGGAACCTGATATCATCAACCTGGTTATGGATCAGATTGAATTTTGCAGTACAATTATTTTAAATAAGTGTGATTTATTAACTCCGGTTAAAACAGAACAGGTTATCAGTACAATAAAGCAGATTCAGCCTGAGGCAGAAATTATTCAGACTGCATGGGGGAAAGTAGATATTAGGCTTATATTTGATGGAAAAGAGTTTGATTATGACAGAGTCATGAATTCCTCCTCTTTACAGAAAGCACTTGCCAGAGAGAAGCAGCTTGATGATTCTGGTACAGATGATTATGGAGTATCTTCCTTTGTTTATGAAGAAAGAAGGGCGTTTGACCGGGAAAGTTTTATGGAATTACTGGAAAATAATTATCCGGATACAATCATACGGGCTAAAGGCTATATCTGGTTTTCTGATGATTCGGTACATGCCCAGCTGTTTGAACAGGCGGGAAAAAACGCCTCCGTTTCAGAATCTACCAATTGGGTGGCGGCACTTTCAAATGACGAGAAAGAGGAGATCTTTAACAATTATCCGGATGTGTTAGAAGATTGGGATGAGATCTATGGTGACCGTATGAATCAGATCGTATTTATTGGCAGGAATTATGATAAGTTAGAGATGATAAGCGCTTTAAACAGGTGTATTTATAAAGAATAATAAAATTTTACAAGAGTGTAGTGGAAGGAGAAATATTGTATGATTAAAGTACTATTCGTCTGCCTTGGTAATATTTGCAGATCACCTATGGCAGAATTTGTAATGAAAGATCTGGTGGAAAAGAAGCATTTAGCATCGGAATTTTATATTGCATCTGCGGCTACCAGTTCAGAAGAAATTGGCAATCCGGTTCATCATGGTACGAGGAATAAATTAAAGGAATTGGGAATTTCTACAGCAGGAAAGTGTGCGGTCCAGCTGAAAAAGAAAGACTATGAAGAGTATGATTATATAGTGGGAATGGAGCAGAGAAACATTGCTGGAATTATGAGAATTATAGGGAGTGACCCAAAGAGGAAAATAAAGAGGCTTCTTGATTACTCCCCCAATCCAAGAGATATTGCTGATCCATGGTTTACCGGTGATTTTGATGTGACCTATACCGATGTAAAAGAAGGATGCGAAGCATTACTGGATACGATTCTTAAGGAAGAAGGTATCAGGTAAACATAAAGCAGGTGGGCGTTTCCCGGATTCTTTGGTGAACGTCCACCTGTTTCATTTATTTTGTTAATCATCCATGTCTATAATAGTGATATTAAGGGCTTCACTTGATAAATTAATTTCCTTGCCAGCCACACCGGCAGGATTAATGAATCGGATGATTGGCCGAAGTGCAAACCCTGGAGTATTATCTTTGACGACAGCCGTGCTTCCATCACTTAATCTGACAATTGTACCAATAGGATAGGCAGAAACACATTGGAAAAAGGCAGATAACAGTTCCGGGTCAAAATGGGAATTACAGCAGCTGGTCAGATAATCAAATATCTTTCTTGGGTTCCATGCTTTTCGGTATGGTCTGGTGGCACTTAAGGCATCATAAACGTCTGCAATAGCAAGTATACGTCCGTATAGCGGAATGTTCTCCCCTGCAAGACCAAATGGATAACCGCTTCCGTCATATTTCTCATGATGGGTCTGAATTCCCTGCAGCACTGCCTGGGAGATGGAATTACAATCAAACAGCTTATCATAGGAAAGGCTGGGGTGCTGCTTCATAACCTCATACTCTTCGTTGGTTAAAGGTCCTGGCTTATTGGTGATTTCAATTGGAATATCAGTCTTTCCGATATCGTGGAGAAGACCGCACAGAGCAAGGTCATTCAGCTTGGATATGGGGAGTCCGATATAACGCCCAATGAGTACACTTAAAATCCCCACATACAGGCTGTGGGAATAGGTATAGCTGTCATAGTCTCTGATGTCAATCATCTGAAAAAGATACTTGTCCATGTTTAAAACGTTCATAACGACGGTTTTGGCTACGTCGGCAATATTCTCATATATCTGTCTGCTGGTCTGAAAGGTGACTTTTTTCAGGCTTTCTTCAAATGTTTCCTGTATGCTGATCAGCATTTTGGCCTTTAATTCAGGTTCCACAATATCTACTGGTTCAATTCCTTCAGTCAGTTCAGTCTGAATATAAGCCCCCTGAATTCCAATGCTCATCATTCTGTTTATCGTGCGTTCATTCAGGACGTAGCCAGTTACGGCGAAAGGCAGCATTGGGTTTAAACCTGGTATGTTGCGGGCTAATTCCATACCTGCAGTCAATTTCTCAATTGGTAAATAAATCAATTCTTTGCACCTCAACAGACTATATGGCAGTCTCTTCTTTCTGTTCAGTAGTTTCCTTTTTATGTTAGAATTAGAAATAATTGTATATTAATATATTAAATTATAGTTGGATTTGACAAATGCGTCAATGAAAATTTAATATATGACTGGTAGATTTATGTAGAAAATTGTGGTTTCATTTTATACAATTATATAGCATGGTGGTAAAATATGGTAATTTTAGATTAAAATTAATTCATAAGAAATTAAAATAGAACCATTCATACTTGACCGTCATCCTGCATAAGTATGTAAAAACGTCCTAGCAGGGGGATTTTCTTGAAGGAATATATTGAAGAACGCGCGGTTGCGATCGCCAACTACATCATAGACTACCATGCAACCGTAAGGCAGACAGCAAAGAAATTTGGAATTTCCAAATCTACGGTACATAAGGATGTGACAGATCGTTTAGAGCACATCAATCCGTCCCTGGCAGCCCGGGCCAGGGTCATCCTGGACATTAACAAATCCGAGCGCCATATCAGAGGCGGCCTCGCCACCAAGGAAAAGTACCAGCACCGCCTTCAGATGTGCAGTAAAAAAGATTTATAAAACTAATGAGTGGGGAGACAGCCGCTGTATGAGAAATGGTAAATGTTCTCAGACAGCGGCTGTTCTATTTCATGAAAGACAAAAATTTTACAAAAAACTGGTTGACATGAATCCGTAAAATATGTTATTCTTTACCCCAGTATGAAGAGACATTATCGTTTTCATGCAAATATTGACCACTTCGTAAGAAGTTAAGCCCAGACGGACAGGCGGGTCAGCTGCCGAACGTGGGAAACCACATTATTGATTGAGTTAGAAGCTCAAATTTTATAAGTTGATTACTTTATAATCAGTGCATCTGCACATCATCTTGTGAAACGATCAATAATAGCAGGGACAGTATATTTGCTATGTAGACTCGAAAACGGTAATTGTCATGAATAGTAAGAAGACGGAGGATGATTCCGTTAAAAGATTCATGAGATTTCAGGCAGGTGATGTACATTCACCTGCTTTTTTTGATTGTAAGGAATTTTATTGCAGAGAGGTAATTTGCCATATGAACAGAGACGATCAGATGAGAGCTCCGATTTATGATGCTCTTGAGACATTTAGAAAGAAAAGAGTAGTGCCCTTTGATGTACCTGGGCATAAACGGGGAAGAGGAAATCCGGAACTGGCACAGCTTCTTGGTGAGCGTTGTGTGGGGCTTGATGTAAATTCCATGAAACCCCTTGATAATTTGTGCCATCCCGTGTCAGTGATCCGGGATGCAGAACGTTTGGCTGCGGAGGCTTTTGGAGCGGCAGATGCGTTTTTGATGGTAGGAGGAACTACTTCGGCAGTACAGAGCATGATTCTTTCTGTCTGCAAAGCGGGAGATAAGATTATTCTTCCGAGAAATGTCCATAAAAGTGCGATTAACGCGTTAGTGCTTTGCGGAGCAGTTCCCGTTTATGTTAATCCAGAAGTAAACAGTATGCTTGGGATTTCTCTGGGTATGGAGATCAGCCAGGTTGAGAAAGCAATTGAGGAAAATCCGGATGCAGTGGCAGTGTTTGTTAACAATCCCACTTATTATGGAATCTGTTCCGATATCCGTTCCATTGTGCGGCTGGCTCATGCACACGGTATGAAGGTGCTGGCAGATGAAGCTCATGGAACCCATCTTTACTTCGGTAAAAACCTGCCTGTTTCCGCCATGGCGGCAGGGGCAGACATGGCCGCTATTTCCATGCACAAATCCGGAGGAAGTCTGACACAAAGCTCCCTACTCCTGCTTAATACCGGAGTGAACGGAGATTATGTGCGTCAGATCATTAATTTAACACAGACGACCAGTGCGTCCTATCTTCTTCTTTCCAGCCTTGATATTTCCAGACGGAACCTGGCGCTCAGAGGAGAAGAATCCTTTGCAAAGGTGACTGAAATGGCAGAGTATGCCAGGGAAGAAATCAATTCCATTGGGGGATATTATGCATATGGCAGAGATTTGATAAATGGTACCAGCATTTTCGACTACGACGTGACCAAGCTTTCCGTTTATACCCTGGGAAATGGTCTGGCAGGTATTGAAGTGTATGATCTCCTTCGGGATGAATATGATATTCAGATTGAATTTGGAGATATCTGCAATATTCTTGCCTATATTTCCATTGGTGACAGAATTCAGGATATAGAGCGCCTGGTTGGTGCTCTGGCAGATGTAGAGCGGCTTTATAAAAAAGACCGGACAGGTATGCTCTCAGGAGAGTACATAGCACCAAAAGTGGTGATATCTCCCCAGAAGGCATTTTATTCTAATAAGGTATCTGTTCCGGTAAAAGAATCAGCTGGTAAGATCAGCGGAGAGTTTGTGATGTGCTATCCGCCTGGAATCCCGATTTTAGCGCCTGGAGAGATGATTACGGAAGAAATTGTGGAATATATCATCTACGCAAGAGAGAAGGGATGCTCCATGCAGGGAACAGAAGATCCGGCAGTGGAGAATTTAATGGTACTGACAGAGTAATTTCCGGTAAGTGGGAAAGATGGAGGAAAATATGGAGATATGGTTTTCGGAATTGCATACATCCAATGTTAAGCTTTCCGTCCGGATTGACAAACAGCTTTTTTCCGGCGAAAGTGAATATCAGAGAATCGATGTATTTGAGTCCCAGGAATTCGGAAAGTTTGTGGCTCTTGACGGAGACATTGTTTTTTCGGACAAAGATGAATTTATTTATGATGAGATGGTGACTCACGTCCCCATGGCAGTTCACCCCGATGTGAGGAATGTGCTGATTATCGGTGGAGGTGACGGAGGTGTGGCGAAGGAGCTTTTGCAGTATCCTTCCATTGAATCCATTGATGTGGTTGAGACGGATAAACTGTTTGTAGATGTATGCCGGGATATATTTCCTGAGGTGGCATGCGGCCTGGATGATAAAAGAGTAAAGGTTTATTATGATGACGGACTTCGTTTTCTGAGAAACAAAAAAGAAGAATACGATCTGATTATTAATGATTCCACCGATCCGTTTGGACATACTGAGGGGCTTTTCACCAAAGAGTTTTATGGAAGCTGCTATAAGGCGCTTAAGAGCGACGGAATCATGGTTTATCAGCATGGCAGTCCTTTTTATGATGAAGATGAGCTGGCTTGCAGAAGCATGCACAGGAAGGTATATCGTTCCTTTCCCATAAGCCGTGTTTATCAGGCCCATATTCCAACCTGCCCGTCAGGCTACTGGCTGTTTGGTTTTGCATCAAAAAAATATCACCCGATTAATGACTTTAAACCCGATAAATGGAACAAAATGAAAATAGAGACATGGTATTATACCACCAATCTTCACACAGGAGCATTTATGCTTCCAAAATATGTGGAAGATCTACTGGAAGAGGAGGAAAAGGAATGAGCAGATTATTAGTAATCGGATGCGGCGGAGTTGCCGCAGTAGCAATCAACAAGTGCTGCCAGAACAGCGAGGTATTTACAGACATTTGCATAGCAAGCAGAACAAAAGAGAAATGTGATGCGTTAAAGGCAAAGCTGGAAGGAAAGACAAAAACAAGAATTGAAACCGCAAGAGTTGATGCAGATCACACAGAGGAAGTCATTGCCTTAATTAAGAGCTATCAGCCCGATGCCGTGTTAAA
>SVDS01000206.1 GCA_015057715.1 Paenibacillaceae bacterium
CTTTGCGTTTGTACTGGCATTTATGAGCTGGGATGGTAACAGTCCCATGAAATTCGCAGGAATTAAAAACTTTATTGACATGTTTGGCAATGCAAGGTTTCATTCTTCCTTTATTAATACCATCGTATACTGTATCGCCACCGTACCTTTGACCTTAGTCAGTGCACTTGGACTGGCAATCGTTTTAAACCAGAAAATAAAGGGAAGAAATTTCTTCCGTACGGTAGGATTCTTTCCTTACGTAGCCTCTCTGGTTGCAGTAGCAGCCGTGTGGAACATGCTATTCAGTCCCCAGAAAAGCGGACCGGTCAATATGATTTTATATTATCTGGGCGTTCATGCAAAAAGTCTGCCTAAATGGTCGGCAGATCCTCACTGGGTCATGTTTACAATCGTGCTCTTTAGTGTATGGAAAAACATGGGTTACTACATGGTAATTTATCTTGCAGGACTTCAGGGTATCAATGCAGAACTCTATGAGGCTGCAGGCCTTGACGGATGTAATTCCTGGCAGCGGTTCCGCTATATTACCTGGCCCCAGCTTCAACCTACTACATTCTTTGTTACAATTATTCTGACCATTAACTGCTTTAAGGTTTACGATATTGTATATATGCTTGCAGGCGGTTCTAACGGTGTTGTAAGTTCCCAGGCAATGGTTTTGGTATACCACATTTATGAAGAAGCATTCCGTAACTGGAATCTGGGTTATTCCAGTGCAGTTGCCATCGTGCTGTTCTTAATGGTTCTTGCAATCACCCTGGTTCAGTTCCGCGGTGAGAAAAAATATGCAAACTAGAAAAAGGAGGATATAACATGAAAGTAAAAAGCACAAATTATAAAATCAGCAGATCCCTCCTGTATGTGGTTTTGCTCATTCTTACAGCGGCTATGCTGATTCCATTTGCATGGATGCTGTCAGCATCATTAAAACTTGATAAAGACGTATTTATCTTTCCAATTCAGTGGATTCCCAAAAATCCGCGTTGGATGAATTATATTGATATCTGGACAAAGATTCCTCTTATGACCTTTGTTGGAAATACCATAAAGATCACATTGGTCGTAACATTTCTCCAGCTTTTAACCAGCAGTTTTGCTGCCTATGCGTTTGCAAAGCTGAAATTTAAATACAAAGACACTCTTTTTATGGCCTATATAGCCACCATCGCTGTTCCGTGGCAGGTTTACATGGTTCCCCAGTTCATGATGATGAGAAATTTCGGACTGAATGATTCCCATCTGGCGATTATTTTCCTTCAGGCGTTTTCCGCCTTCGGAGTATTCATGATGAGACAGTTCTATCAGGGAATTCCAGATGAATTGTGTGAAGCGGCAAGAATTGATGGTATGTCAGAGTATCAGATTTACTCGAAAATCATGCTGCCGTTGTCAAAACCGGCGCTGTCTACGCTGACAATCTTTACTTTTGTTAATACCTGGAATGACTTCTTAGGACCTTTGATCTATTTAAAGACGGAATCCAAGAAGACACTTCAGTTAGGACTTAAAATGTTTATCAGCCAGTACAGCTCAGAATTTGGACTGATTATGGCAGCTTCAGTGCTTTCCTTAATCCCTGTATTAATTGTATTTTTATCTCTTCAGAAATATTTCGTAGAAGGAATTGCAGCTACCGGCGTGAAAGGTTAAACAATGGAAATAATAAAAAATTTCGTGGACAATATCCATAACGGGGATTATAAAAGAAACTATAGAATCCCCGTTATACAAGAGGAAACCTTGATTTTCCCAGGAGGAAGAAGAACCCAGTCTTTAAACGGGGAATGGAACTTTTCTGTGGATCAGTACGACAACTGTTTAAGAGCAAAGTGGTTTCTAGAACAGGAAATAAATGAAGAAGGGCGCAGCGTCCCTCTGGATTATGCCTTTGACGACTGGGAGAAAATCAAAGTGCCGGAAGTATGGAATCTTGCAAAACCGGAATATTTTTATTACGAAGGACCGGCGGTATACAGCCGCCGGTTTTCTTTGGAAGAAGAAAACAAAGGGCGTGTGTTCTTACAGTTTGGTGCAGTTTCCTATGAAGCCAGAATCTTTTTAAATGGATCATTTCTTGGAATCCACAAAGGAGGTTCCACACCGTTTTCCTTAGAAATTACGACTCATTTAAAGGCTGAAAACAGATTAATTGTGGTAGCGGATAATACCAGAAGAAGAGAGCAGATCCCCAGTGAAAATACGGACTGGTTCTTATATGGCGGTATTTACCGGGACGTTTCCCTTCTTTTTGTACCCAATGTCTACATTAAGAATATGAAAGCGTGTCTTGTTAACAGGGAAACTGGAGCGATTGAAGTGAAGGCTCTTGTTGAGAGTGATAAGAAACTGACAGATCATACGTTGACTTTCTTGATTCCGGAACTTAATATACAAGAAACCGTTCCTGTAAGTGAAGACGGTACCTTTACAACAATCGTTCATGCACAGAATTTATCCCTTTGGAGTCCTGAGAATCCCAAACGCTATGATGTGATTCTGACTTTGAAGGAAAAGGGTGAAGTGAAGGATGAGGTGACTGATGTCATCGGCTTTCGTACCATAGAGACAAGAGATGGAAAGATACTGTTAAATGGCAGACCCGTATTCTTACGGGGAGCATGTCTCCATGAGGAAACCGAAGATCATGGGAAAGCGGTAACAAAGGAGGATATCCGGGAAGCCTTTCAGAGAGCGAAAAAGATGAACTGCAATTTCCTGCGCCTCGCCCATTACCCTCATACCCAGTGGGTTTCTGAAATCGCAGATGAGGTGGGAATTTTACTTTGGGAGGAGATTCCGGTTTACTGGTGGATCGACTTTTCAAACCCACAGACGCTTAGTGATGCAAGAAACCAGCTTTCAGAATTAATCTCCCGGGATTATAACCGCGCCAGTGTTATTATCTGGTCCGTTGGGAATGAAAATCCGGATACAGACGACAGGTATCACTTTATGAAGTATCTGGCAGAGACAGCGAAGGAAAAGGACCCTTCCCGACTGATTTCAGCTGCGTGTCTGGTAGATACCGTAAATTTAAGAATTGCTGACCGGCTGGAGAGCCATCTGGATGTCATCGGTTTTAATGAGTACTACGGCTGGTATGATCCTGATTATGAGAAGCTGACAGAAATTCTAAATGGATCTAAGCCGGAAAAACCAGTGATAATCAGTGAATTTGGTGCAGATGGATATCAGATTAAAAATAAAACCGGAAAGTATGTCCGCGGCTCTGAACAGGAACAGGAAGAAATCTATAAAAAGCAGGTAGAGATGTTTGGTAAAACAGAATATATACAGGGCACCGCACCCTGGATCCTGTATGATTACCGGACGCCCAAGAGACTTGGCGCATATCAGAACGGATACAACATAAAGGGTCTGGTGACTGCGGACAGAAAGAGAGAAAAGCCTGCATTTGCAGTGATGAAGAAGTTTTATGAGGAGGTAAGGGAAAATGAAGGAAACAACGGAGAAACTGTTTGAAAACAGACCGGAGCTGTCGGCAGACCAGTGCCGCGAAGCGTTGGACTTTGCGGTCAGACAGCTGAAGGATAATTTAGGGGAATTTACCCACTCTTTTAAAAAAGCATATAGTGAAGACGGCTATTATAAACCAACTCCCAACGTAAACTGGACCACCGGATTCTGGACCGGTCAGCTCTGGCTGGCGTATGAGTGGAGCAGGGATGATGCTTTTGCCAAAGCTGGCAGCATTCAGGCAGAAAGCTTTTTAAAGAGAATTGAAGATAAGGTAGAAGTGGATCATCACGATATGGGATTTCTGTATTCCCCTTCCTGCGTGGCAGCCTATAAGCTGGTGGGAGATGAGACAGGAAAGAAGGCGGCTATCAAGGCAGCAGATCAGCTGATCAGCCGGTTTCAGCCAGTGGGACAGTTTATTCAGGCATGGGGTCCCATGAACCAGCCGGAGAATTACCGTTTTATTATTGACTGTCTTTTAAATCTGCCTCTTCTTTACTGGGCATCAGAAGAAACCAATGATACAAAGTACAGAGATATTGCTGAAAAGCACATTCACACCGCCATTGCCAATGTGATCAGAGAAGATTATTCCACCTGGCATACCTTCTTTATGAATATGGAGACTGGTGAGCCGGATCATGGTGCAACCTGCCAGGGATACCGGGACGGGTCTGCCTGGGCAAGAGGTCAGGCATGGGGAGTATATGGCTGTGCATTAGCATACCGTTATACGAAACGAGAAGAATATGTAGAAGACTTTAAACATGTGACTGGTTACTTCTTAGACCATCTCCCTGATGATTTAGTACCTTACTGGGACTTGGAATTTACAGATGGATCAGGAGAGCCAAAGGATTCTTCCTCCGCTTCCATTGCAGCCTGTGGAATGCTTGAAATGGCTAATTATCTGCCGGAAGCGGAAGCAACTTACTATCGTTCCATTGCGAAGAAGATTATGGAATCGGTAGTAACTGGTTATGCGGTGAAGGAAGGAACGAAATCCAACGGACTGGTTCTTCACAGTACGTATTCCAAGAAATCTCCATATAATACCTGCACTCCGGAAGGGGTTGACGAATGCAACATCTGGGGAGATTATTTCTATTTAGAGGCGCTTATCCGTCTGTCCATAGACTGGAATCCATATTGGTAACAATCAATGATTGAAAAGAGGCGAATGTTCATGAAGCTTGAAACAAAAGAGGACTACAGACAGCTGATGTTTCAGCTGTTAGATCCGTTAAAACCATTATACAGCAACGGCTGTGCCAGACTTCATTTAGGAGACAGCGGTGTTACTTATCCTACAGTGAGCATGGAGATGGAGGCATTTTCAAGACCCCTGTGGGCCTTGGTGCCCTTGTGGCTTGGAGGCGGAAAAGGCTATGAAGAAATCTATGTAAATGGTTTGAAAAATGGTACCGATCCACTCCATAGCGAATACTGGGGCGGTTTTAACGATTACGACCAGAGGTTTGTGGAGATGGCTGCCATTGCAAGCGGTCTGATCTTTACTCCGGAAAAACTTTGGGAGCCGTTAGAAGAACGGGAAAAAGACAATCTGGCTAAATGGCTTTACGGAATCAATGAACACATCATACCGGACTGTAACTGGCAGTTTTTTATGATTCTTGTAAATGTTGCCCTGCAAAAGCTTGGCTATCCATACAACAAAGAAAAGCTCCAGTCAGGACTTGATAAAATTGAAAGCTATTATATCGGTGATGGCTGGTACCGGGATGGCGGCTCCAGTCAGAAGGACTACTACATTTCTTTTGCCATGCATTATTACGGACTTTTATATTCCGTAGCAATGGAAGAGGAAGATTCGGGGCGTTGCAGGGAATTTAGAGAACGGGCTAAGATTTTTGCCAGAGATTTTATTTACTGGTTTGATGAAAATGGTGCCGCATTGCCGTTTGGACGAAGTCTTTCTTATCGTTTTGGCGAGGCAGCATTCTGGTCTGCCTACTTATTTGCAGGGCTTGATGATATTCCGGCAGGCGTTATAAAGGGGATTTTATCCCGTCATTTAAACTGGTGGCTGGATCAGAAAATTTTTGATCGGGATGGTGTTCTGAACATTGGATATGCATATCCAAATCTGATTATGGCAGAGCGTTACAATGCGCCCGGGTCTCCTTATTGGGGAATGAAGACGCTTTTGTGTCTGGGACTTCCAGACAATCATCCGTTCTGGTCTGCGAAAGCGGAACCATTGCCCGGACTTGACCGTATAAAGCTGTTAAAACAGGCGGATATGCTGATGCAGCGGATGGGATCCGATGTAATCGCTTATCCAGCAGGTGTTTGTGAAAAATACGGTCATGGCCATGTACCGGAGAAGTATTCCAAGTTTGCTTACTCCACCCGTTTTGGCTTCTCAGTCGCCAGGAGTCAGATTATACTCCATGAAAATGCACCGGATTCTTCCCTTGCATTTGTAATTGATGGTGATGACTATGTTTTTGTGAGAAAATACAGTGACCAGTATGAAGTTTTAGAAGACCGTGTAATCAGCAGCTGGCATCCATTTCCCGGCATTTCAGTTACTACTACCGTTGTGCCTCAGGAATACGGTCATTTAAGGATCCATGAGATTGAAAGTCAGTACGATTGTACTGCCTACGACTGCGGATTCGCCGTAAAGAAGTTTACGAATGAATATGAACAGAAGGCAGCAGGGAAAACTGCTCTTGTATCAAACCAGGAGCAATGCTGTCAGGTAGCAGGGGAAGGTCCTGGTGCAGCTGGTTTTGTCATTGAATCGGATCCCAACACCAACGTGCTATATCCCAATGCGGCGATTCCGTCAGTATCCTATCGGATTCAAAAGGGAGAAACCATTCGGATTGAAACACAGGTGAAAAGCTCCATCCGCTAACAGAGCCGGTTTTTACCACAGAGATTTTAAGGGCAAAGAAGTTGTGGATCGATAACAGCTTCTTTGCCCTTTTTTTCATCTGGAAACCAAAAAATACAATGGATTCTTTTACCGTTGTCGATTATAATAAATGTAATGTTCTTAAAAGAAGGAGGGGTTTTTAA
>SVDS01000005.1 GCA_015057715.1 Paenibacillaceae bacterium
TGGAAAGAACGTAAGAGTGCCACATTAAAGCACTTGGAACATGCCTCAGAGGAGATTAAGATTCTTGTATTGGCAGATAAGCTTAGTAATCTCAGAACAACTGCAAGAGATTACCTTCTTATGGGGGATGAGATCTGGAAGCGTTTCAATGAAAAAGACAAGGCCCAGCATGCGTGGTACTATTTAAATATAGCCAAACTCTTAAGTGAATTAGAAAAATTTGGTGCTTATCAGGAATATAAAACTCTGTGTGAACAAGTATTTGGTAAGAGTTGATTCATTCTATATTTTTATCTGCTATTTTTCTTTTAACTGATTATTTGCAATAAACTGCCCATGTCCACCCGGTGGTTTTAAAGTCATTTCTATTAGTATTTTTCCCAACATTAACTGGATTTTCAACCTTTCTTAGAAGCCATGGTTAAAGCGATTTATCAATGGTTTGGTTAAAAACCTCTTTTTTCGGCAAACTACCAGATAAAGTCTTTATTTTATGAGTTGTTACCGAAAGGAGTACGGCATATGAACAAACTTTGTATTGTTGTGCCATGCTATAACGAGGAACAGGCGCTGTTATATACCAATGCAGAATTAATAAAAATCATGAACAGACTGGTGGAATCCGGAAAGGTTGATAAAACCAGTTTTATTCTTTATGTGGATGACGGCAGTAAGGACGATACCTGGAATATTATCGAAAATTTCCGGAAACAGTCAGCCATTATCTTTGGCCTTAAACTAGCCAGAAATACAGGACATCAAAATGCTTTGACCGCCGGTCTTTTAACAGCCATGAATTATGCTGATATGGTTATTTCAATTGATGCGGACTTACAGGATGATGTTTCTGTTATGGAAGAGATGGTGGATTTATACCTTAGGGGTAATGATATTGTGTATGGTGTTCGTAACAGGCGTGATACAGATACTTTATTTAAAAAGTTTTCTGCTCTGGGCTTTTACAGACTGATGCAGCTGATGAAGATACAGATTGTTTATAATCATGCAGATTACCGGCTTATGTCCAAACGTGCACTGCTGCAGTTTTCTCTATATAAGGAACGAAATTTATTTTTAAGAGGAATTGTTCCTTTGATTGGATATCCATCAGCTACAGTCATGTATGACCGGAAATCACGGGTAGCTGGTAAATCAAAATATTCATTGGGCAAGATGTTTTCCATGGCGTTTGAAGGAATTACATCTTTTAGCATACAACCCATCCGAATGATAACAGATTTAGGTCTTGGAATTGTGGTGTTCAGTATATGCGCAGCAGTCTACGCATTTTATTCCTTTATTACAGGAAAGGTGGTTGCAGGCTGGACTTCTACCATTTTATCAATCTGGTTTATCGGTGGTGTACAGCTTTTATCTGTGGGACTTATTGGCACTTATATAGGGAAGATTTACGTAGAAGTAAAAGAACGGCCCAGATATGCCATTGAGGTAAACCATTTAACGGAGATCAGGCATGAACAATCGTGAGGACAAAGGTCCTGTTCCATATATCAACTTCTTTATTAAACTACTGCATGGAGTAAGAAAAAGAATTGGAAAAATCAATTCCATTATGGAAGGAAAATATTCTCCTGCCCTTCTTGCAGCTGGCGTTACAGTCATTACAGCACTGATTACCATCTTAATTCTTTTTCTGCCAAATTATCTTGGCGTTGCAAATGATGGATCTACGGATGGAATCATGAAATCTGCCGGATTCTACTATATAAATAAAGATTCTGATACTAACTATGGAGACTATTTTATAAAAACTTATACAGAAGTTGCATCTGGAGAGGAAGTTCAGGGGAACGTATGGAATAGTCAGCTTGTATTTTTCAGGGCAGCAAAAGCATTGGATCAGCTGTTTACGCGAGACAGTATTTTTGATATCCGATTTTTAGCCCTGATTTATTTTTTGCTGTATCTTCCTGCTCTCTATCTCATAATACGGCAGAGCTGTGAACGGGTAAAAAATTTTTCTGAAGGGGCATTAATTGCAGGAGTAGGGCTGATCATTTTCTCAGATGTAGGTTATGTGACTTATTTTAATTCATTTTATCCGGAGGCGATCTGGTTTCTTGCCATACTTTATTGTGTGGGAGGATATATGTCTTTTCAGAAAAAGAGATCTGGTTACAAAGACTTGTCTGCCCTGGTTCTGATTGTGATATCGGGGAGTGCATTGGTCAGTTCCAGACGACAATGTGCGGTAATGGGATTTATTCTTGCTATATTGATTATTCGTCTGATAATGATCCGCAGAAGCTTTATCTGGGGAGGAGTCTGTATAGCCAGCGCTTTATTTCTAAGCATGCTTTCCTTTGTCTGTATTCTGGAATACCCATCTGATTTTAATGAAACCAGTAAATTACACGCCATGACTAGAGGCGTTTTGTTCAGTTCTGCCGATCCGGCAAAGACTCTAACGGAATTTAACATTGATCCTTCCTACGAATTGCTGGCGGATGCATCTGCGTATGATTATCTGCCTTTTGTAAGATTCGGTGACAGTTCCTTATACCATGGATTTATGGATCAATATACGATTCCCGACATTGGAATTTATTATTTGCGCCATCCGGACAGCCTGATTGGCATGATTGATGTTTCCATTAAACAAGGGATGGATATGAGAAGGAGTAATTGCGGAAACTATGAGAAAGAGGCAGGATTCCCAAAGAAAGCAAAAAGTCTTTTCTGGTCTTTATGGAGCAGCTTTAAAGAATTATCTGCACCAAAAACTGTGGGATATTTAATTCTGCTGACTGTGGCGGTTATTATCTTATTTTATAAAGGGTATTCCTTGCGCAGGGTGGAAGACAGAAGAAATACAGTATTTTTGGATATGCTTATTATGGTTCTGGCCTTTTTACTTTCCCAATCCATTTTAGTAATTGTTAACAGCGGTGATGCCGAGATGGCTCAGAGGCTGTTTCTGGTAGGGCTGTCAATTGATATTATGACCTACTGTGTGTTTGGGGAGTTACTTCATAAGCTTAGAATCGTTTAAAACCAGCATTTGTGCTTGAAATGTGAGGAAAATAATGACAAATAGACATACGTTTGGTTATCTGCTGCAGGATATTGGACTGGTAATTTTATTGTTTTGCTTATTTGCAGGAGCAATGGTAGTCAGCTACTCAGAAAAATCCACCATGTTTGAAGCGGTTATCATGCTTCTTGGAACTTTTTTCGTGATTTTATTTTCAGGATTTAAGCTGTTTTCATTGTCCCTTGTACTGGCTGGAATAGAGGTCACTTTTTATACTGCTTACCGGCTGTATCTATTCCTGTCTTATGATATTGAAATTCCTTTATACAGCTATACCTGGATTCTCATACCCCTTATTTCAGCGGCAGCCATGTATCTGTTCGTGTCAGGAACCAACAGACTGGAGCTTGAAAATGATATTTTAAGGAGGCAGGTAGATGAACTGGTTGTGCTGAACCCGCTGACAAAACTCTATAATCTGAGAAGTCTTTACAATGATCTTAATGTTCTGGCTGCTTATGCTGAGAGAAACCAGATGTCACTTTCCCTTATGATAATCACGCTGAAATATGAAGCGGAGCTAAAAAGCGTATTGTCCAGGCAAAATTATGAGCTTGTAATACAGAGACTGGCTGAACTTGTGGTAGATACGGTGCGGGTGGAAGATAAAACCTATTCCATTGATCATAAAGGATCTCTGGCAGTCATACTGACCTGCGGCAAGGAGGGTAGTGAGATAGCGATGAGAAGGATCAGAAACCGGATTTCTGAACGGGACGCTTTTAGCGGCATTACTGATAAAGCTATTAAGATAGAAGTAAAGATGGCAAGTCTGGAATACGAAAAAGAGATTTATGAAAACAATATGATTCTCTTTAAACAGAGGGTGGAAAATGAACTGCAGTATGATGTATAAAAAAACCTTATTTTGTATAATGGGATTCCTGTTTATTTCTTTTGCAAGTTTGGGGAAAACTGTGTCTTCCATGGCAGAAGAGGTGCCAAAAGGAGATATCCTGATTATCTATCAGGATAATGCTGATGATAATACGAAAGCTGCGGTGGAGGATCTTGTAAAACTCCTGACCTTTCAAAGCTTTAAGATCAGCTACGGCCCGGCGTCCTGGGGTATGGAGTATATAGATGGGTTCTCCTATGTGATCTGCTATGATTTAGAACAGAGTCCGCCTGGATTTACCAGCAGACTGAGTCAATATGAAACCAAAAGCACAATTGATGGGAAAATGGAGTCACCCCATATTTTATTTATAGGCAATCAGTATTTCAAAACTTATCTGGACGCCACAAACAGGTCAGATCAGTATGAACTGTTAAACAGCACTGTGGGGCAGCTGCAATATTCGTTCTATGGTTCAGAGAGTAAAAGTGGTCTGGTCCGGGAAGATTATTTTATATTTTTAAAAAAATCCTCCTACCAAAATGGCATAGTAACAGTCAATAATAAAAATGGATATTTTTGCGCAAAAGATGGCAGATTAACCCATATCCCAATTGCTGATATAAGCAGTCAATTGGTTCGGGCGGCTATGACCAGAGAAGTTTCAAAGTGGAAATGGCCCTATAACGGTAATCCTCACATATTTGCCCAGTACATCTTAATAGACAAAGTTTATCCCTATGAAGATCCAGAAAAGCTGTTACAGGCAGTAAAACTGATGATAGAGAAAAAAATACCATTTGTGATTTCTGTTATGCCAATGTATGTAAATGGAGATTATCCTTCCATGACACATTTTTGTGAAGTGTTGCGTTTCGCACAGGCTGGAGGCGGTGCAGTAATTATTAACGCCCCCATTGACCAGATGAATCCGCTGGATAAAGAGGTAATGCTTGATTATCTTGCCCGGGCAATGACCATATACAACAAACAGGGAGTTTATCCACTGGCTTTAGAAGTACCACAAAACTGGATGTTTCATAAAGACACCATCGAAATTATGAGTCATTTTAAAACAATTTTTTCTTCCGATGAGGTGGATTTATATTTAAGCCAGGAAGATATGAATCATAATGAGGTTTATAAAGACGGACATCAATGGGTGGGGGAATCAATCCCTGTTGATGATACGAAAGTCAGTTA
Organism: Paenibacillaceae bacterium; assembly: GCA_015057715.1. Lineage (GTDB taxonomy): Bacteria > Bacillota > Clostridia > Lachnospirales > Lachnospiraceae > Lacrimispora. The sequence continues at coordinate 5,097 of SVDS01000005.1, forward strand.
TTTATCCGTTTATTCTACGGCATTACCCATTGGTCTGGACGAGGATTTTGAGGAGATTAAAAGAAAAGTGGGTGTCTGTCAAAACTCCTTTGTGCCCTTAAAAAGTCTGTGGGATGTGGAGCACAGCTATTGGCTGGACAAACAGCTGATGACTTATAAAAATGGAGATTTGATTCTGAATGGTAAAAAAATGGATTTAAGCTTTACCCCCACTGTATATCCCGATCAATATAATTACCGCCGTAATATGCTTCAGCGGTTTTCCAGGGATTTGTCAACCCAGAGCAGAAGACTGGTAATTGCAGTAGGACTTACTTCCATACTTTTTGTGTTTCTGATTTTCTGGGCCAGATTAAAGAACAGGAAAAATTTTTTCTTTCGTGATTAGGGAGAGTGCCATGTCATTTATTGATATTCTTGCAATCTATTCCATCTTTTCTATCTGGGGGCTGCTGTTTATAAATATTCTGCTCTCTATAGGTGGTTATATCTACATTATGAGAACGTACCGCACAGATGGACATCATACGGTTTTGGAATACCCAATTGTAACGGTTATGGTTCCTGCCCATAATGAAAGCATTGTGCTGAAAAAAACCATGGAGGCTCTGATAAAATTTGATTATCCCAAGGACCGGTATGAGATCATCGTTGTTAATGATAATTCCACTGATGATTCCGCTCAGGTTTTAAAAACCATTCAGCATAACAATCCGTCTGCAAAAATTATCGTAATCAATACAGACCCGGTAGTGGGGGGGAAAGGTAAATCCAATGCGTTAAATATTGCACTATCAGTGGCATCAGGTTCAGTCATTGCAATTTATGATGCGGATAATACACCGGAGAAGCAGGCTCTTAAGATTCTCGTGGAAAATCTGATGTCAGACGATAAGCTGGGTGCGGTGATTGGTAAGTTCCGAACCAGAAATAAATATGCATCTTTACTGACAAGATTTGTAAACATTGAGACTCTGGCTTATCAGTGCATGAACCAGGCAGGGAGATATTTCTTTTTCAAACTGTGCACCATCCCCGGAACCAATTACGTGATAAGGCGGGAATTAATTGACCAGATGGGGGGCTGGGATGTAAATGCACTTGCAGAAGATACAGAAATCAGTTTTCGTTTGTACAGAATGGGCTATTATATTAAATTTATCCCTCAGGCAGTTACCTGGGAGCAGGAACCTCAGAAGCTGAAGCAATGGTTTAAGCAGAGAACACGGTGGGTAAAAGGCAATTTATATGTATTGAAAAGCAATTTCAAATATGCCTTCGATCCCCATGCAGGAATCATGAGGCTGGATGTAATCTATTACGCCCTGGTTTACCTGCTAATGTTCAGCTCCCTTATTTTTTCGGATATTATTTTTGTCATTGGGATTCTGGGACTTGGTCATGTAACCTTAGGGGGATTTTCCTCTTTGCTGTGGGAAATGGCAATTTTGCTGTTCGTTTTAAATGTAGCAATTACCTTATCGGTGGAACGAAATGAATTCAATTTAAATAATATACTTCTCACCTTTGTCATGCTGTTTACTTATGCAAAAATGTGGGTTCTGGTTGTTGCAAATGGCATGATTCAGGGAATCCGGGATGCGCTCTATCAAAAAGAAGTTGTCTGGGACAAGACGGAACGCTTTGAGGAAATGACAGAGAAAGCCGTAAAAAATACGAAGCAGGTTAGAAAATAAGGAGACGACTATGACAACGTTGATGGATATAGTTAAGAAGAAAATAAAGAGGCCGGGGAAAATATCCGCAGTCTGTCTGATGCTGTTCATCCTGACAATAACCCCTCTGGCAGCGTACGCATCCAACATCAATGCTGGGGTACTTAGTAATGCCCGGGAAAAAAGACAGCCTGAAAAGACAGACTCCAAAAAAGAGGATGAAATCCATCTCCCTCCTGTTGCGGAGCCTGAATCTGCACCATTGCCAGATCAGAATGAGCCCGTATATGAACCGGTCAGTCATACCCAGGACAACTTTTTTTACAGGAAAACCCTAAAAGGTATTTATTCTTCTACGGATCTGTATTTTTATGTGGAAGATTACTGGGATACCAAATATGTATATGCAAAAATTCAGTATGATGTAAGCCAGCTCATTGAGAGCACTGCATCATCTGTTACCTTTGCTATCAACGATGTCCCCATCCAATCTTACAAGCTGGAGTATAAAGACGGCAATTCCCAGATTTTGTATGTAAAAATCCCCATGGATCAGGTGCGTTCCGGTTATAATTCCTTTTCCATATCTGCTTATGCAAGACTTTTTGACCAGCAGGGCTGTGTAGATGATTATTCTGATGCCAACTGGCTGGGAATTGCTGACACATCTTATATCAGATGCGGCTATGAAAGCAGGGATCCTGAGCACAGGATTTCATTTTATCCTTATCCGTTTATGTCAACTTATAATACCACAGGCAAGGGACTTTTCATTGCTGTATCTGATGAAGCTGCATCAGGAGAAATAGCTGCTGCCATGAGCCTGATGGCTGATTTAAGTAAGCAGACGGGAAAAAGAAATGAAATTGAACTATGCCGAATTTCTGATTTAAAGTCCAATAATCCTTCCGATACCATACTTATATCGGATTATAACAATCTGCCTGCAGAATATAAAGATAAAATGACAAAAGCGCCGGATACGTCAGGAAATGCAATTGTTAATTTTATAGATGATTCCAATTTAAAGCCCCTTCTTCTGATCACATCAAACGATGACTCAAGCCTAAAGGAAGCTGTTGACATGCTTATGGATGAAAGCCGCAGGAAGCAGGAAACCGGAAATCTTGCAGTTGTGGAAAAGGGAAGCGGGGAGCAGGCAGTTAATGCGGCAAAACAAAGTGATCTGACTACCTGGAATTATACTCTGGAGGATATTATGGGAAGCGGACTTTCCTTTGTAGGACCCTTTCATCAGGAAAAATATGTCTACCTTCCAGTTTCCAGGGATTTTGTGCTGGCACAGGGGGGAAAGGTAGTTTTAAAGTTCCGTTACAGTGAAAATCTGGATTTCAAGCGGTCTCTGATTACCGTTTTCTGGGGCGATGTTCCCTGCGCCAGCAAGCGCCTCAGCCAGGAAAAGGCGTCCGGTGATGAACTGAACTTTGAAATGCCAGCAGATGTCATAGGAACGTCTGCTGCCAGTTTGAAAATAGCATTTGACTTGGAAATTCCTGATTTAATCTGTACTCCCAGGCAGAGTGATATGCCCTGGGCTTATGTATCCAGAGAATCTGCTATATTTTTGCCGCCTGCCGCAGATATGAGATTGTCGTTTGATTCCGGAGTCTCTCCCTTTAGCCGGAACGGAAAATTCAATGATGTATTGCTGATACTTGGTGATAACCCAACTTCTGTTGAACTGAATCTGCTGGGACAGACTCTGTCAATGTATGGGAGAGAGGCAAAACCCTACGGAACCATACTTGTAAAACGGGCTGGTGAATTTAATAAAGACGATGGAGATTATAACATCATTACGGCGGGTACACTGTCTGGAAATACGTTTTTAGCCCAGATTAATAACAATCTGGCATTTCAGTTTTCCCAGGATGGCAATTCTTTTGAGAGCAATGATCAGTTGATTTTGTCCAGGGATTACGCAGGAAAGATTGGGATTATGCAGCTGCTAAAATCCCCCTATTCCCTTAACCGGACTCTGCTGGTACTGGCAGGAAGCAGCCAGGATACCCTTAAAAACCTTGAGGATTACTTAAGAGACAGCAGTAAAAGAGAAGAACTGAAAAAGGACTGTGTGGTGATAGATACCAATCAGAATATCACAACTCTTAAGTTTATAAAAGCTGAGGAAGTGAAGGAAGGTCCCACTCTGACAGAGAAACTGGTACGGAATAAAAAATCCCTTGTTTTTACAGTCATTGCAACATCAGCTATGTTTTTAATGCTATTTGCCGTAATCATTATTCTGCTGCGGATACGGGTATATAGAAAAAAGAATGAAGAATAAGCAGATAATTAGGGAAAGGGGTGAAGAAAAGGATGAGATTAGAGAAGAACTGGTTTTATCATTTCTGTATTGCGTTATCAATTGCAGGCATGGGGTACATTCTGATTGCAGGCGTCTCCGATGCACAGGGAAATCAGGAATATCCTTATGCAATGAAAGGATTGCTCATTCTCATCTTCTTCCTTACCTGGGCAGGAGTAAACTTCTTAGCGCTGCTGTCTGCCAGGCTTACCATAACTGTAAAGCTTAAAAAATATCATAATTACCTTTTGGCAATGGAAGTAATTACCGTCATTCTTATACTGATTCTGGCATTTGCAGCCAGACTTTTCGTCATACGGAATCTGCCCATGGAACCGGCATCTGATTATAAAACCTATTACGAGATAGCTAAGATGTTAAAGGAAGGGGTCTTGCAGGAAAAGGGAGAAGGCTATTGTAACTATATTGGGATGTTTCCCCATATACTGGGTTACTGCTATATTTTGAAAACTGTATTTGTTGTATTTGGAACCAGTGTCTGGAACGGACAGATAGCAAATGTCTTGTTCTCCGTAGGAACGGTTTATCTTATTTACAGGATTGCCAGAAGGCTGGGTGGGAGAATGGCAGGGCTTACAGCCCTTACAGTTTCGGCATTCTGGCCATCCCAAATCCTTTACGTCAACATGCTTGCAGCTGAATACTCCTTCTCATTTTTCTTATATTTGTGTGTATTGCTTTTTCTTCATCTGGTCATGGATTATGATGGCGCCACAAAGCATGGGGTCAGAGGAGCTCTTCTTCATATAGTCCTTGGCTGTTTGATTGCAGTGACTGCGGCAATCCGTCCAATGGCAGTAATATTATTAATTGCCATCCTTATATTTCTGATTCCTCTTAAGACCAGATTACCGGAAATACCACACAACAGCATTTCTGTCTGGGTAAGATTTCTGGCCAGGGGATTTATGAGGGTATCGCTCATCGTGTTAGCCTATATGGCGGTATCCAGTGTTCTTAATACAGATATAGAACTCTCCATTAATAAATCGACACCTTCCTTTAGCCAGTCCTTTGGCTATAATCTGTTGGTAGGACTGAATCAAGAATTCAGCGGGGAATGGAATGAAGAAGATTCCAGGTATTTATATGAGAATCTGGAACGGTCTGGTTCGCCCATAGAAGCGCAGATTGCGTGCCGCGATTTGGCATTTAAACGGTTGTCTGCAGGCCCAGGGGGATTATTTAACCTGTTTATAAAAAAATACGAAATGCTTTGGGAAAATGATAATTATGGGGCTGACTGGAATCTGGCTTTCTTAAAAGAACAAAATCAGCTGACTCCAGACAGGGAAGTATTTCTCAATCAGGCAAAAAGTGCAAGCCAGATTGTTTATATGGTGGCTGTGCTCTTTTCTTTTCTGACTTTGATTTATCTGCTGCAAAGAAAGGCCTCCTCTCTTTATGTTCTGGTCCTGGTTTATCTGGGGACAGCAGCCATGCATCTTATGGTTGAAAGCCAGAATCGGTATCACTTTCATATTCTGCCTGTATTTATAATTATTGCATCTGTAGGAATAAAATATATTTTTGAAAATGCTGTAACATTTGTAAATACTTCGGATTGGGAACGGCAGCAGAAAAAAGAACAGCAAATCAGAAAAGAGACTGTATTAAGGCAATTTGAATTGGAAGAACATAAAGCCATTGAGCAGCGCTATAAAAGTATGACCAACGCATTTGATATGCAGTCTGCAATTTTAAACGGCAATGTAACTGTTACTGTTTCAGAAGCTTATACCCAACCCGATCCGTTTAAGAAAGAAAAAAATCAGGTTTCTGCCGCTGAAACATCTCCGAAGATTTCACAGGAAAAAGAAACAGAAAAAATGATAAAGAATGAACCGGCAAGATTGGAACACTCCGATTTAGAGAAGCTTATTCTGGAACTGGAAGAGATTGCAGAGACAGGAAAGGTGCCCAACGAACATGACGAAGGGGGGCATACGGTATGAAAAAAGCCCATCCCCGAAGCAGGGTGGAAAAGGTATTAATTCTGATCCTCTGCATCCTTACGGTATTTACTGCAGGGGGGCTTCTATTACTATCTCACTATTTCAATAAGGAGGAATTTCTAAAAGGTCAGAGGGAAAGCACAGATGAAACTTCTCTTGATGATATCACGGCGATTTTTCCAGAATACTGTAATATCAATGAGAAAATTCCTGACATCCGTTTTACTGATGAATCAGGAGATGTAGTGACAATGAAAGATTTTGAGGGAAAGCCGGCCATAATAACCTTCTGGGCCAGCTGGTGTCCGGATTGCAGAAAAGAACTTTCTCATATCAGGGAATTTATAAATACTTCAAAGAATTATGGCGACATCAATTATATTCTTATAAATAGAACAGATAATAAAAAAGAAACCAGAGAAACAGCAAAAAAATATCTGTCTGAACAGGGCATTACCATGGACACTTACTATGATGAAGGTATGACCGCCTACCAGGAGCTTGGCCTTCATGCCATCCCAACCACATTGTTTCTGGACGAGCATGGAGTGATCCGGTCATGGAGTATTAAACCAATAGAAAAGACCTCTGTATTGGAAGGATATTTAAAAAATCTGGCAGAAGGAAGCGGGAAGGTGACCGGGGATTTTGTCCTGAATCATCTCATGGATGACAGGGGAGGAGTTCATACAATTTATGATCCAGAGGCAGACAGTGCCATAAAAAGCGATGTTCTTAGTGAAACTCAGGGTGTGATGCTGGAATATGCGTTACTGCGAAAGGACCAGCAGCTATTTGAAAAAATTCTTTCATATATCAACGGGGTAATGCGGGTAAATGGTATAACCGGGTGGAGTGTCAGCAATGATAAGCCATCAGAAGTGAATTCACTTTTAGATGACTTGCGTATTCTGGGTGCACTACTGTCGGCTAATAATTTATGGGGCGGTTATGACCAGTTAATAACCAATTATTCAGAAGAAATTGCAAAATACGGAATTCACAATAGAAATTATGTGGATTTCTATGATTCGGGTTATAAAAAATATGCGGACCGCTTTACCCTCTGCTACGGAGACTTATCGGTTATGTCCCGGCTGGCGGCCCTGGATGACCGCTTTACACAGCCTTATGAGTCAGCAAAGAAATTGATTCTTGGGGGAAAAATAAGTGAAGGATTTCCGCTGTACTACAGTTGGTATGATTTTAATAAAAACTCTTATGTATCTGATGATTTAAATACTGCAGAAGCTATGGTCACACTGCTTCACCTGGCAGAGGCCGGTTTGCTGGCGGATGATTCCATGGCCTGGCTTAAAACGCAAATGGATGCAGGCGGTGTGAAAGCACGATACAAAACAGATGGTACGGTAGTGGAAGGTTATAATTATGATTCAACGGCTGTTTACGCGCTAATCGCCATGATTGGGGAAATAAAAGGAGATTCCAGGCTCCAGGGAAAAGCTCTGAAGAAAATGGAAAAAATGAGGATTATGGATACCGCTTATCCCTATTACGGTGCATTTGGTATGGAAGATGGAAGCGGCATCACATCCTTTGATCAGGTTATGGCAATGCTGGCTTATGAGTATACTGCAAAACCGGCAGACTGACTGATTTAGCGATATAAATTAACATAAAAGGAGTTTATGCTGTGAAGAATATCATGCTGGTATTTGGGACAAGACCAGAGGCTATCAAAATGTGCCCTCTGGTAATTGAGTTGAGAGGCAGGAAAGAAGCAAGGGTTTGCGTCTGTGTATCAGGTCAGCATAAATCCATGCTAAAGCAGGTTTTAGATGCGTTTTCAATTAATCCGGATTATGATCTTTCCATTATGAAAGAAAAGCAGACACTGTTTGAAATTACCGTAAATATTTTAAATAACATTCGTGAGGTTCTGGAAAAAGAAAAGCCAGACGTGGTTCTGGTTCATGGTGATACTTCCACGGCATTTGCCTGTGCCCTTGCCTGTTTTTATCTTCAGATACCGGTGGGACATGTTGAGGCCGGGTTAAGAACTTATGATATTTATTCTCCCTATCCTGAGGAATTTAACAGACAGGCTATTGGTATCCTTGCAAACTATCACTTTGCTCCAACGGAAAAAGCCAGGGAGAATTTAATTTCTGAGGGTAAGAATCCTTCGGACATATTTGTTACAGGGAATACAGGGATTGATGCATTAAAAAATACAGTGAGAGCGGACTACAGCCATGAGCTTTTAACGTGGTCTTTGGGAAGCCGGCTGATATTACTGACTGTTCACCGAAGGGAAAATTTAGGGGAACCCATGAAGCAGATTTTTCGTGCTGTCAAACGGATCACTAATGAACATCCTGAGGTTAAGGTTATTTATCCCATTCACTTAAACCCACGTGTCAGGGAAATTGCCGGTTCTGTATTAGCGGGAGAGGAACGGATACGCCTGATTGAACCCCTGGATGTAATTGATTTTCATAATTTTATGGCGAGAGCAGATCTTATTTTAACGGATAGCGGGGGAATACAGGAAGAGGCACCAAGTCTGGGAAAACCGGTGCTTGTTCTTCGCAAATCAACAGAGCGGCCGGAAGGAGTTGACTCTGGGGCGCTGCTTTTGGTTGGGATTGAAGAAGAACCTATTTACGAAGCCGTAACACGTTTACTGAATGATAGTGTGCTCTATGACAGGATGTGCAGTGCAGATAATCCTTATGGTGATGGAGAAGCGAGCAGAAGAATTGCAGATATTTTACTGGGAAAGAACGAAAACAAATAGTACAGACTCTGCATGTAAAACATGGAAAGCCTGTACTAATATTAACGATCTTATAATGAGTTTGCTCTGTCCGCGATATTCTTATTAAAATTAATTACCTGATGCTCATAGGTAGACTCCATAAGAGGAGAGGTAATAATAAAATCTGCAGTTGCACGGGTGTTAGCAATGGGAATATCATAAACCTGGGCAATACGAAGCAGTGCCTTAACGTCAGGGTCATGAGGCTGTGCAGTCAGGGGATCAGAAAAGAAGATAATCAGATCAATCCTACCCTCTACAATCTTTGCACCGATCTGCTGGTCTCCGCCCAAAGGACCACTGTTATAGCCTTTTACTGGAAGTCCTGTCTGATCTGTAATCATACGGGCAGTGGTGCCGGTACCGCACAGAGTGTGGTTTTTTAAGATTTCCCTGTGCTCGGTGCACCATTCAATTAATGAATGTTTTTCATTATCATGGGCAATCAGTGCAATGTTTTTTTGTTTTTGAAGCGTCAGTGTAATAAAATCTTCCTGTAACATCTTAGTCCTCCTGTTGTAGGTATTAATAAGAGTGGTAGAACCTCATTTAAAACGGCAGAACACTTTGCAAAGAATAAGTAATGGACAGATCTTTTCTGGAATATTCCTTTTTAAAATTCTGAATGATCCGCTTTAAAACCATCTCTCCGTTTTCATAGGTTGCAGTAGGAAGAAGCATCAGATACTGGCTTACGCTGTAACGGCTGTAAACGTCTCCTCTGCGAAGAGAGTTGCGGATAGAACTACCCAGTTCATCCATGGCACGGGTCTGTACCGCCGGCTTTAATAACTCACCCTTTAAATTGCTGATGGTTAGTAGGCATAAAAAGATGGAATCGCCGGTTCGCTCAATGGCTCTGGCCTCCAGCTGGTAGATATCCCGGAATACGGAAGGCTCGCAGCAAAATGCTCCCTTATTAGTTCCGCCCTCTAAAAGAATCTCCCTGATGGTGCTTAAATCCATGGTGATTCCATGCTTTTTGTCGCTGATCATTTTATACAGCTCTTTAAAGCGGATGGATGGAGTGATGGCAAACTCGTTGTAGAACATGTCGTTTACCCGTTTGTAATGCTCCAGGGACATCATCTGGTTGCCGCTCTGGTACAGAGCATAGATCAGATAGTAATGCGCTTCCTCCCCGTAAGGATCGATGGAGATTGTCTGCTGGCAGACATCTATCATCGTAGGATAATCCTTTCTGTCATCTAACATAACCAGGATTTTTTTCACTAATTTCTGATATAGGGTGTGATAATAGGTGTGAATCGGGATTACCCAGGATTCCCATTCGGATTTTGGAAGGAAGTTTCCTTTATAAAGGTTAAATGCCTCCATTGACAGTTTCAGGCGGGTCTCTTCCGGAAATTCCTTGCTATCAGCCTGCAGACAAAGCTCTTCGAACTTGTCCGTGTCGCATACGGTGGTAAGATCCCTTGTCCAGCCATATGCCTTTCTGTTTTGGAATACCAGTTCCTGAGTGGGAAACCCAAGTGGCTCAAGAAGCTTTCGCACGCGGAACATCAGCGTCTTTAAAGCGCCAGCAGGATTATTGCTGGCTTCATCCTTCCAAAACAGATCGATTAATTCATCAACGGGAATATCCCTGCCACGAAAAGTGATTAAATATTCCAAAAGACTCCATGGTTTTTTAGCCTGATTATTCTGATCAACAATTATTTTGTCTCCTATGGTAACGGAGAATCCACCCAGCATGTTCACATAAATGATCGTCTCTTGATTTTTCATAATTTTCTCCAAAGTAACATTTTCTTTCCTTAGTATATAGAAAAAAACGTTAAAAGTCTAGCGCAGCTTATAAAAGATTGAGATTTTTATTAAAATAAGCTATACTAAAGCAGAAGAATATGAAAAAGAAAGCAGGAGATTGCTATGAACAGAAAAAAACTGTCTACAGGAATTCTTATACTTGCATTTCTGCTTCTGGCTGTGGGAGCCGGAGTGCTTTACTTTGATTATCGCGACAGGCAGTATTCTGACAACCTGTATGAAAGCCTGGCCGAGCTGGCAAAGGAACCAGAAGAGAGCGTAACTGCCCCGTCGGAAACACAGAAAGAGAAAGAAGAACCTTACGTATCTCCTATTTCTTTTGATGAACTAAAAAAGATTAATCCTGACATTGTTGGCTGGATCCGCATTGCCGATACGAGCATTGATTACCCCATCGTCCACACGGACAACAATGATACTTACCTGGATACGGATTTCGATGGAAAAAAGAACCCGTCAGGGACCATATTTCTTGACTGTGACAGTGAACCTGATTTTTCCGGAAGGCATAACATAATCTATGGGCATCATATGAAAGATGGTTCCATGTTTAAGGATATCATAAAGTATAAAGAGGAATCTTTTTATCGTGCCCATCAGGACATTGTGATCTATACTCCACAGCGGGAATTCCATTTGCGGCCGGTCACTGTGCTTTATACGGATGCAGGCGGAATACGCAGAAAAACAAAATTTGAATCAGATGATAGCTTTTCACTGTATGTAGATGAGATGACGAAGAACGGTATGTTTTATCAGGCACCGGAAGAGCCAATTAAAACTCTGTGGTCATTTGTTACATGCAGCTATGAATTTGATGATGCAAGAACCATTCTATATGCAGCATTAGTCCCTTAATTTAGAAAGGGCAGAAATGTGGTATTCTACATATCACTTTTTATCACTGCAGATTTATAAAGGAGAATAATAAAATGGGTAAATATTTTGGAACAGATGGTTTTAGAGGAGAAGCAAATGTTACGCTGACTGTTGAGGATGCGTTTAAGGTAGGCCGCTTTTTAGGCTGGTACTATGGACAGAAAAAACCGGCTGAGGTATGTAGGATCGTAATCGGAAAAGATACAAGACGCAGCAGCTATATGTTTGAATATTCTCTTGTGGCAGGTCTTACCGCATCAGGAGCCGATGCCTATCTGCTTCATGTAACCACCACCCCCAGTGTATCCTATGTTGTCCGTACAGAAGGATTTTCCTGTGGAATCATGATCTCTGCAAGCCATAATCCATACTACGATAACGGTATTAAAGTGATTAACGAAAAGGGAGAGAAATTAGAAGAATCTGTCATCACGGAGATCGAGAAATATTTAGACGGAGAGATGGGAGAACTGCCATTTGCCACACAGGATAAGATCGGCAGAACCGTAGATTTTGCAGCAGGAAGAAACCGCTATATCGGATATCTGATCTCTACGGCAACCAGATCCTTTAAAAATAAAAAAGTGGCACTGGACTGTGCCAACGGAAGCGCCTCCGCCATTGCAAAGAATGTATTTGATGCACTTGGTGCAGAGACTCATGTAATCAGTAATGAGCCAAACGGTCTGAATATTAATACGGGTTGCGGTTCTACCCATATGGGACAGCTGGTGAAGTTTGTGAAAGAAGTAGGAGCTGATGTGGGCTTTGCTTATGATGGAGATGCAGACCGCTGCCTGGCCGTTGATGAGAACGGAAATGTAGTTGATGGAGATGGTATCTTATACATCTGCGGTAAATATATGAAAGAACAGGGTCTGCTTAAGAATAACAAAGTGGTAACAACTGTGATGTCCAATTTCGGGTTATATAAAGCTTTGGACCGGGAAGGGATTGAGTACGAAAAAACAGCAGTTGGTGACAAATATGTTTATGAGAACATGGTAACCAATGGAAACTGTCTGGGCGGCGAACAGTCAGGACATATCATATTCAGTAAGCATGCAACAACCGGAGATGGAATCCTGACTTCATTAAAAGTAATGGAAGTAATTCTTGAAAAGAAAGAAAGCCTTGGAAAGCTGGTTTCTGAGCTGGAGATCTTTCCACAGGTATTAAAGAATGTACGGGTTCATGACAAGACAGCGGCTCAGGATGATGAAGCGGTTAAAGCAGAAGTGGAGAAAGTGGCACAAAGTCTTGGAGACAGCGGAAGAATTCTTCTGCGCCAGTCTGGTACAGAGCCGGTAGTTCGAGTCATGGTAGAAGCGGCTGATTTAAAAACCTGTGAACAGTACGTGGAGCAGGTAATTAATGTCATGAAATCAAAAGGTCACGTCATTTCCTGATTGTAAATCAAAGTCATTGAAAACCGAAGATAACAGCCGGTTTTTCAATGACTTTTTCAGTTTTAATAATGGCGTCTCATTGTAAATGAAGACAATTCATGATATCATTGTACTTATCTGCAAATTTATTTTGGGAGATCGGAAAAATGGATAAAAAAGATAAATCAAACTTAGGAGAACAAATCCGCAGTACGGTGCAAAGCGCCATTGATTCCAGAGATTTTAACCAGCTGAACCGAATCATATCCGATTCCGTAAATTTTGCGCTGGATGAAGCAAAAAATCAGCTGGCAAAAGGAACGAAAAGCTGGACACAGCCACCGGTATGGGATAGCAGGGGCGAAAATAGTGAGGCGGAGAAGGTGGTAGATGACGAACCGGGATACCGGGCGTTTCAGACCAGCCGCACGGTAAAAGAACGGACAGGCAGTTCATTAGCCGGAAAACAAGAGATTAAAATTAACCAGCAGGGGCGTGTGGGCGGAGTACTTTTAACCGTTTTTGGAAGTCTTTTTCTTGGTATTGATCTGATTGGGATTCTTATCTCTCTTTTTGCGTCCATGATCTTAAAACCTGTCGCATGGGCGGCAGCTGGTGCGTTTACCTTTCTACTGGCAGCAGGAATTGTTTCCGGCTGCATGCTTTTTACCGGCATCGCCATAAATGGAAGATTAAAAAGAGCCAGAATCTATGCAAAGCAGTCCGAAAAACGCATGTATTGTAATTTGGAGGAACTGGCTGCAAGTGTTGGCAAATCACAGGAATATGTATTAAAAGACGTGGAGAAAATGATGAGGCTGGGTATTTTCCCACAGGCACACTTAGACGAGCAGAAAACCTGCCTGATTTTAAGTGAAGCCACATATAACCAGTATCTGGAGTGCCAGAAAGCGTTAAAAGAGCGGGAGAAAGAGGAAGAACTGAGAAAGATTTCAGATAATGAAACCCAGGAGAATCAAGCATTACAGGAAATGATGACTCAGGGAAGAAATTATCTAAGAATATTAGAAGAAGCCAATGACGCCATTCCGGGCGAAGTGATTTCCCGAAAAATATCCATGCTGGAGGACGTAATACAGAGGATTTTTGATACTGTTTTAAAACATCCGGAACAAATGGGAGAGATGGAGCAGTTTATGGATTACTACCTCCCTACAACAGTAAAACTGGTGAATGCTTACCGGGATTTTGACAGCACAGGTATAGAAGGCAATAATATTATCAATGCAAAAAAAGAAATTGAAGGAACTCTTGATACCATCAATCTGGCCTTTGAACGGCTGCTTGATGATCTTTACCAGGATACGGCTATGGACATTACCACGGATGCATCGGTACTCCAGACAATGTTAAAAAAGAATGGATGGGCCGAAAGTGATTTTACAGGAGGAAATAAAGAATGAGCAAAGATTTGGAAGAGATGATAAAAGAAGCGCCGCAGCTGACTCTTACACCATTTGATCAGACAGAAGGTGTGAAAGAAGGACATGAACTGACCGAGGCAGTGCCTGTATCCGAACCAGTGCCCGCACCAGAGCTTACGCCAGAGGAAGAACGGCTGGTTTCTGATTTCGCTGATAAAATTAATTTAAAAGATTCCAATATGGTTCTTCAGTATGGCGCAGGAGCGCAAAAAAAGATCGCTGATTTTTCTGAGTCCGCACTTGATAATGTAAAATCAAAGGATCTGGGTGAAGTGGGCCAGATGCTCACCAATGTGGTGACAGAGCTAAAAAGCTTTGAAACAGAAGGAGAGGAAAAAGGCTTCTTCGGTTTCTTTAAAAAGAGTGCTAACCGCCTTGATAACATGAAAGCAAAGTATGCATCAGCGGAGACTAATGTAAACCAGATCTGCAAGATTCTTCAGAATCATCAGATTCAGCTTTTAAAGGACGTCGCCCTTCTGGATAAAATGTATGAGTTAAACACCACATATTTTAAGGAACTAACCATGTATATCCTGGCTGGAAAGAGAAAACTTGCAAAAGTTCAGCAGGAAGAGCTCCCTCTTTTAATGGAACGGGCGGCAAAAAGCGGTCTTCCGGAGGATGCACAGGCAGCCAATGATTTGTCTGCCATGTGCGGACGTTTTGAAAAGAAGATCCATGACCTGGAGCTCACCCGTATGATTTCCATTCAGATGGCGCCCCAGATCAGACTGGTTCAAAATAATGATACTTTAATGACAGAGAAGATTCAGTCCACCCTTGTCAACACCATTCCTCTGTGGAAGAGTCAGATGGTTCTAGCCATCGGAATCAATCATTCGGAGCAGGCGGCAAAGGCACAACGAGAAGTGACCGATATGACCAATGAGCTTCTTCGAAAGAATGCAGAAGTGTTAAAAACTGCAACCATTGAGACGGCGAAAGAGTCAGAGCGTGGAATCGTTGATATGGAAACCCTGAAAAAGACCAATGAATCCCTGATTACAACCCTTGATGAAGTGGTGCGGATTCAGGCAGAGGGAAGACAAAAACGAAAAGAAGCAGAAGTGGAACTTGCCCGTATGGAAGGGGAATTAAAGACCAAGCTTTTACAGATGAGCCGATAAAAGATTCTATGGTTTTTAAAGTTTTTGTTGTAAGTCATTTTTACTCGTGCTATAATAGCATAACACTTTACCGTGGTGGTTTGTCAGAGCACGGCATGTGATTTTAATGCAAAGGAATGATGACAGATGGGGTTAGACCTTTAAAACCCACGTTGTTCATTGTCAAAAAATACAGCGTGATTTATCGACTCCAAAGCCTGAACTGATTTTTTTATGAAGGAAATACAGACTAAAAAGGAATATGGAGGAGATCAGACATGTTGAATTATGAAAGATATAAGCGGGTACCGGTAGTAGATTATCCGGAAAGACAATGGCCGTGCAGGGAGATTAAGAAAGCGCCGATCTGGTGCAGTGTGGATTTGAGAGATGGAAACCAGGCTCTTATTGAGCCTATGGTAGTGGAAGAAAAGATTGAGATGTTTAACCTTCTGATTAAACTCGGTTTTAAGGAGATTGAAGTGGGATTTCCTGCTGCTTCCCAGATTGAGTTTGATTTCTTAAGACAGCTTGTAGAACGGAAACTGATTCCTGATGATGTGGTGATTCAGGTTCTGGTTCAGTGCAGAGAGCATTTGATTAAGAGGACATTTGAAGCCTTAGAGGGAGTTAAGAAGTCAATCGTTCATATCTACAATTCCACATCTACATTACAGCGTGATGTGGTCTTCCGCAAAGAGATGGATGAGATTAAGGAGATCGCAATACAGGGAACCCAGTGGGTGAAACAGTATATGCAGGATTTTAAGGGAGAGGTTATGCTTGAATATTCTCCTGAAAGCTTTACCGGAACAGAACTTCAATTTGCACTTGATATCTGTACGGCAGTGCAGGAAACCTGGGAAGCCACTCCGGAAAAGAAGATTATTTTCAATCTTCCTTCCACTGTGGAGATGACAACTCCCAACGTATATGCCGATCAGATTGAATGGATGAATTCCCGGTTCAAAAACCGTGACAGCATTATTTTAAGTGTTCATCCTCACAATGACAGAGGAACAGGGATTGCAGCCACTGAGCTGGCTCTTCTTGCAGGTGCTGACCGTGTGGAAGGAACTCTGCTTGGGAATGGAGAACGTACCGGTAATGTGGATATTTTGACAGTTGCCTATAATATGTTTTCTCAGGGCATCAATCCGGAACTTCATCTTGAAAATATTCGTGAAATCGTGGATGTTTACGAACGTTGTACCAAGATGGAAGTGGAACCCAGACACCCTTATGCAGGAAAACTTGTATTTACTGCATTTTCCGGATCTCATCAGGATGCCATTAACAAAGGCATGCAGGCGATGCATGAGAGGAAGAATCCGTTCTGGGAGGTTCCTTATCTTCCTATCGATCCTTCCGATATTGGCAGACAGTATGAGCCGATTGTCAGAATTAACAGCCAGTCCGGCAAGGGCGGCGTAGCATTTGTTATGGATACCTTCTATGGATTCAAGCTTCCCAAGGGTATGCACAAGGAGTTTGCCGATGTTATTCAGGCAATTTCCGAGAAGCAGGGTGAGGTTGCTCCAGAGCAGATTCTGGAAGAATTCAAAAGCTGCTATACCGAGCGGAAGGAACCCATTCATTTCAGAAAGAGCCAGATTACAGAGGCAGAGGAAGATGTGGAGTTCTCAACACTTGCCAAAGTCCGCTACACAGACCATGGCGTGGAGAAAGTATTCGAGGGTGTGGGCAACGGACCCATCGATGCTGTTCAGAAGGGCCTGGAGAAGGAGCTTGGTATCGAAATCCGTGTGCTGGATTACTACGAGCACGCACTTGCTTCCGGATCTGGGGCGCAGGCTGCATCATACATCCATTTGCTTGATGTAAAGACCGGAAAGGCTACTTATGGCGTGGGAATCAGTTCCAACATTACCAGAGCGTCTATTCGGGGTATCTTTAGTGCGGTAAACCGGTTATTTTATTAATATCAGATAATGAAAGGGATCCAGTCTTTTTTGAGGCAGGATCCCTTTTAGTTATCTGATTCTTTTTTCAAAACAAACAGCTTCATCCCGCCCCTCATATTTCCCATAATTCGGGATGATATGGAAGCCATTTTTAATATAGAAGCTGCATGCACCTGCGTTAATTTTTCTGGTTTCGCAGATCAGTCTGCTGTATCCAAATTCCAGTGCCTTATTTTCCAGGAAATTCAAGATAGAAGTGCCAACACCAAGCCCCTGTTCTTTTGCATACATCCGTTTCAATTCCCCAGTGGAATCGTCTATTGGCCGTATTGCACCGCAGCCTGCTGCAATACTTCCACTTCTTGCAATGACAAAAATAGATTTTTCCTCTTCCATGTCATTGATTGAAAATGAGGATTCGCCACTGTTTCCGGTTATGTGATTAAGACTTCCGGATAATTCCTTTAGCAGTGACAGAGACTCATCTGTGTTAATATCAGCCTCCATAACCAGAAGTGTTGTTTTAATATTATTTTTCTCGCTCATCGTGGTTTAATTCATCTCCTCTCGCATTGATAATAATTATAAACCCATTGATTTATTGAAACAATCATTATTTAGAATTCCACTGTTAGAACCGGCGTTTACTTTTCTGAAAGACTCTAGTATAATTAATTCAGTTTATAAAACGTCAGGAGAGTAAAGATGAAGAAATATGATTATGTGCTTGTCGGAGGTGGTCTCTATTCCGGCGTATTTGCCTATCTGGCCAGGAAACAGGGAAAGAAATGCCTGGTCCTTGAGAAAAGAGAACATTTAGGAGGCAATTTGTATTGCGAAGAGACAGAAGGAATCCATGTACACCGGTATGGCGCTCATATTTTCCATACAAGCAACCGTAAGGTATGGCAGTTTGTCAATGAGCTGGCAGAGTTTAACCGGTATACCAATAGTCCCGTTGCCAATTATCTAGGAGAGATGTACAACCTGCCTTTTAATATGAATACCTTCAGCAAGATGTGGGGGGTGTCGACTCCTGAACAGGCAAAAGCAAAGATTGATGAGCAGAGACAGGTGATTACCAGTGAGCCGAAGCATCTGGAAGAGCAGGCAATCAGCCTGGTGGGAACGGATATCTATGAAAAACTGGTAAAGGGTTATACGGAAAAACAGTGGGGAAGAGACTGCAAGGAGCTTCCGGCTTTTATTATTAAGCGCCTTCCGGTACGGTTTACCTATGACAATAATTATTTTAATGACTTATATCAGGGCATTCCCATCGGCGGTTATAACGTAATTACAGACAAGCTCTTTGAAGGTTGTGATGTAGAGCTTTGTGTTGATTATTTAGACAACAAGGAGCATTATGACAGTCTTGGAGAGAAAATCATATATACCGGAATGATTGATGCTTTCTACGGATACCAGTTTGGTAAGCTGGAATACCGCAGTCTGAAGTTTGACACAGAAACCCTTAATACAGATAATTACCAGGGTGTTGCAGTTGTAAACTATACAGACCGTGAAACTCCTTTTACCAGAATTATTGAGCATAAACATTTTGAGTTCGGAACCCAGGATAAGACAGTTATAACCAGAGAGTATCCCGTTGACTGGAGTGAGGGTATGGAACCTTATTATCCCGTCAATGATGAGACCAATCAGAACTTGTATCAGGCATATGAAAAACTTGCCCAAAAAGAGGATCGGGTTATCTTTGGAGGCAGACTGGCAGAATACAAATATTATGATATGGACAAAGTTATTGAATCTGCTTTTAAAATGGCTGAGTCTGAACTGGGTCTCCTCCCCTAGCCGCCGGCTGTTTACATTTCTAATCAGATATAGTACAATACAACGATAAAATTGGTATGCGGGGAGGTTATTATGAATATAGTTTACGCTTCCAACGATAAGTTTGCCAGACACCTTGCAGTTTCTCTCTACTCTCTTCTTGATCGGAATCAAAAGATTGAAACGCTTGATGTCTGGGTTTTATCCATGGGGTTGTCAAGGGAATCAAAAGACCGCTTATGCGGGATCGCACAGGAATTTGATCGTGAGCTTTCTGTGATTGAACTGGGGAATTTAAAAGAACGATTTTCCCATGAGGTGGACACAGGAGGATTTGATTTAAGCATTATGGCCCGCTTGTTTTTAGGAGATGTTCTCCCTGAACATGTGGAACGGGTACTTTATCTGGACTGCGATACCGTGATACTGTCTTCTTTGGAAAAATTATGGAAGGCTGATTTAGGTCCGTTCCTGTTAGGCGCTGTCATGGAGCCAACCATTTATCCTTGTATTAAAGAAGAGATCGGATTAAGACCGGAAGAACCCTATTTTAATTCAGGGGTGCTTTTAATTGATTTAAACCGCTGGAGAGAAGAGAATGTTCAAAAGAAGCTTCTTGACTTTTACCGATCCAAGGGAGGGAAACTGTTTGCGGGAGATCAGGATACCATTAATGGAAGTTTAAAGGGCAGAATCAGACCTCTTTCTCCCCGTTATAATTATTTTACCAACTACCGGTATTTCCATTACAGGCATTTAGTCCGACTGTCTCCGGTGTACGCACTCATTACGGAAAACGGCTTCCGGGAAGCTGGCAGACATCCGGCGATCCTTCATTTTATGGGGGATGAGAGGCCCTGGAAGGAAGGAAATCTTAATCACTACCGCAGAGCTTACGACAAGTATCTTGCGAAGACTCCATGGGCAGGAACTCCAAAGGAAAAAGGAAACCGGTTTTATATGGCAGCTTATCATCTTATGAATTACGGCACTTATCTGTGTCCTCCGTTACGTGATTTCATCAGCCGCCGTTTTGGAATGAAGCTTGTAAATTCCAGAAAAGGATCTTAAAAGGAGCAGGTATGAATGTAAGTTGTATCATTTTAAACTACAATGATGCCGATACCACAATAAAACTGGTTCAGGGGATAAAAGACTATTCGTCTCTTGATTCCATTGTTGTGGTGGATAATCATTCCACGGATGATTCGGCTGCCAGATTAAAGGATTTGAATGGCGGCAGGGTACACGTGATCAGCTCCTTAAAAAACGGCGGGTATGGGTATGGAAATAATCTGGGAATCCGTTATGCTTACAAGGAACTTGGTGCTACACATGTGTTAATTGCCAATCCCGATGTCATGGTTACAGAGGAGACGATTGCTGCCATGAAGAACGCATTTCTGGCGGATGAAAGTATTGCAGTCACTGCCGCCGTGCCGGTAGATCAAAGTGGCAGGGAAGGACTGCTGGGATGGAAACTGGCTGGTCTGTTTGCGGATTTGCTTGATACGGGGCTGGTTACACGACGGTTATTGAAACGGTGGCTCACGGATGAACCGGGAAAACGGGCATTTTATCTGACAACACCTGTGGCAACGGAACGCTGTGTGTGGACGGATGCGGTTCCGGGCTCTCTTTTGCTGGCTGACGTAAAGGCAATGATGGCATGCGGCCTTTATGATGAGGAAGTATTTCTTTATTATGAAGAAAAGATTCTTGGGTATCAGTTGAAGAAAAAGGGGTACCGAACACTCCTTCTTCTTGACCGGACTTATCTCCATCTTCATTCCGTCTCCATTGACAAATCCGTTAGCTCAATCCTGAAAAAACAGGCGCTGCTTCATAAAAGTAAACTTCATTACTATAAAAAATATTTAAAAATAAACCGGTTTCAGGAATTTGCTGCAAAAGTATTCCTGGAATTTCTCATGTTTGAGATCTGGTTTTTAACAAAGATTCTGGGAATGTCATGGTAAATGACATGGAAAGAGGGGATAGAATGATAACTGTACTTTTGGCTGCCTGGAACGGAGAGAGATATCTAAGAGAACAGATGGAATCACTTTTGGAACAGACCAATCAGGAATTTACCATTTTAATTTCCGATGACGGTTCCTCTGACAGAACCCCTGAAATCATCTCAGAATATGAAAGCAGATTTCCAGACCGGATAAAAAGCTTAAAGAATTTAAAACCATCAGGCAGTGCCCGGGACAATTTTTTCCGGCTTTTAAAATCTGCGTCTGATGAGTATCTGATGTTTTGCGATCAGGATGATATATGGCTGCCAGATAAAGTAGAGGTTACTTTAAGAGAGATGAAGAAGATGGAAAAGATATGGGGGAAGGATATGCCCATACTGATCCATTCAGATCTCTCTGTTACAGATCAGGAAGGAACTGTAATTCACCCTTCCATGGCAAGATACCAGAAAATCGGAGTTTTTGATAACCGCACCAGCCATTATCTGGTGGAAAATAATATCACAGGCAATACCATGATGATTAACTGGTCCTTAAAAAATCTGACGGGGCAGATCCCGGATATCTGTGTTATGCATGACTGGTGGCTGGGCCTTGTGGCAAGCTGTTTTGGGAAAATTTCCTATATTGATCGTCCGCTGGTTCGCTACCGGCAGCATGATAACAATCAGGTAGGCGCAAAAAGCGGTATGAAACAGCTGTCTGAGAGACTGAGCAGACAGGAGAAAGTGCGGGAAAATTACCGTCTCCTGTCGGAACAGGCGAAGTCCTTTGTTTCAATTTACAAACAGTCCATGACTCCTGCTCAGAGAGATCTGTTTGAAGAATTTATAACTATTTGCCGAAAAAGCAGGGCAGAAAAAATAAAGATTATTTTAAAATACAAATTGTTTAAAAGTACCCGTGTCAGAACGCTTGGACAGATGTTTTCTATTTAACTGGGCAGTACATGGGAAATGAGGAGAATGGTAGAATGATACCAAATGAAAAAGAAATACTGGTAACGAGGGCTTCCATGCCTTCTTACGAAGAATTTATTGCTGAGATCAAACCGATCTGGGAAACTGCATGGATGACCAATATGGGAGAATTTCACGACAGATTAAAGGATCAGCTGAAGGAATATTTAAAAGCGGAAAATCTTCTGCTGTTTGTGAACGGACATATGGCTCTTGAGATGGCGCTGCAGGCGATGAACTTAACCGGAGAGGTGATTACCACCCCTTTTTCCTTTGCTTCCACCACCCATGCGATTATAAGAAATAATCTCACGCCAGTATTCTGCGATATCAGAGAGGACGACTACACCATCGACGCCGATCAGATTGAAGCGCTGATTACAGATAAAACCACGGCTATTCTTCCGGTGCATGTGTATGGTAATGTCTGTGATGTAGATAAAATAGAGTCTATAGCTAAAAAGCATAACTTAAAGGTGATTTACGATGCAGCACATGCATTTGGGGTAGAGGTGAATCATCGTGGAATCGGAACCTACGGAGATGCATCCATGTTCAGCTTTCACGCTACCAAAGTATATAATACCATAGAGGGTGGAGCAGTTACTTTTAAGGATCCATCCTTGGAAATTCTTCTTAATTATTTAAAAAACTTTGGAATAACCGGAAAAGAATCCGTGGAATATATAGGCGGCAACGCAAAGATGAATGAATTTCAGGCTGCCATGGGGATTTGCAATCTGCGTCATGTAGAGGATAACATTGAAAAGCGCAGACTGGTTACAGAGCGCTATCGTGAGCATTTACAGGGAGTTTCCGGAATTCGCCTCAATGCCATAAAGCAGGGAATCAGTCAGAATTATGCATACTTTCCTGTATCGTTTGATGGGTTTGAACTGACCAGAAATCAGGTATATGATCTTCTCGCTTCCCATAAAATCTTTGCCAGAAAATATTTCTATCCCCTGATTACGGATTTTGAATGTTACAGGGAGCGTTTTTCGGATCTTGAGCTTCCATGTGCCAGACGGGCAGCAGACAGTGTTCTCACCCTGCCCCTTTATGCAGATCTGCCTCTTGAAGATGTGGACAGGATATGCGAGATAATTTTAAGTGCCGCAAAGAAAGGGAAACAGAGCGTATGAAAGCTGCAGTTGTAACCGCAATCGGATCATTTTCCGCTGATATTGTTATTAAAAATTTAAAAAATATGGGCCTTAAGGTGATTGGCTGCGATATATATCCGGCAGAATGGATTGCTGATTCTTCCAGTGTTTCTGTTTTTTATCAGGTTCCTCTTGCAACGCAGGAAGAGGAGTATGTAGAGGGAATTCTGACTATCTGCAAAAAGGAAGGGGCTGACGGACTGATCGTTTTAACCGATGCAGAAGTAGATGTATGGAACCATCACAGAAACGAATTAAAGGAAGCAGGAGTGACGTTATGTCTGTCCCCGGAAGATACCATAACGGTTTGCAGAGATAAGATGAAACTTTATGAGTTCCTTTCTGAAAGAGGGATTGGAAATATGATACCTACCAGAATGCTGGCTGGTATTTCTCCTGAATCCATTTCCTATCCGGCAGTGGTAAAGCCATATAATGGAAGAAGCAGCCAGGGGCTTTCCTATCTTCATAATCAGGAAGAAATGGAGCGGTTTCTTGCCGGAGGGGAAGCAGATCATTACGTGGTACAGCCCTATTTTAAGGGAAGTATTATTACTGTAGATGTAGTGCATCAGGCGGACACAGGGCGATCAGCAGCTGTCTGCCGTAAGGAATTGCTGCGGACCCCAAATGGTGCTGGCACATCTGTTCTGGTATTTTCAAATCCGACTCTGGAAGCAGTATGCAAAGAGGCGGCAAGTGCCTTGGGAATTCAGGGCTGTGTCAATTTTGAATTTATTGAAGGGGAAGATGGAACCTTTTCTATGCTGGAATGCAATCCCAGGTTTTCAGGCGGCGTGGAATTTTCCTGTATGGCTGGATATGACTGTGTCTTAAATCATGTGAGGTGTTTTCAGGGTGAGGACATTTTTCCTTCTGACCCTGTAAAGGAAATGTATATTGCCAGAAAATACGAGGAATATGTAACAAAGGTGCTTGATAAGGAAGGGACTGAGAAATGAAAGACGGATCAAATAGCGAAATCATGGCTAGCATTAACTGTGTCACCTATAACCATGGTGCCTTCATCCGCCAGGCTCTTGACAGCTTTCTGATGCAGAAGACGGATTTTGAGTATGAGATTCTGGTTCATGATGATGCTTCCACGGACGATACAGGGGATATCATCAGGGAATATGCAGCAAAGTATCCGGATAAGATCCGGCCTCTGATTCAGACAGAGAATCAGTATTCCCAGGGCATTGATAACATAAGCGGTGCGTTTAATTTTCCCCGTGCAAGAGGAAAATATATATTCATGTGTGATGGGGATGATTACTTTGATTCCCCCCATAAACTTCAAAGGCAGGTGGACTATATGGAGTCCCATCCGGACTGCACCCTTTGCATCCACAGTGCAAAGATTCAGTTGATGGGAAAAGCAGTGACTGAGAACCAGATGAGACCATATCGGAAAACCACAGTATTGACGCCAGAAGAGATCATTGATAAAACTTCCGGGTATGCCATGTCTTCCATGGCATTTCCAGCAAGACTTGTAAAAGAGCTTCCTAAATACTATACGGATTGTCCGGTAGGAGATACCCCTTTGCAGCTGATGGCAGCTGAAAACGGTTATGGTTATTACATGGATGAACCCATGAGTGTATACCGGGTAGGTGTATCCGGTTCCTGGACTGTTGAGGGGAAAAAAGGAAATTACGCCGCGAAGCAGCAGGCCTATTATGAGCGAATGAGACTGGTTTATAAAGAATTTGACAAAGCAACAGGCGGCCGTTTTAAGGCGGCCGCCATAAGTGCTTCCAAACGAACCTATTACCAGACGAAGGTCAATACCAGGGATTTTAAGGAGATATTAAATCCTGCATACCGAAGGTATTATAAGGAACTTACGCCTATGACCAGGTTCTTTATTCAGTTTCAATACCGGACTCCCGGCCTGTATGGTTTCATACGAAAAACATTTACCGGAAGGAAAGGTTAAATGATACGTTTCTGTTACATGTTGGGATCAGTGGGATCCCAGGTCTGTGTATCCGGTATGATCTGCTCAATGGCAGGTCTTTCATAGGGTCCTGGAACGGGAGATTCGTAAATGGTTACTGTAGTTCCAAGAGCACAGTGATCATAAATCCATTTGGCATCTCCGGAGAGGAGACGGATACAGCCGGCTGATTCCGCAATACTTAAATAATTATATGTAGAGGGATCGAGAGTCATCTTATCCGGGCGGCTGTAAAGAATGGAGTGGATTAAAAAGCCCTTCCAGATACGGGTTGCATATTGGGTAAAGATACCGTGATCCATATCCCGCCAGCGGTATTTCACCGGTGTCTGGAATGTTCCAAGCGGAGTATCCGGACCTGTAGAGGTAAGGAATGACTTTACTGGAATAATGAAACCGTTGGCACCGTCCTTTGCAAAGACTGTCATGCAGTTCATCTGTTTGTTGATGCTGATAAAAAATGGTCCTGAGTTTCCAATAATGGGCTCTAAATCCGTAAGCATCTTTCCAGAATTTAAATCAAAATAGTACTTGAAGCCGTCGATGTACTGCCAGCCTACAACTGGGAGAGAATCCTTAAAATAGTACCGGTCATTTTCGATCCATGCCCAGCCGGTAAAAGGGGTACCGTCTCCGTTAAAGTAGCGCAGTCCGCCGTCAACAATCTGCATTCCATCTTTTGTGGCGGAAATCAATGGCTTATCCGTCTTATATGGGAAGGCAGAGTTTTTAGCATAGAATGCCATACGAAAGCCTGTGATATAATGTCCGGTTCCCATAGTTCCCGCACTGGTGCCGTTCTTTGCCCAGTCAGTGGTGGTTCCGTCGTCTAACTTTGCTGAATAATAGAGATTGAACTGGTTGTTTACATAACCGGAAAACCTCATCTGTATGGCTTCAATATTCACGTCATTGGGGTAATTGGTTGTCTGTTGTCCATTCATGACCCATGGGGACCAGCCAGTGCCTGAAGTGTAGGTCCGGTAGAGTACGTTTCCTACGATATTCGTGAGAAATGTAGATAATCCATGAAAACCCTGTCCATCGTTGGTGATCCAGGCATCGTTGACAAAAGGCTGTGTCCAGTTGCCGTCACCAATCATAACAGTGGTCTGAAGTCGTGGAAAGTTGGCTTTTAATGCTTCCTGAGCAGCCCGTGTCGCTTCATCAACAACACCGTCTTCTCCTCCTCCAGCTCCTTCTTTTCCGATATCTATTCCTGCATTTGCCAAAGCGGTTTCTGCTTCCTCTGTAGTTACGCCTCCCTCAGTTTCGCTGGCAGCTGTACTCTGTTTTCCAGACTTACTGCTGTCGCTGAGGCTGACGCCATTCTTGTAACCCGGTCCATATGCTTCGTCCGCCCGCGTAAGGGCAGCCTGTCCCAGGACAAGAGCAGCTGTCAGGCAGATTGCCGCCAGGCCGCGTGTCAGTTTACGCATGATAAAAACCTCCTGTAAATCATTAAAAATTTTATAGTGATTCCATAATACTTTAACATAACTAACTGGAAAATGCTATATACGATTTACATTTATTGGGCAATATAGTACAATAAGGCGGAAATGTAAATTGGATGATTGAGGAGAAAAGCCAGTATGTACCAGGAAAATATGAAAGAGAGAGTGCTTTCCGGACTGTTTTGGAAAGTCATGGAAAATGGGGGAACACAGGGAATTCAGTTCCTTGTATCCGTACTTTTAGCCAGACTTTTAACGCCGTCCGAATCCGGGGAAGTCATGCTGATTATGATATTTATTACCATCGGCAATGTATTTGTCCAGAGCGGTTTTAACACTTCTCTGATTCAGAAGCAGGAAGTGGATGAAAGAGATTATTCTTCTGCCTTTTGCGTAAGCTTTCTGATTGCCTTCGTTCTATATATAATTTTGTTCTTTTCTGCACCTGCAATCGGGGATTTTTATGGACAGCCAGTGTTCGTACCAGTGTTAAGGATTCTGTCCCTGACTTTGTTTTTCGGTGCAGTCATATCGGTGCAGTCCGCATCCGTATCCAGAAATATGGAATTTAGAAAGCTTTGTATGGCAAGTCTCTTTGCTGCGGCAGGTTCCGGCATCATCGGAGTGCTGATGGCTTTAGAAGGATTTGGATTATGGGCACTTGCCATGCAGCAGTTTTTTTACAGCTTTTTTCTCATGGTTGTGTTGCATTTTTTAAAGACCTGGAAGCCAAGTCTGAAGTTTTCCATTGAAAAAGCGGGAGAATTATTCTCTTATGGCTGGAAGATTCTCATGTCTGGCCTCATTGACACGGTTTTTACCAATGTTTATGGTCTGGTGATTGGAAAAATATATAATTCGGCTATGATGGGGCAATACTCTAGAGGAAATCAGTTCCCTGCACTCATTGCCAATAATTTAGGAGCAGCCATCCAGTCGGTTATGCTTCCCGCTTTTTCTGCCTGCCAGGATGACCGGGAGAGGGTAAAAAGCATGGTAAGAAGGTCGATTGTGACAAGCTCCTACCTTGTTTTTCCCATGATGGCAGGTCTGATTGCTGTAGCAGAGCCTATGGTAAAGCTTTTACTGACGGACCAGTATTTACCTTGTGTTCCCATGCTCCGGCTCCTTTGCATTGCCTATGCGACCTGGCCCCTTCATGTGGCCAACTTACAGGCAATCAATGCCCTTGGAAGAAGTGAGATTTTCTTAAAACTGGAGATTATTAAAAAAGCAGTCAGTGTGGTGGCCTTAATCATCAGCATTCCTTTTGGAATTTATACCATGGTGGCGTTACGGGCGGTGACGGATTTTATCTGTACATTTATCAATGCCTATCCTAACAAGAAGCTTCTTCACTACAGCTTTCTTCAGCAGTGGAGAGATGTATTCCCTTCTCTGCTTTTGTCGGCTGCCATGTGTGGTGTGGTTTATAGCGTGCAGTTTCTGGTAAATGGAACTCTGCTGACCCTGACTTTGCAGATTGTTACAGGAGTCCTGTTTTATGCAGGCTTTTCCTGGCTGTTTCGAATTGAAAGCTTCTTTTATTTATGCAGAACAGTTAAGAACATGGGCAGGTAAGATGGACGTTAGCGGTTTACTTTTTTAGGCGAATCATGTAGAATAAAAAGAACTTGTTAAATGAAATGAAATAGAGGAACTATAATGGAACGTAAAAACGTGGCATGGAATATGATCGGAAGCCTGGTTTACGCAGGATCCAGCATGCTGCTGACAGCTCTGGTTAATCATCTGGTAGGAACGGATCAGGGAGGAATCTTTGGTTTTGCTTTCAGTACATTTGGACAGCAGATGTTTCTTGTGGCCTATTTTGGAATGAGACCCATTCAGAGTACTGATGTGAGAGAGAGCTATACTTTTGGCGAATACCGGCTGGCCCGCATGGTTACCTGCGGTATGGCGCTGATTTTTGGCATATGCTACATTCTATGGAAGGTTTTCGTTTCTTCTTCCGACTATACCTACGAAAAAATCATGGTTGTTTTCTTCATGGTTCTTTATAAAGTGCTTGATGGGTTTGCTGATGTATACGAGTCGGAATTTCAAAGAAAAGGAAAGCTTTATTTAACCGGACAGGCTATGACCTGGCGGACCCTGTTTTCTGTGTGTCTGTTTTTAGGCACTCTGGCACTAACACGGGATTTAATTGTTGCCTCAGCAGTTGCGGCCGCTTCTCAGGCAGTTGGAATCTGGCTGTTTGATAAAAGGACTGCAGATAAAATAACAGAAATCAATTATGTACATGCAAAAGGAAGGCACAAACAGCTTTTACAGGATAGCTTCCTTTTGTTTTTGTCTGTATTTTTAGACGGACTTATCTTTGCAATGGCAAAGTATGCAGTGGATTCTCAGATGACTTCCGCGGACAATGCTGTATTTGTGGCTATATTTATGCCTACCTCTGTAATCAATCTTGCAGCTAATTTTGTAATTCGTCCATTCCTTACCAGACTTTCCTTACTCTGGGATGAAAACAGGACTTCGGAGTTTCTTGGGGTCCTGAGAAAGTTGTCCGGAATTATCCTCTTTCTTACCGTAATCGCTCTGGCCGGATCCTGGGTAATGGGCGTTCCGGTACTTTCCGCTGTCTTTAATGTGGAACTGGCGCCTTACCTTCCGGGACTACTGGCTATTATCCTGGGCGGCGGTTTTTTTGCAGTAATGAATTTATTTTATTATGTCCTGGTAATTATGAAGAAACAGAGACTGATATTTTTTGGATATGTTCCGGTCTGCCTCCTTTCGTTTGTTCTTTCCTATCAGTTTGTGAAGATAGGCGGAATCAACGGTGGTGCGTATTCCTACATGATTGAGATGCTGATTCTCATGCTGTGCTTTATAGGACAGGCAATCCGGGTTATTCGTACAGAAGAAAAAGGAAGGAGAGAGCAGAGGATATGACAAACCGGGTACTGGTAGTAATACCTGCATACAATGAGGCTTTAAATATTGAGCGGGTAGTGGGAGAAGTCATTGAGAAATATCCCATGTATGACTATGTAATCATTAATGACGGTTCTACAGACAATACCGCGAAAATCTGCAGAAAGCATGGCTGGAAGATCATTGATCTGCCTATGAACTTAGGGCTGGCAGGCGCATTTCAGACCGGGCTTAAGTATGCACACAGAAAGGGTTACGGCTATGCCATACAGTTTGATGGTGACGGACAGCACCGGCCGGAGTTTATTCTTCCCATGAAAGAAAAGATGGATCAGGGATATGATATTGTGATTGGCTCCCGGTTTGTAACAGAAAAAAAGCCCCGCTCTCTCCGTATGCTTGGCAGCCGGATGCTAAGCGGTGCCATCTGGTTTACAACCGGTGTTAAGGTAAACGATCCCACTTCCGGTATGCGCATGTTCAGCCGAAAGATGATCAAGGAGTTTGCAGACGGTTTAAATTACGGTCCGGAACCGGATACCATTTCCTATCTCATCCGCCATGGTGCCAGAGTTGCGGAAATACCTGTAATCATGGATGAGCGGATACTGGGAGAGAGCTACTTAAATCCCTTAAATGCGGCCAGGTATATGGGAAAGATGCTGTTTTCCATTTTACTGGTTCAAAGCTTTCGCATCCGGGACAGAAGATAAAAGAAGGGGGTACGTAATATGACGTTTTTACTTCGCTGCGTACTGATATGCGTTTCCCTGGTACTGACTGTTTATGTACTGGGAAGAATTCGCCACTCCAAAATGAGGATAGAGGATTCCATTTTCTGGGTCATGTTTTCCATGCTGTTAGTGGTTTTCAGCATCTTCCCAAAGGTGGCTGATTTTATATCAAGTATGGTGGGAACCTATTCCACAGCTAATTTTATTTTTACCCTGATGATCTTTATTCTGCTCACCAAGGTCTTTTTTCAGTCAATTAAGATATCCCAGTTAGAACGCAGAGTGACGGAGTTAATCCAGATGCTGGCGCTTGATAAGGAGGAAGCCATAGAGAAGGAGGAGCATAAACTGTGAAACGTTTGTTAAGGACGAAAGGCTTGTGGCTTGCAGCCGGAAGCATTCTGCTTTTGATGTTCCTGTTTGTCAGAACCTATATGAAAACCATCGTTGGAATTCCTTCTCCGGAATTTGAGCCGGTTCGCCGGTTTTACTGGTGGTTTATTGTCTTCGGTTGTGGATTTCTTGCTGCATTAGCGTTTTTTTTGTGGATAAAAAATTTTTTAAACCAGTGGCTGTTTCCGCTGGTTGTAATCGGACTGGGTGTATTTTATATGTTTGCGTTAACGCCTTTTTCTGCGCCCGATGAAGCGGCTCACTTTGTCAGTGCTTATCGTCTATCTAACCAGTTGATGGGAAAACAGGCGGTAGCAGGGAAGGACTATTTAAAGCATGCAACGCCGGAAGAAAAAGAACGGATTAAAAAAGGAGCCAATGTCCTGGTTCGAAGTGAAGATGACGTATCAGGTCTCTATGCAGAGCCCGGTCAGAGAACGTACAACCGTATTCTGACGGAGCTGTTTTCTCTTGATCACAGCCAGTCGGTGACCGTGCGGGAGGAAGTCCCGGTGAATACCACTCCTGTGATCTATCTGCCTCAGGCAATAGGTATCACCCTCGCCAGACTTTTGCATCTTGGTTACATTCCTCTGGTATATCTGGGACGATTTATGAATCTTCTGGTATTTGCAGCCATGGCAGCCGTTTCGGTCCGGCTGATGCCCTTTAAAAAGGAAGTTTTAATGGCGGTATCCTGTCTGCCTATGACTCTTCACCTGGCATCGTCCTATTCCTATGATACTGCATTTATCGGCCTTTCCATGCTTTTACTTTCCTGGTGCTTTCATCTGGCTTACGAAAAGGAAGAGATAAAACTGAAAGATCTGGTGGTGCTGACACTTTTACTGATCCTGTTAGAACCGGGGAAAATCGTATATCTGCCTGCAGCCGGAATCTGTCTGCTGATTCCGAAATCTAAATTTAAATCTCAGAAACATTACTGGATTTCTGTTTTTGGTGTCCTTGCAGTCATGCTGCTGGCAGTTTTTCTGGTAAACCGTCTGATTCTCTCTGCCTGGGCAGGTGCTACGGAAAGCTACGTGGGGTGGAGCGAAGCGGCAGGTTATAACTTATCCGATGTATGGCAGCGGCCGTTTTATGTATTTACGGTCTTTTATGAAACCCTGGTAACCCAGTATGACTATTATCTGGTGACTATGCTGGGTGGCTTTTTGGGGAATTTAGATCCCAACTTAACGGTACCGCCGGTCTGCCTTACCCTTCTTTGGTATGCGCTCTTTATCAGTGTGGTAAAGAGAGATGGGGAAGTGGTGAAAATGACGGACGGTCAGAAGCTATGGATCTTGTTTCTGGTATTTGCAAGTGCAGTACTGGTTCTGACTTCCATGTTTCTGGGGTATACACCCAGAAATTTAACGTATATTACAGGAGTCCAGGGACGTTATTTCATTCCCCTTCTGCCCCTGCTGTTACTGACCATATTTGACCGGCGTCTGGTAATCGGTGTGGATTTAAGAAAAAGTGCATGGTATCTGGAATGCTTTGTCAGTATCTATGCTCTGATCCGTATCTGCTCCACGTCGTGTCTGCGCTACTGATAGGAAAGAAGGGAGTTTCAATGGAAGAAATGATGGCAGATCAAAGAACTGTTGATGTGATCATACCGGTTTATAAGCCTGACGAAACACTGATGCGGCTTTTTCACAGGCTGGAAGAACAGTCTTATCCCATACGGAAAATCATTGTGATGAATACGGAGAAATCCTACTGGGTGGATTCCAAGTATGCACATGTGAAGAATTTAGAAGTCCATCATGTGACAAAAGAAGAATTTGACCATGGTGGAACAAGAAACAGAGGAGCCGGCTATTCCAAGGCCGATATCATGGTATTTATGACGGATGATGCGGTTCCAGCAGATAAAAATTTAATCAGTGCTCTTGTAAATGCCTTTCTTAAAACAGGAAGAGGCGGGGAAAAGGTGGTCATGGCATATGCAAGACAGCTGCCAAATCCTGACTGTGCCCTGGCGGAACAATATACACGTTCCTTTAATTATCCATCTGAGAGCCGGGTTAAGACAGAGGCAGATTTAAAAGAGCTGGGAATCAAAACGTTTTTTGCATCCAATGTCTGTTGTGCCTATGACAGGAGTATTTTCCTGGAGGCAGGCGGATTCACTAAGACCACTATTTTCAATGAAGATATGATCTATGCAGGAAATGCAGTGCGGTACAGAGGCGAGGCTGTGGCGTATGCGGCTGATGCAAAGGTGATCCATTCCCATAATTACGGATGCATTGCCCAGTTTAAGCGGAACTTTGACCTGGCAGTGTCTCAGGCAGATCACCCGGAGGTGTTCGGTGGAATCCGTTCGGAGAGCGAGGGAATCCGGCTGGTGAAAAATACCTGTGCCTGGCTGGCAAAGCAAAAGAAGCCATGGCTGATTCCGGGAGTAATTATAAAAAGCGGATTTAAATATATGGGATATCTCATGGGAAAGCGGTATCGGACTCTTCCCAGGCGGCTCATATTAAGCTGTACCATGAACCAGTCTTACTGGGGGAAGCATAAAACAGAATAGGAATATACCAATCGATAAAGTATTTTTAACTATTGCAGATAAAAATACTTTATTTTTTTGTCTTTTTTTACCAATGAATTATACTATGGTGAAAACTATAATGCAAATAACACAATAAATAGCTGGTATTTATTAAAAAAGTAAACAAAATGCAAAAGAGGAGGTATCAGAATGGATAAAAGCATGGATCTTGTCATTAGAAATGGAGTGGTTGTTTTTCCGGATCGTGTGGAAAAGGCTGATATTGGGGTAAGTGACGGGAAAATTGTGGAGATATCACAGGAGATTTCTCAGGATGGAAAAGAAGTCATTGATGCAGCAGGCAAACATATTTTTCCAGCAGCCACCGACGGTCATGTACACTTTGATGATCCGGGAAGAACGGAATGGGAAACCATAAAAAATGGCAGCCAGGCACTTGCGGCAGGCGGAGGCGGTGTATTTTTCGATATGCCCTTAAACAGCTCTCCCTGTACACTGGACAAAGTAAATTTCGAAAAGAAGCTTGCAATTGCAAAAAGAGATTCTGTCTGCGATTTTGGTCTGTGGGGAGGATTATGTCCCACAAACCTAGACAAAGTGGAGGAGCTGGCTGAGTGCGGAGTTGTGGGATTTAAAGCGTTTTCCTGTTTCAGCGGAATTGATGAGTTTCCTGGAATTGATGACTATACTGCTTACAAAGGTATGGAGAAATTAAAGAAACTAAACCTTCCGCTTATGGTTCACTGTGAAAACGACGGTATCACAGGAAAAGTAACCGGTTTAAAAAATGCGCAGAACAAAACTGGAGTGAAGGATTACTTTGAGGCTCATGCACCCATTACAGAAATCGAAAGCATTTCCAGAATGATCACCTTCGCAGAAGAAACAGGCTGTAAGCTGATTATTGCCCATGTCAGTACGGCAAAGGGGGTGGAACTGGTTACAGAGGCAAGAAAACGGGGTGTTGATATCTCCTGTGAAACAATTGGTCATTATCTGATTCTCACAGATGAGGATGTAGAAAGACTGGGTACTCTTGGAAAATGTTCTCCTCCAATCCGCGACGCAGCAAACCAGCAGAAAATGTGGGGGAAATTGTTTAATGGTGAAATCACATTTATTTCATCCGACCATTCTCCCAGCGATCCTAAATTAAAAGAAAAAGAGTTCATGAAAGCCTGGGGAGGCATCTCTGGCTGTCAGAGTACACTTCCCGCTGTTTTAACCCATGGTTACCACGATAGAAAGCTGATGCTTACAAAGGTTGCAGCGCTTACTGCCTCCAATGTAAATGAAGTATTTCATATCGAAGGAAAAGGGAAGATTCAGACAGGTTTTGATGCGGATTTTGCAATTGTTGATCTGGATAAAGAATATGTGCTGGATGCAGATTCTTTATTCTATTTACATAAAGTAAGTCCCTATGTGGGCATGAAGTTCAAGGGTCAGGTTACACAGACGATTGTGCGGGGAAGAACTATCTTTCAGGATGGTAAGATTACAGCCGTTTCAGGCGGAAAGCTGATCACTCCTGCCAGAATGTCGTAAGTCACAAACGTATATAAGGAGAAAAACATGGGAGAAAGTGTGATGACAGAAGAAAAGGCATTGGAAGGCGTAATAAAACAGGATGGGATGGGGCCGGTTCCTGTCAGTAAGAGAACAATGGGGGCATTTTCCTACTGGCTGGTATGGCTTGGTGGGTGTGTTTCCACGGCAAACTTAACACTTGGTTCTGATCTGGTTTCAGGAGGACTGAACCTTGTTCAGGCAATTATTGCAATTACGTTGGGATCAGCGCTTTGTGTTATATGCATGGTATTAAACGATAAATTATGTTACACAACCGGAATTCCATATGTGGTGCAGCTAAGAGGAGCATTTGGCTTTAAAGGTACGGTTATCCCTGCTCTGTGCAGAGGTATTCCAGCCGTTATCTGGTACGGATTTCAAAGCTGGATTGGTGCATCGGCTCTCAATGAAATCAGTAAAATTGTTATTGGATTTGACAGCATTGTTTTATGGTTCATTCTGTTTCAGGCAATGCAGATCGGACTTTCTGCACTGGGCTTTCAGGGAATTAAAGTAATTAATAATATTGGCGGAGCTGTTGTTATTATCGCTCTGGTTTATATGCTGGTCACAATTCTTGGTATGCATGGGGATGTGGTGACAGAAGTTGTAAATAAAAAGGGATCCTGGGGACTTCCGTTTTTTGGAGCGGTTACTACTTTTATTGGAGTTAACTGTGCTCTTCTGGTTAATATCGGTGATTCAGTAAGGCAGCTAAAGCCTGGCTGCGGACCTGTGAAACGAGGCTCCGCTTATGCGTTTGCAATGATTCCTGCTGTAGTATTTATGGGCGTCATCGGACTTCTTGTTACAAGTGTAACCGGAATTGCCAATCCTATCGTAGGCTTTGCATATATCATGCCCAATAAAGCAATCGTTGTAATTACGTTATTTTGTATTGTTTGCGGCACACTGACTACCAATATGCTTAATAACGCACTACCCCCTATTTATGTACTGGTAGATCTTTTAAAAGTATCAGTTAAAAAGAGTGCAATTATCGTGGGATTGCTTGCATATGCTACATTTCCATGGGAGCTTGTAAAGGAATCATCTGCAGCCGGACTCAATCTGTTTGTATTGATTTCCTCTTCTGTACTGGGACCGGTTTTCGCAATTCTTGTTGTGGATTATTATATCATCAAAAAACAGAAAATTGATTTGAATGATTATTACAATCCGGACGGAGCGTTTAAGGGAATCAACCTTGCCGCAATCGGAGGTTTAATCGCAGGAATGGCAGCAGCCCTTACATTTATAAAAATATCATGGCTGGCAAGTATTCTGCCTGCAGGAATTGTTTATTACGTGTTGATTAAGTATTTTGAAAAGAAGAAATAAAGAAAAAGAAAGAAGTCTGCGTGACATTAATTGTCCTGGCAGGCTTCTTTTTTATGAGACTTTCTAATTAAGAATCAGAGTATAAACGTAAAAAATTCCGCAGAGAGAATCAAAGCCGGAGGAATGCCCCACAGCTCCAAAGGAAGCATGGATATCCTCAGCAGATGCTGGAAAAACAAGATCCTTAATTGGTTTACTAAAATGTGATAAAAGAGCACATTGAAGGAATGTACGGCTGATATCGTTTGTATTGTTTAAATTGGGTCTTATCATTTTCCTGAGAATGGAGGTAAACCTTTGATCTGAGTTCCCAGTCAGTATCAGCCCAGCCAGTACACCGCACAAAAAGTCATCTCCGCTTGGG
This sequence comes from Paenibacillaceae bacterium, assembly GCA_015057715.1. GTDB lineage: Bacteria > Bacillota > Clostridia > Lachnospirales > Lachnospiraceae > Lacrimispora. The sequence continues at coordinate 41,562 of SVDS01000005.1, forward strand.
GTAAGGCCCACTCCAAGTCCGATCAGAGAAACCAGTTCTTCTGAGGCTTTTTCATAATCTGCTCTCTGCATATAGGTACTGCAGGCTTTAAGATGGTTCTTTGCCGCTGTAGTTGCAAGTTCCGCCCCAAGATTATTTTCCTGATCCTTCACACAGCAGGGAGCAAATATGGTGGAGAAACCTCCTGCAGCACAATGATCCAGAACTGACTTTAACGTATCCCGTAAAAGCTGTGGAGATTTACTGATTAGTCTAGATTCAAACAGGTCCGCTTCTAAAAAATTAAATTTAATAACAGAAATAGTGCCGTATATAGACAGGATACCCGAACTTACCTTCACCTTTAATCCCGGAGAAACAGGAAGTGTTTCCATGGATGCAGCGTCCAGCTCCGTAATGAGACTGACAGGTGATACTGGCGACAAATCCGCCTGTAAAGCCAGTAAATAATCTCCGAACTGTATATTAATGGTTTTTCTGTATACAGAGTGTATCACGCCCTCAGGCACAGAATTTAGTATCTCCAGAGCATAAGAACCAATGGTAGTAATTTTAAAATACATGATCACTTGTTTTCTCCTTTTACTGATAGTATAAATTTTAGCAAAAAGCTGAAAAAAACACAAATACAATAAAATAAATTATACATCTTGGACAAAAATTCCTGCGAAATTTTACCTCATTTTGCATTGTTTTCCCAGGCATTATTTAATAAAATAATGAAATGTTTCATCAGTCAGTTATCATTCATTAACCAGAAACGGAGGAGAAGGTATGTATGATTTATTAGTAAAAAATGGGAAAATTGTAACAGCGGAGTGTGTGTTTTCGGGAAACATTGCAGTAAAAGAGGGTAAAATTGCAGCGGTACTTCTTGCAGGTGAAGAGCCAGAAGCAAAAAAAGTAATTGATGCAAAAGGAAATTATGTTTTCCCGGGCGCAATTGATACCCATGCACATTTAAATGATCCCGGTTACGAGTGGCGTGAGGATTATGAGCACGGAACTGCCGCAGCTGCAGTAGGCGGATATACAACCATTATTGATATGCCGCTGCAAAACGAGCCAGCCATGACTAACGCAACTATTTTTGATAAGAAGTATGAAAAGGTATCTCCCAATGCATATGTGGATTATTGCTTCTGGGGTGGTTTGATTCCTGATAATTTCCAGGATTTAAAGGGGATGGATGAGAAGGGCTGCGTGGCATTTAAATCCTTTATCGGCCCCGTTTCTCCTGATTACAGTTCTTTAAATTATGGACAGGTATATGAGGCAATGCAGATCATCCATGAGTTTGACGGACGTGCCGGTTTCCACTGCGAAGATTTTGCCGCAATAAAGTGGCAGGAACAGAGAATGAAAAAAGAGGGCAGACTGGACTGGAACGGATTTTTAGAATCAAGACCGGTCGTTGCAGAAATGGTAGCCACAGTTGATGTGATTGAGCTTGCAAAAGCCACCGGCTGCAAAGCACACATCTGCCACGTAAGCAGTCCTGATGTAGCTCAGAAAATTAAGGAAGCCCAGCAGGAGGGTTACGATATTACCGCAGAAACCTGTTCTCATTATCTTAGCATGACAGAGGAAGATGTAATTAAGAACGGACCGCTGTTTAAATGCGCTCCACCTCTGCGTTCCCAGGAAGAAGTGAACAGGCTGTGGACCTATGTGGAGGATGGAACCTTCAGCGGTATTGCAAGTGATCATTCCCCGTGTTCCTATGATGAAAAGTTCAAGGAAATTCTGGGTAATAAAATCGAAACTCCATTTGATGTATGGGGAGGAATCAGTGGAATCCAGAGTGGATTTCAGGTAAGCTTCCATGAAGGCTGTGTAAAACGGGGAATTTCACCATCTGTTCTTGCAACTGCAATGGCAAAGAAACCCGCAGAGGCATTTGGAATCTACGGAAAAAAAGGAGACATCAGAACCGGATTTGACGCGGATTTCATTATTGTAGATGCAGATAAGGAATGGGAGATAACAGAAGATTCCCTTCTCTATGTAAACAAGATTTCTGCTTTTGTTGGAATGAAGGGGAAAGGATTGCCGGTCTGCACCATTGTCCGCGGTGAGGTAGTGGCAGAAGACGGAAAAGTTGTAGGAGAAAAAGGATTCGGAAACCTGGTTAAAAAACTGTAATATGCGGATTCATAAGAATCCGCAATCAAGTTTATGGTTTTAAGAAGCGGTCCGTGTGGTGGTCTAAAAATTCAACAGTTGAATTTAAAAGTTGAGCAGCCACAGGGTCCGCTTCATTTCTGTCAAAATCGTGTACAGAACCTGGGACAGCAAACGGTTTTGCCTGATACATACTGCAAAGGTTAAGAAATTCTGTATATGGAACGTCTGTATCATTCATACTGTGGGCACAGAATAAAGGTGCGGGAAGTTTTTCACAGGTTCGGAGCGAATAGTCCAGAAAGAAATATTTATCCCGGCCATCGTAAAAAAGAGATTTCCATGTTCCTGTCTGCCTGGCGTAAACATAAATGCTATAGTGGGTATCTAGATTGCCCTCCGTATGAACCTGATCAGAAACTGCATTAAGGCAGGAACTGTTAATGGGTGGAAGAGAACAATAGTAGCTGTTTGGAGTATCAAACCAGCTGTCGCACAGGAAACCATAACCATAATAAGACAGGATTCCCTTTGGAGGCAGCAGAAGACGCTTATCTTTTGAAGCCAGCAGACATAGGTATGCTCCTGCAGAACGACCCCATAGAAAGTAGGGAAGTTCCTGGGAAGCATAAAGTGACGGATTTAAAATATAGTGATTGATGGAATCAATTACAGATTTCAGTATCATGTCAATTTTGGCGGCGGGAGCAAGGGGATAGTCATAGGAAATAATAAGATATCCGGCATTGGTAAGGCTGTTCACATGCAGCTGGGGCAGGTCCAGACGGGAGCCGTATAAAAGACCGCCGCCATGAAAATATAAGATGCATGCCTTAGGTACAACTGCCGTATTATGATATACCGTAACATTAACCGGGTAATTTAATTCGTTGAGTGTCATTTCTATTTGTTCTGTCATTGTAGTAATTCCTTTCTGTTTTTGATAAAATTACATGAATGTAAGATCATTATAACTGTTAAAAAATAAACAAGCAGGGGAAAAGTGGATAAAACGGGAACCGTATTTTATCTCATAATATAATTGAAATACTTTATAATACCTGCCATAATAAACAGGTATAAATTGGTTGACTGAATGAATATGACCTAATGGAAAGTGAGGAGCCTTATTATGAGTTATTTAAACGGGCAGACAGGATACCGTGATGACTTATTAGCCACCAGATCCGTCGTTAAAAAAGAAAATTATGTTTTAATTGAGCCGGACGGAATTGTAAAAAATGCGATTCCAGGATATGAAAAGTGTGATGTCACGATTCTTGGCTCTCCTCAGATGGGAGCTTCCTTTGCGGATTACTTAGTGACAGTCCACGAAGGCGGAAAGAATCCTGCATTCGGCGGAGAAGGACTGGAATCATTCATTTATGTAATGGAAGGTTCCATTACGGTTAAAAATGCGGACAAAGAAGAGACACTGACAGAGGGCGGATATATTTATTCCCCTGCCAGCAACACCATTTCTTTTGAGAATGCGGGAAAAGAGGATGCAAAGCTCTTTGCCTATAAACGCAGATATGACGAGCTGGCTGGATACAGCGCCTACACTGTAGTGGGGAATGCAAATGACCTTCCATGGATTCCGTATGAAGGTATGGAGAACTGTTATATCCGTGATTTCCTGCCTGCAGCAGAGAATTTTGGATTTGATATGAATATGCATATTCTGAAATTCCATTTAGGTGCATCCCACGGCTACATAGAGACTCATATTCAGGAGCATGGCATGTATTTCCTTACGGGAAGTGCGATGTACAGACTGGATAATGACTGGGTTCCGGTGAAAAAGGGTGATTATGTGTTTATGGATGCTTATTGCCCACAGGCCTGCTACGCAGTAGGACGGGAAGAAGATTTAACTTATATCTATTCCAAGGACTGCAACAGGGATGTAAAGCTGTAACCAATGTTTTTGATGTTCTTCCTAAGAATTTTTATAGATACAAAAAACTGGTTTTCCGGTGTCTGATTCATACCGGAAAGCCAGTTTTTTTATTTATTGATTTTTCCAAAATACCACGAAAGTGGATAAAAATCAAACCTACATTTATCTAGTTATTTGATTGAAACGGGGTCAATAAATAGCCATAATAGATAAAGAAAAGCTGGTTGGCAGCTATTTGCTGAATAAAAATAACCATAAATCAGGAAGGCGAGGAAGGATAAATGAAACTTGTAAGAGCTGAATTAAAAGACTTGATGAAGAAAAAATTAATGAGAGCTGGTTTAAAAGAAGATCATGCTGATATCACAGCAGAGATCCTTACATGGTCAGATGAGAGAGGATATCACTCCCATGGAGCAGTAAGAGTGGAGTATTACTGTGAAAGAATTTCAAAGGGAGGCATTACCGTAGATCCTCATTTTGAATTCAAAGAGACAGGTCCCTGTTCAGCAATCTTTGAAGGTGACAATGGCTGCGGATATGTGGCTGCCACAAAAGCTATGGAACAGGCAATTGAAATGGCAAAGAAAAACGGCATTGCAGTAGTCGGTGTCCGCAACATATCCCACAGCGGCGCTCTTGGTTATTATACAGAAATGGCAGCAGACCAGAACCTGGTTGCAATTTCCTTCTGCCAGTCAGATCCAATGGCAGTACCAACTGGCGGCACAGAACCATATTACGGAACAAATCCAATTTCCTTTGCAGCTCCTACCGCAGACGAGAGAAAAGTGGTATTTGACATGGCAACAACCGTACAGGCGTGGGGGAAAATTCTGGACAAACGATCCAGAGGAGAATCCATTCCGGATACATGGGCTGTAGATGAAAAAGGTAATCCGGTTACAGATCCAAACAAAGTAAATGCACTTGTTCCCATTGCCGGTGCAAAGGGTTATGGTCTTATGATGATGGTTGATATTTTTTCCGGTATTCTCTTAGGCGTACCCTTTGGCAAGCATGTAAGCTCCATGTATCATGACTGCTCAAAAGGCAGAGAACTGGGTCATATGCATATTGTTATGGATCCAAAGCGTTTTACAAACATCGAAGAGTTTATGAAAAATATGTCCGTTACCTGTGATGAATTAAATGCAATCACACCGGCGGACGGATATGACAAAGTTTATTATCCAGGCGAAAGAGCCGTTATGAGAAGAGATAAATACTATAACAATGGCGGAATTGAAATTGTAGATGCAATCTATGAGTACTTAAAGAGTGACGCCATTCATTTTAACCGATATGACCACAAGAACCGATTTGCAGAATAAGGAGAAATATTATTATGTTAAGAACAGCAGTAAAAAAGGGAAGTTATCACGATTCTGTAGTACTGATGCTTCTTACCAATCAGATCTCAACGATTCAGGGAGTAAAGAAGGCTTCTGTTATGATGGCCACACCTGCCAACAAGGATATATTTAAGCAGAGCGGCCTGGATACAAAGGAATTAATGGAATCAACCGCCAATGATATGGTTATTGTTGCTGATGTGGAAGAGGAAAGTCTTCTGGATACCATTATGAAAGAGGCAGAGGAATTCTTTCAGAAGCAGTCCGTATCAGCAGGAAATGGGAAAGAATCTCAGAGTGCAAGATCATGGGATCAGGCACTTGGTCAACTGCGGGATGCCAATCTTGCAGTGATCTCCATACCAGGAGCTTACGCGGCTCTGGAGGCGGACCGTGCGCTTGACGAGGGCATGAATGTATTCATGTTCAGCGACAACGTCACAATTGAGGACGAAAAGAAATTAAAAGAGAAGGCTCATGAAAAAGGGCTTGTGGTTATGGGACCTGATTGCGGAACCAGCATTATTCAGGGTGTGCCTGTCGCATTTACCAACAGTGTAACACCGGGAGCCATTGGAATTATAGGCGCTTCCGGAACAGGTATCCAGGAACTGACTACCATCATAGACCGCCTTGGAGAAGGTGTAAAAAATGCCATTGGTACCGGAGGCCGGGATTTATCAACCCAGGTGGGCGGAATCACCATGATGGATATGATTGATGCAATGGAAGACGATGACAGTGTTGCTGTCATGATTGTTATTTCCAAGCCGCCGGCAAAGGCAGTCAGGGAAAAAGTATCAGCAAGGCTGAGTGTCTGCAAAAAGCCGGTTATTACTTTATTCCTGGGAGAAAAACCAGAGTATCATGAGGAAAATTTCTATCATACTTATACCCTGGATGAAGCAGCCCGTCTGGCAGTCAGCCTGGTACGGGGAGAGACGGTAAAAGAGGGCGAAGTGATTGTGGATCGATCTTTATTTTACCCCAGGGAAGAAAAGAAGACAATTAAGGCATATTATTCCGGCGGTACCCTTGCTGGCGAAGCTGCCATGTTGATCAAAGATGCACTGGATTTAAAGATCCCGCCTGAAAAAGCAGAAGGATACATGTTAAAAACCGGAGGACACATTGTCGTTGATCTTGGTGATGATGTATATACACAGGGAAAACCTCACCCAATGATCGATCCGGCTAAGAGAATTGAATGTATGAAAGAAGCCATTGATGACAAATCAACAGGAGTTATTCTTCTTGATGTTATGCTGGGATATGGCTCCCACGCCGATATGGCAGGCGCTCTTCTTCCTGCAATCAGGGAACTTGGCGATCAGGCAGAACGAGAAGGCAGAAAGGTGTTCTTTATTGCAACTGTATGCGGAACCAGAAAAGATTTCCAGGGGTATGATGAGGCGGTGAAAAAGCTGACTGATGCCGGAGTAATCGTATGCGAAACCAATAAACTGGCTGTCCGTACAGCGATTCAGGCAATCGGTCTTGACTTCGATGAGGTGAAAAAAGAGATCCGGCCAAAGAAAGCTTCTGATACCATTCCCGGAAAGGCTTCCGATAAACTGCTGCAGATGCTGGCAGAGAAACCAAGAATCATCAACATCGGGCTGAAAAGCTTTTCTGAAGTTGCTAAGGAGTTTGGTTGTGAGGTGGTTCAGTACGACTGGATGCCTCCGGCTGGGGGAAATGTGGAATTAATCAAAATTCTTAATTTCCTTAGAAACAATAAAGATCTGGATATTGATGAGGCAAACCGCAGAGTTATCATGAAAGTGGTTGCCAGTCAGCCAGTCATTAAAGATAATACACGGGCAAAAAATGTAATTCCTGAATTAAACAACGGAAAAGTGATTCTTCATGCAGGTCCGCCGGTTGCCTATAAAGACATGCCGGATCCCATGCAGGGATCCTGTGTGGGAGCAGTTCTTTTCGAAGAATGGGCTGATAATGAGGAAGATGCCAGACGGCTTTTGGAATCAGGAGAAGTGAAGTTCCTGCCGTGTCACAGTGTAAGAGCAGTGGGGCCAATGGGCGGAATTACCACCGCCAATATGCCTGTATTCGTTGTAGAAAATAAGACAGACGGCAATGAAGGTTACTGCACCATGAATGAAGGAATCGGAAAGGTACTTCGTTTTGGTGCCTACTCGAAAGAGGTTGTTAACAGACTCCGCTGGATGAGAGATGTTCTTGGACCAGTGCTGCAGGCTGCGATCAAAGAACTTGGCGGAATTAATGTAAATCCTCTGGTAGCAAAAGCCATTGCGATGGGAGACGAGTTCCATCAGAGAAATATTGCTGCTTCCCTGGCATTTTTAAAAGAAGTTGCACCTGTTATTACAAAAATGAAGATATCCGATCAGGATCGCTATGATGTTATTAAATTCTTATCTGATACCGACCAGTTCTTCTTAAATATTATGATGGCAACCGGCAAGTCCGTGATGGATGCTGCCCGCACTGTAACCGATGGTACGATAGTGACTGCCATGTGCCGAAACGGTGTAGAGTTTGGAATCCGAATTGCAGGTATGGGAGATCAGTGGTTTACGGGGCCGGTTAATACGCCTCAGGGACTGTATTTCACCGGATATGACAAAGAGGACGGCTGTCCGGATATGGGTGACAGCGCCATCACTGAGACCTTTGGAGTAGGCGGTATGGCAATGATTGCAGCACCCGCTGTTACCAGATTTGTGGGCGCAGGCGGATATGAAGATGCCCTGCGTACCAGCACGGAGATGGCAGAGATCACCATAGACAGAAACCCCAATTTTATCATTCCTAACTGGAATTTCCAGGGAGCCACTCTGGGAATTGATGCAAGACTTGTAGTAGAAAAAGGCATTACACCAGTAATTAATACGGGAATCGCCCATAAAGTTGCAGGATATGGACAAATTGGAGCGGGAACCGTACATCCACCAATGGAATGCTTTGAAAAAGCAATCACAGCATATGCAAAGAAACTGGGATATACCCAGTAGATTTTAGGAGAACGTTGTGGAAAATAAAAAAATAGTAATTGCTCTGGGCGGAAACGCCCTGGGCAATGATATCGAAGAGCAAAAAGAAGCTGTTGCCAGGACAGCAGAGGTAATCGCAGATCTTGCACAGCAGGGACTGTCCATTATTGTCACTCATGGTAACGGGCCCCAGGTTGGGATGATCCAGACTGCCATGGATCACCTTACCCTGGTGCAGGAAGGTATGAAACAGGTACCCCTTCCCACCAGCGTGGCAATGAGCCAGGGATACATAGGAATTGATTTACAGAATGCAATTAAATATGAGTTTCACAGACGGGGCATGGACAGAAAAGTTTCAACCATTCTTTCTCAGGTTGAAGTCAGTAAGGATGATGAAGCGTTTCAAAATCCGGCAAAGCCAATCGGAAGATTTCTTACAAAAGAAGAAGCCCAAAAAAATGAGGCAAAAGGAATCCGGTGTATGGAGGATGCAGGCAGAGGCTACCGTATCGTAGTTCCTTCTCCCATGCCGGTAAGAATCCGGGAACTGGAAACAATCAAAACTTTAATGAATGCAGGCCATGTAGTCATCACCTGCGGCGGCGGAGGAATTCCGGTAGTAAGTGAAGATGGAAAGCTTACCGGTGTCAATGCAGTCATTGATAAAGACAATGTAAGCAGTCTGCTGGCCTCCCAGATTAATGCGGATTACCTTGTTATTTTAACAGCAGTAGAAAAGGTTGCGGTTAATTTTGGAAAAGAAAACCAGGAATGGCTGTCAGAACTGAGTACAAAGGAAGCCAGGGAATATATTTCCCAGGGGCAGTTTGCCAAAGGTTCCATGCTTCCTAAAATAGAAGCTGCTCTCCGGTTTGCAGAATCAGGAGAAGGCAGAAAAACGTTAATCACACTGCTTGATAAAGCCGCTGACGGCATTGCCGGGAAGACAGGAACTGTTATTCATGCTTAGTAAGAACGAGGAAATTTAAAATGAATATACCAGTAAATCTATTTACATGGGCAATGGCTTTTCTGCCAATTATTGCACTCATAATCCTGATGATTAAATTTCATTGGGGTGCAACGGAAGCTGCGGCAGTTGGGCTTATGATCACAGTCGTTACAGGAGTATTTCTTTTTAAGGCAGGTGTCACAGTCATTGCGGCGGAAAGTGCAAAGGGCATCTGGAATGCACTGATTATTCTCATTATTGTCTGGACCGCAATCCTTTTGTATCAGGTGGGAGACGAAGCAAAAGCCTTTCTGGTTATCCGGGATGGAATGAGAAAGCTTCTGCCTAACGAGCTGCTTTTGGTATTTGCCATGGGCTGGGTGATTGAAAGCTTTCTCCAGGGGATTACAGGATTTGGTGTTCCTGTTGCAGTGGGTGCCCCTCTTTTAATTGGAATCGGTGTCCAGCCAATCTGGGCGGTCATTATCCCTCTGCTTGGACAGGCATGGGGAAATACCTTCGGAACACTGGGCGTTGCATGGGATTCCCTGGCCATGAGCGTAAATCTGGAAGCAGGCAGCAAAGAATACTTATTAACTGCATTCTGGACCGCTGTTTTTATCTGGTTCTGGAACATTGTGGGAGGAGTTGTGGTTTGCTGGTTTTACGGAAAAGGCAGGGCTGTTAAGAAAGGTCTGGCTGCAGTGATAATAATATCCCTGATTCAGGGAGGCGGACAGCTTTTGCTGACACAGGTTAACACTACAATCTCCTGTTTTGTTCCCTCCTGCATCTCTTTAATTGTTATTCTTCTTCTGGGAAGAACCCGGATGTATAAAGAAGAATGGAGCCTGAAAGACAGTCCAATTATGAACCGGGAATTTACAAAGCAGGAAGGGGAAGAGCTTCCCCAGGGTATGAGCCTGGTCCAGGCGTTTGTTCCCTATTTTCTTCTTTCAGCTATTACTCTGATTGTTCTTACCATAAAACCGGTACATGATCTTTTAGGAAAGTTCCAGTTTGGTTTTGCATTCCCGGAGACAATAACCGGATACGGACATGTAAACAAAGCAAGCAGCAGCTTCTCTCCCTTATCCCCATTTACCCATGCAAGCTTTTTCCTGCTGGTATCTTCCCTTGCCGGGCTGATTTACTACAGGAAGAATGGCTGGATTAAAAAGGGAGGAACAAAGCGTGTATTTGTCAAATCGGTGTCAATGACCATGCCTTCGGGAATTGCGGTAATCGGTCTGGTCATTATGTCTAAGATCATGGACGGAACGGGACAGACTGCCGTACTGGCAGATGGTATTGCAAAAGTGCTGGGAAAAGCATATATCGCTCTGGTGCCTTTTGTAGGGCTTTTAGGCACATTTATGACTGGAAGCAACATGAGTTCCAATATTTTGTTCGGAGGTTTCCAGATGACCACAGCAAATCTTCTGCATGTGAATCCGGCAGCGGTTCTGGGGGCACAGTCAGCCGGCGGTTCCATCGGAAGCGCGGTCAGTCCAAGCAAAATCATACTGGGAACCACAACAGCCAATATTCTTGGAAGCGAAGGGGAAGTGTTAAAAAGAATTCTTATGGTTACAGTCCCGGTAACAATTGCAATTGGGGTATTTTTGTTCTTCATGCTGGCAATTTAGGAAATACATAGAAAGTGAAAGTAAATGTGAGATGAAAAAGAATGATTTTTTTCGGACAAAAGAAGGGGGATTAACCATTGCCTTTCTTGCAATTATGGTTGCATTTGTTACAATAATAGTTGGATTGAATTATGCCAATAAAGTATTGTGCTTCTCTGGTTTAGTAATTATTATTGCTGCAATGCTTTATTCACCTTGTAAAAAGTATATTTACGATTGCCGGAAATACGATAAATCAATATAAGCGAGGGTAAATAAATGGCTGTTGCAGAAAAAACAGGCAGAATTGCCAAGGATTTGGAATGTTTAAAAAAGTTTACTGCGACTCCGGGAGAAGGATGCACCCGTCTTCCTTTTACAAAAGAGTCCAGAGATGCGGTGAATTATCTTAAAACAGTTATGGAGGAAGCCGGACTTCTGGTGCAGGAAGATGCGGCAGGGAATGTATTTGGAATTCTTGAGGGGGAAGATCCTGATCTGCCCTGTGTTATGATGGGATCTCATTACGATTCCGTAGTAAATGGCGGAGATTTTGACGGTATTGCCGGTATTGTATGTGCAATCGAAGTCGCACGGGAATTAAAGAACAAAAACCTGACACCAAAAAGAAACTTTGTGGTTGTTGGATTTTGTGATGAAGAGGGCATGCGGTTTGGAACCGGATATTTTGGCTCCGGAGCAATGTTAGGAAACAGGAATGCAGAGTATTGCAGGAAATACAAAGATACTGATGGCATCTCCATCTATGACGCCATGAAAGAATATGGTCTGGATCCTGAAAGAGTGGAAGAAGCCAGATGGCCCATTGGTTCCATCGGTTATTTCCTGGAAACCCACATTGAACAGGGACCGGTTCTTGATGCAGAAGGAATTGAGCTGGGGCTGGTGGACTGCATTGTTGGAATACAAAGATATATGGTCACCGTACACGGAAGATCAGACCATGCGGGAACAACTCCCATGGACATGAGAAAGGATGCGGTGGATGCAGCTTCCAAGGTTATTTCAAAGATTGCAGACTGGGCAAGAGAGAAAGCCGATGGAACCGTTGCAACTGTTGGCTATATCAATACGGTACCGGGTGGTATGAATATCGTAGCGGAAGAGTGCCAGTTTACCGTTGATATCCGGTCCAGAAACAACGAACATATCAATGATATTGCAAAAAGAATCCGTGCTGCTTTAGATCGTGAAGTGAAAGCTATTGGGGGTAGTTACGAAATGGATAATAAACTTACCATCACTTCTGTGAATTTATCCCAGGAAATGCTGAGCACAATGGAAGAAAGCTGCAAAAATCATGGCTTTAGTTATGAGTATCTTCCAAGCGGAGCCGGACATGATGCACTGGAAATTGGACAGGTCATACCGACTGTGATGCTTTTTGTACCAAGCAAGGATGGCAGAAGTCATTGTCCGGTAGAATTTACTAAATTCAGCGATTTCGCGAAAGCTTCTATAATAATGGAGGAACTTGCAATAAAACTGCTTATATAAATGAGCCGGGGGGCAATGAGTCGTTTGTATACAGCAGGGAACAGCCGGGCAGGAAAGCCCGGCCTTTCTTGCATGAACTACCCAGTTACTGCTGCATTATGTTATACTGATCAGGGAGAAAAAATAATAAGAAGGGGCTGTGCAAAGAAGAAAATGAAATTTACAGTAGAAGAATTTCTCAAAACGGAGAACTTGGGAAAAATGACTCTGATTTGCGGAGAGAGTGGCTTGAGGAAAGAAATTAAGGGCGCAACAATCATTGAGGCACCGGATATTGTTAAATTTATTAATGGAGGGGAACTGCTGCTGACCGGTTTATATGCATTCAATTCCTGTACCATTGAAGAATTTAAATTCTATATTTCCGAGCTTGAGAAAAAGAATGTCAGCGGACTGATTTTAAAAAAAAGAAAACTGGTAGAAGGTGTGGAAAGCAAGATTGTGCTTCTTCGGGAATACGCAGAAAACTTTGGGATTCCATTGATTGAAGTCTCTTTTGAAGTCTCGTTCCAGACCATTATGTCACTGGTCATGGAACGGCTATTTAATGAGGAAGTAACGAAACTTAAGTATTATAAAACCACTCATGATAATTTTATGGCGTTATCCCTTTCCAATAATTTTAAGAAAAATCCGGTAGGGGATATTCTTGATATGTTAAATAAGCTGATCCGCAACCCCATTGCCCTTTATAATCAGGATATGTCCTGTTATGCAGCAACAGGCGGTGAGGAATATGAATTTGAATTATCCCCTAAGGCAGCTGAGTTTGATCCCGGTATTTTCTCTAATTATGAGTATACCAGGCAGGAAGGGGAATACCCCTGTTACGTTGTCAGAATGAATCTGAATGTGGGAATACAGATGTTTCTTGTTATAACAGAAAAATACGATAAATTTAATATGATGGACTGCATTGCGGTGGAGAATGCCATCGTTGCCCTTCAATATGAATTCTCAAGAAAGTTTGCCGTATCAAAACTGGAGAAAAAGTACCAGCATGACTTATTAAATAATATTCTCAACGGGAAAGTAACCTCTGCAGATGAACTGAAAAAGAATGCCAGTCTCCTTGGTATGGACCCCAATGGCCATTACCGTGTGATTGTCTTTGGAGTCACTTACGAAGGAAGCACCCAGAAGAAAATGAATGAGAAGCTTCAGCAGATCAACTGGCTGGAGGATGTGGTAAGACAGAGACTGACCGATGTAAAAGTACATACGGATATGGACAAGGTGGTTGCCATAAAAACTGCCAATCCCAACCGGACTCAGGCTGAGTACCGCAAAGATTTAAAAGAGATGTGGAGCAAAGTTCAGGCAGGTATGACGCAGCATAACAAGAAGCTTGTGGTAAAGGCAGGTGCAGGCAAGATTGTAGAGGGAATTATGCAGCTGGAGGGATCCTATAAAGAGGCAGCAGATGCATTTTCCTTTATCGATATAGCAGCAGATATCTCATACGAAGGAAATGCCTATATTATGATGTTTTCAGATCTGGGAATCTTTAAGCTGTTATGTCAGGTTGATGATCCGGCTTTACTGATGGAATACGTCCCTGAATCCCTTCAGAAGCTGTTTAACTATAAAAAACCTCAGCAGGAAGATCTTATTATAACGTTGAAAACTTATTTAAACTATAATCAGAATCTTTCTAAAACGGCTCAGGACTTATTTGTGCATTATAAAACAGCTGCATACCGGATTGGCAAAATTGCAAAGATAACGGGAATCGATTTTGATAATGCCAATGAAAGGCTGGCAGTGAGAATCGGGCTTGTTGTTTATCGAATGATTGAAAATTATAATAAGAAATAGACTTCAAAAGCGGTTTATCTAAGATGGATAAACTGCTTTTGCTTTTTTGTCAGAATGCTCCGATGCAATCTGTGAATAAATTATCTATACTGGCTATGATAGAAAGAATCCGGTAAGAAAAAGAAGTCATACAGTGAAGCATGGGTTACGAAAGAAGGGAGAAGATGATGTACAGAATATTAAAAGCACAAAAGCTGGCTGATAAAATATACCTTATGGACGTGTATGCGCCCCGCATTGCGGCCAATTGCCAGCCTGGACAGTTTGTAATTGTTAAGATGGGAGAGAATGGGGAAAGAATCCCTCTTACTATCTGTGATTATAACCGACTGGAAGGAACAATTACCATTGTATTTCAGGAAGTGGGAGCTTCCACTGTAAAGATGGCAGAATTAAAAGAAAACGACAGCTTCCGGGATTTTGCAGGACCGTTAGGAAATCCTTCTGATTTAGTCCATGAAGATCTGGAAGAATTAAAACATAAAAAACTCCTTTTTGTTGCGGGAGGGGTGGGAGCAGCACCGGTTTATCCTCAGGTGAAGTGGCTGCATGAGCATGGAATTGAGGCAGATGTTATCATCGGAGCAAAGACAAAGGATATGCTTATACTGGAAGATGAGCTGAAAAAGGTCTCAGGTAATCTGTATGTGACAACCGATGATGGTTCTTACGGAGGAACCGGCCTTGTAACAAACGTAATAGAGGATTTAATCCAGAACCAGTGTAAGAAGTATGATGCCTGTGTGACAATCGGACCCATGATTATGATGAAATTTGTATGTCTGCTGACCAGAAAGTATGATTTAAATACTGTTGTCAGCATGAATCCGGTTATGGTGGACGGCACAGGGATGTGCGGTGCATGCCGTCTCATGGTGGGAGATCAGGTTCGTTTTGCCTGTATAGACGGTCCGGAATTTGACGGACATCTGGTGGATTTTGACCAGGCAATCAAAAGAAGCCAGATGTATAAAACAGAGGAAGGACGTGTCCTGTTAAAACAGCAGGAAGGAAACACACATCACGGCGGCTGTGGGAACTGCGGAGGAGATGACTAATGGCTGATATGTTAAAAAAAGTACCTGTCAAAGAGCAGGAAGCAAAGGTTCGTGTTACAAATTTTGAAGAGGTCTGTGAAGGATACAATCAGGAAGAAGCGGTCAGGGAAGCGTCCAGATGTCTCAATTGTAAAAATGCAAAATGCATTCAGGGCTGTCCTGTAACAATTGATATTCCCGGCTTTATTAAAGAAATACAGGAAGGTAATATAGAAGAAGCATATAAGGTAATCAGCAAATCTTCTGCCCTGCCTGCAGTCTGCGGGCGTGTCTGCCCCCAGGAAACCCAGTGTGAAGGAAAATGCATCCGTGGGATTAAGGGGGAGCCTGTTTCCATTGGTAAGTTAGAACGGTTTGCAGCAGATTATGCGCTGGAACATGACATCAGGCCGGAAGCTTCAAAGGAGAAAAACGGACATAAGGTGGCTGTGATCGGATCTGGCCCCTCAGGTCTTACCTGTGCCGGAGATTTGGCAAAACAGGGATATGATGTGACAGTTTTTGAGGCACTTCATGAATTAGGAGGGGTGCTTGTCTATGGAATTCCGGAGTTTCGTCTCCCAAAAGAGAAAGTCGTAGCGAAAGAAATTGAAAAGGTAAAAGGACTGGGGGTAAAATTCGAGACCAACGTGGTCATTGGAAAATCAACGACAATTGATCAGCTGTTTGAAGATGAGGGATTTGAAGCTGTTTACATAGGCTCTGGCGCCGGACTTCCAATGTTTATGGGAATTCCGGGAGAAAATGCAAACGGTGTTTTCTCCGCCAATGAATATTTAACAAGAGCCAATCTTATGAAAGCATTCGATGAAAACTATGACACCCCTATATTTGCGGGTACAAACGTTGCCGTAGTAGGCGGTGGCAACGTTGCCATGGATGCAGCCAGAGTAGCAGCAAGGCTTGGTGCCTGTGTACACGTTGTTTACAGAAGAAGTGAGGCAGAGCTTCCAGCCAGAGCGGAGGAAGTTCATCATGCCAGAGAAGAAGGCATTATCTTTGACCTTTTAACCAATCCAAAAGAGATACTTGTGGATGACAACGGTTATGTAAAAGGCATGAAGGTTGTTAAGATGCAGCTTGGAGAATCAGATGCATCAGGAAGAAGACGTCCGGAGGAAATACCGGGATCGGAATATGAAATAAAAACAGATACGGTAATCATGTCTCTTGGTACCTCACCCAATCCGTTAATTTCTACCACTACAAAAGGTCTGGATATTAACCGGTGGAAATGTATTATTGCAGATGAAGAAAACGGACAGACCACAAAAGAAGGTGTGTTTGCAGGCGGTGATGCCGTTACGGGAGCGGCGACTGTTATTCTGGCAATGGGAGCAGGAAAGGCCGGTGCAAAAGGGATTGATGAATATATAAAAAGTAAATAAACAAAGACAGTGCTTCAATCATGGTGTCGGAAAATCCAGTCATAGCGGCAGGTTTCCAAGATCTTACTGAAGCACTGTTTTATTTTATAACCATTCAGTATTGGTAACTTTATCATCTCAGTGGTGGTCTGATTCTGTCATTTGACCGGAATCATGAAATAAACCAGAGTATATTTCCCTTTAATGCTTTTTAAACGAAGGTGGGATTTGGCTCCGTATGTCATTGTTAACCGAAGATTGGTATTAGTCAGACCAATATGGGAGGAGGATTTAGCAGAATTGTCATTAAACTGTTCCTGTAGTTTCAAAAGCTTTTCGGGAGCAATTCCTACTCCATCATCCAGGATATAAAATAAGATGGATTTTCGGGCGCGCCGTATACCAATATAAATATGTCCTTTCTCTTTCTTTTCTTTGATTCCATGATATATGGAATTCTCCACAATTGGTTGAAGAATCATCTTTTTAATAGGATAGATGGTACATGAGTCATCGACCATGTAGAGTATCTCAAATTTATCCGTATAGCGTATCTTCATAATGTCAAGATAAGTTTTTAAATAACCCAGCTCATCTTTGACTTTTACATTCTCCTGATGGTCACCTATGGAGTAGCGCATGATAGCGGAAAGGTTGGAAATCATGGTACTGCATGAATTTTCCGAGGAAGTCAGACGTATGGCCTCCCAGAAAATAGTATTTAACGTATTATGGAGAAAATGAGGATTAATCTGGTGCTGCAATGCCTGCATTTTTAATATCTGCATTTTATAGTCTCGTTCCGATGCTTGTATCTTTAAATATTTCTGTTCTAGAAAAAGCTTTATAATGTTCAGCATAATGAATTCAAAGGGGTTTCTAGCTTTTTTTGGCATTTGGTCAAAATGCTGTTGGGATGCTTCAGGATTGCTGAAGATGTCGATGATACTGTTTAAATACCGGTATTCCTTATTGGTCTTAAAAAAGGCAAGGACAAAGGATAAGAAGATTCCTGAAAACATAAGAAGCATATAAGTTCCGGTAAGGCTTCTTGTGGATTTGTAGATCTCATTGGAAGGCGTATAAGTGATATAAGTCAGTCCGTTGTTCCTTGCAGATTTTAAGTATGCTGCCTTGTTGTACATACCATTTAGTTGCATATCAAACAAATGCAGCTCTTTTTTAGCTATGAGAGTTGTATAAATGGAGGTCAGTTCGCTGTCAGAATCATCAGATTTACTGTTGGTATAGATAATATTGCGCTCCGAATCTATTAAGTAAATAGTTTGGTCGCTGTATAACAACAAGGTCTGAAAATATTTCTCCATTTTATTTAAATTATATTCGAAGGCGATCATACCCGATGGCTTGGATGCAAAACGGGTATAGAGCCGCTGGTAAACGATCAGAGCGTCTGTTGATGCTGTGGACCCAGGGATTTTTTTTTGTTTGATCTCCATCCAAAAATCTTTCTTACCGGAATTTTCATAAGTTTCTTTAAAGTTCAGTTCTTCCAAAGAGTTAATCGATTGGATTCTACCCTTTTGAGGAAGGAAAATTCTGTTGTTAGTGTTGTCATAATATACATATATGTTTTCAATAAAAGGGTCAGTAAAAATAAGATTCTGAAAATACAGAGACAGATTTTCAATATTTTTTATAGAATCCAGGGAGAGAGGATTTTCATTAAATGCCTTTTTCATTTGAAGCGTGACTCTGGGATTTGATGAAAAATATATTTTTGCATTATCAATTTGAGAATAGAGCAGTTCAATACTCTTTTCCAGTTGATGAAGGGTTTGGTATGTGCTTTTTTCTATAGCAGCCGTATTGTCTTTGGAGGATTGTATTACGCTGTAAGGACCAATCGTCATGATAGGGATCAAAAGCAGAAGACAGTTAGTCAGCAGGCTTTTTGTAAAGAATTGATATCGGATGGATAATTGCTTTCGGATTGTTTTTTTCATTCGTTTCATTAATAATGAGCCACCATTCCTTTTGGATTGTGAACTTTATTCTCTTTACTCCATTGAGTTCACATCAACGATTCCGATATTCTGTGGGGGTAACGCCCCAGTAAGCTTTAAAGGCTCTTGCGAAGTTATTGGGATTTACATATCCAATTGCATTGCTTATATTATAAATTTTGGAATCAGGATCCTTTAGAAGTAAGGCGGCCTGTTTCATGCGGCTTTCAGTTAATAAATCCGAAAAGGTCTTAGCAGTTTTTTGTTTAATTAACTGGCTAAGATAGGAGGAATTTAAATACAGAGATTCCGCCAGATCAGAAAGGGAACCTTCACGGTAGTTCTTTGTACAATAGGAGAGGACCTTGTCAATGATTTCATCCGGAACATAATCTGTTTCATCGAGGTTGGGAATCTGATATATGCTGTCCAGTTCCTTCTTTATAGTAGCGAATATTCCCTTAAGTTCAGAAAAATTTGTAGGCTTTAAGACATAGTAGCGCACTCCATAGCAAATGGCGTTCTGGGCATACTGAAAATTGTCATAGGCACTTAAAAATACAATGGTAGGTCGAGGGTGGGGACCCTCATAGATTGTCTTCGCAAGACTGATTCCATCTATGTCAGGCATACTGATATCTGTCAAAACCACATGGACAGTATGCTCTTTTAAATACTCTAGAGCTTCTCTCCCGTTTCCTTTTTGGGCGCAGACAGAAAAGCCTGAATCATTCCAGGGAAAACACGAAGCCAGAATATTACGGGAATTGGCCTCGTCATCTACAATTAAAAGCTCATACATCGTCTTACCTCCACAATACAATGGTAAAGTTTATTATCACCAGATTATAACATGTCAGACTTCTTTGCGTCAAATGAGAGCGGTGAATCTGAGGTGTTTAAAAAAAACAACTAAAATAAAGATATGGCTGTAAAATAAAGATAGACAAAAATGATAGTAATAAGTGTAGAAGGCAGGGGCACAGAATAAGGGAGTATGTGGTAGAATCCTATTAATCAAAAGCGTTAGGAGGAGTAATGTATGTCACCGCTAGCAACTAAGAATCCGCCCGTACCCGGTGAAAGGAAGTATCCGAAAAACTGGAGGTGGGGAATTCTGTTTATACTGCCCTGGTTTGTTGGTTTTTGTATTCTTCAGGCATATCCGTTAATTATGTCTCTGTACTATTCATTTACAGATTTTTCGATTTTGTCCGAAGGTAAGTGGATCGGGTTAGATAACTATGAAAGACTGTTTACAAAAGATAAATACTTCATGAAGTCACTTGGATTGACCTTTAAGTATGCACTGATGGCAGTTCCAATGAAGCTTATTATGGCCTTGATTGTGGCAATGATACTGAATATGAAGTTGAAGTGCATCAATCTGTTCCGTACCGTTTATTATCTGCCATCCATTATGGGCGGAAGCGTAGCAATCTCTATTTTATGGCGCTTTATGTTCATGAAAGAGGGAATGTTCAATAAGTTTATTGGAGTATTCGGTATTCCTTCCGTGAACTGGCTGGGAGATCCGGATATTGCACTGGTGACCATCAGCCTGCTGGTGGTATGGCAGTTTGGTTCCTCCATGGTTTTGTTTCTTGCAGGATTGAAAAATGTACCAACAGAACTTTATGAGGCGGCTGAGGTTGACGGAGCCAACAAATGGACAAAGTTCTGGAGTATAACTCTTCCTATGCTGACGCCAATTGTGTTCTTTAACCTGATTATGCAGATTATCCATGCGTTACAGGAATTTACATCAGCATTCATCATTACAAGCGGCGGTCCCAATCACGGAACCTATCTGATCGGAGTGAAAATTTATGAGGACGCTTTCCAAAATTTGAAGATGGGGTATGCATCTGCATCCTCATGGGTGTTGTTTGTGGCTATACTTTTAATTACGCTATTGGTATTCCGCTCATCCAGTGCATGGGTATTTTATAATGATGGAGGAATGGACTGATGAGAGTGAAGAAAAATAATTTAATCGCATATGTAATCTTAATTGTAATGGGAATTGCAATGATTTATCCTTTAATCTGGCTGTTTTTTGCCACCTTTAAGGATAATCAGGAGTTATTTGGAAAGATGAGTCTTCTTCCTGAAAAATTTTCTTCCATTGCCTATAAAAATGGCTGGAAGGGAAGTGGTCAGTTTACCTATCTGACCTTTTACTTAAATACGTTTAAGTTGGTAGTGCCAACGGTTCTGCTGACCGCACTATCAACTGGAATTGTTTCTTATGGGTTTGGAAGATTTAAATTCCCTTTTAAGAAGACCCTGTTTGCACTTATGATATCTACATTAATGCTGCCAGACGCTGTCATCATGATTCCCAGATACGTGGTATTTAATAAATTTGGCTGGATAGATACCTACCTTCCCTTCTGGGCACCTGCAGTCCTGGCCTGCTATCCGTTCCTGATATTTATGCAGATTCAGTTTCTGAGAGGAATTCCGAAAGAATTAGATGAATCTGCTTACATGGATGGGTGTAATCCATTTGTGGTATATGTTAAGATCCTGGCCCCTCTTTTAAAGCCGTCGGTATTTTCTGTAATCATTTTCCAGACATTATGGAGATGGAATGATTACTTCAATAACCTTGTTTACATTAGCAGTGTAAAGAACTATACCTTATCCCTGGCCTTAAAGATGTCCATTGACAGTCAGGGGTCATCAACACCATGGAATCAGGTGTTGGCCATGTCCTTCGTATCACTGATTCCGCCCATTCTTTTATATTTCTTCGCACAGAAATATTTCGTTGAAGGTATTACAGCCGGAGGTATCAAAGGCTAAAAATAATATAATGACAGGCGGGGCAGTTTGCCCCTCAATTCAAGGAGGATGTATTTCTATGAAAAAACAGTTTAAGAAACATGCAGCGCTTTTAATGTCAGTATCAATGGCAGCCATAACTCTAATAGGGTGTGGGAGCGCAGGCAAAACCGATGAAACCAGTCAGACAACTCAGAGTGCAGTGGAAACATCAACAGCCAGTAAAGATGGAGCGCCGGTAACCTTACGCTTTTCCTGGTGGGGAAGCGACAACCGGCATGGGGCATTATTAAATGTAATCGATGCTTATCAGGCAAAGAATCCCAATGTAAAAATAGAAGCAGAGTATCAGGGTTACGACGGATATTATGAGAAAATTATGACTACTCTCTCCAGTAATACGGCACCGGACATCATTCAGCTAAATAAAGAATGGTTGCCGGATATACAGGGGGCAAAACATTACTTAGCGGATCTTTCCACATTACCCGTTGATTTAAGTACCTTAAAAGACAAATTGCTTGAAATCTCAGGAACCTATAATGGGGAAGCTAATCTTTTCCCATGTACGGTAGGTGGTTCCCCTGTTGTTTATGTAAATGCAGATTTTGCAAAGGAATTTGGTATTGATCTTACAAAGAGTTATACTTGGAATGAAATTGCTGAATTAGGAAAAGCGGTTCATGAAAAAGACAGTGATGCTTATCTCATGACGGCTGATGCAGATATGCTAAATCGTCTGTTTGTACAACCTTATCTGGTTCAGAAGACTGGAAAGCCTGTTATTGATGAAGAGACCTATGCCCCTAATTTTACAGAGGCAGATGCCACAGAAGCATTCCAGAATATTTTAAATCTTTATCAGTCAAATGCGCTGGAGCCATTTGGTGATGCCGCAACCTTTGCAGGCCAGATGGATCAAAATACCAAGTGGATCAACAAAAAAATTGGTATGATCGTGGATTACACTGGATCAGCTCCTAAATATCTCGCTTCTGTAGACAGTCCTCTGGATGTAATTTCAGCACCAGTAATGGAAAATGCAAAGAGCACTGGTGTGGTATACGGTGGAGACCGTGGTTTTTCCATCAATGACAATTCCGCTCACAAGGATGAAGCTGCTAAGTTCCTGGATTTCCTTATGAATGACCCGGAAGCCATTAAAATTCAGAAAACAGAAGTCGGATATTGCCCGACCCAGCAGGCAGAAGATATTCTTATTTCAGAGGGTTTTGTTGATGAACTACAGAAAAAAGCAATTGATTTAGTTGCAAAAGATCCTTATATCAATAACATGATCAGCGGCAATACAGAACTTGAGGTAGTCCGTAAGGATTTAATTCAGGAAGTTATTTACGGTGATATTACACCGGAAGATGCTGCAAAGGAATTATTAGAGCAGTATGAAGAGATATTAGGACAATTAAAGACGAAGTAATTTATTTATAGGAAAAGGAGTGAGGGTGTTGCAAAATATATATTTTGTGACACCCTCTGCCCGTATTTACAGTTTAATGCAGGAGGAAAGATGAAGAAAGAGTATTATGAAAGTATGCTTATGAAACTGGTTGATCCTCTGAAGGATCATTACAGTACAGGCGGCGCAGGGCTGAAGCTTGGAGCCTTTGCTGCTGGCTATGGAAACAGGATTGGGGATATGGAAGGATTTTCTCGTGTATTGTGGGGAATGGCTTCTTATTGGGCAGGAGGTGGAACTGATAAGAGTCTGTTGGAGCTATATCAAAAGGGACTTGCAAACGGTACGGATCCTGACTCAGAGGAATACTGGGGTGATCTCCGTGATAAGGATCAGAAAATGGTGGAAATGGCAGCCATTAGCTATGGAATATTAATGATACCGGATCAATTGTGGGCGCCTCTTAATGAACGGTCTAAGGAAAATCTGGCAAACTGGTTATATCAGATCAACGAGTATTCTTTAGCTGAAAATAACTGGCAGTTTTTCAAGGTCATTGCAAACCTTGCATTAAAAAGTATTGGAAAGAAGTGGAGCAAAGAACAGGTACAGATTGCCATGGACAAGTATGAATCCTTTTATATTGGAAACGGCTGGTATTCTGATGGCAGACGTCCTCAAAAGGACTATTATACTTCTTTTGGTATTCATTTCTACTGTCTGCTCTATTCAAAATTTATGGAAAAAGAAGATCCTGTACATGCGAAAATTTTTAAGGACCGGGCAGTAGAATTTGCTAAGACATTTATTTACTGGTTCGATGATGAGGGAAAAGCATTGCCCTTTGGCCGTTCCCTGACCTATCGCTTTGCAGAAGCCGCATTTTTTTCCGTCTGTACATTAGCCGGAGTGGAGTGTGGTTCATGGGGAGTGATGAAGGGGATCATTGAACGACATTTGGAATACTGGATGCGGCAGCCAATTTTTGATAATGGTGGTGTGCTTACTGTTGGCTATACCTATCCTAATCTATTAATGTCAGAAGCATATAACTCACCAGGTTCTGCTTACTGGGCTTTGAAAACATTTGTATTTTTGGCACTGGAAGAGACTCACCCGTTTTGGAGTGCTGAGGCTGAGCCCCTGCCTAAGCTGAAGTCTTCTTTGGCGCTAAAAGAATGTGATATGTTAATCAGTCACAGAGAACATGAGGTTGTAGCTCTTACAGCAGGGCAGTATCCGACCTTAGATCATCCATTTGCAGCAGAAAAATATGCAAAGTTCGCTTATTCATCCCAGTTTGGCTTTTGCATATCCCGCTCTTTTCATTCCATTGAGCAATCAGGAACGGACAGTATGCTTGCCTTTTACATTCATGGAATGCATTATGTTAGAAGAACATGTGAGGAGTATTATGTCTCAGCGCAGGAGGTTTATTCCAGGTGGAGCCCTGTGGAAGGGATTATGGTTAAAACTTGGCTGATCCCAGAAGGATGCGGACATAGACGAAGGCATGTAATTACCAGCACCCTGCCTGAAAATACTCCCTGCATTGCCTATGATTGTGGTTTTTCCTACCCAAACTGTATGGATAAAACTAAAAAAGCGACAAATGGAACGGAAGCTATGGTATCTGATGAAAATGGATTTAGCCGGGTGATGTCAACGGCTGGAGAGCCAGCGATAATTGCTGCATTACCGAACATGAATCTCATATTCCCCAACGTCTTTATTCCGGCAATCCGTTTTACGGTTACCCCTGGAGAGACAAAGATAGAAACCCTTGTTGAAACAGAGTTTACAAATAAGACTGTGTTGATCGGAGGAGGAAACTGCTATGCGATACAGAATTGATGAAGAAAATATTATTTGGGCAGAGGAGATCTGGAAGAAAATTGAGACTAAGCTGGAGGCAGAATGTAAGCGTCTCGGTGGAATGATGCCTTATGTTCCAGAAAATGGGAAATATTATGATATGGGGGTACGGGAACTGACAGCCTGGACCAATGGTTTTTACTCCGGCATCTTGTGGCAGATGTATCATGTAACAAAGAAGGAGTGCTATCTGGTAAATGCAAGAGAAATTGAGAAACGGCTTGATGGAGCATTTCAAAATTTTACAAAGCTGGATCATGATGTAGGGTTTCTGTGGCTTCACACGGCAGTAGCGGATTATCGTCTGACCGGAGAAGAGGAGTCCAAAAGCCGGGGACTTCACGCCGCCGGGATTCTTGCAGGCCGCTACAATCCCAACGGGCGGTATATTAAAGCGTGGAATGGAGAACGTTCTGGCATAGCCATTGTGGATTGTCTGATGAACCTGCCTCTTCTTTATTGGGCTGCCGACCAGTCAGGGGACAGCGCGCTGAGGCAGATTGCCATAAATCATACCGATATGTCCCTTAAGTACATTATCCGACCGGACGGATCCTGTAACCATCTGGTAGAATTTAATCCTGTTACAGGAGAGTATTTAAATAATCCGGGAGGTCAGGGTTATGAGAGCGGCTCCTCCTGGAGCCGGGGGCAGTCTTGGGGTATTTACGGAATGGCGCTGGCTTATAAGTACACAAAGAATGAAGCTTATCTGGATGCAGCCAAACGGGTGGCACATTATTTCTGCGCCAATCTTGCACTAAATGACTATGTTCCCATGCTGGATTTCCGTGCTCCAGGGGAACCGGTTTATTATGATACCACAGCTGGAGTTTGTGGGGCATGCGGTCTTTTGGAGCTTTCAGAACATGTAAATCCATTGGAAAAAGACTTATATGTGAAGTCAGCAATTCGTTGCCTGAAGGCGGTTACAGGCAGATTTTGCCAGTGGGATCCGGAGATAGATTCTATTTTAAATTACGGTTCTGCCAGATATGACAGAGAATCAGATCGCCATGTTCCTATTATCTACGGAGACTATTTTTTAGTAGAGGGCATATTAAGGCTGCTTAATAAGAATTTTTTGATCTGGTAAAATTTAAGCTGATTTTTAAAATCGAATCGTAGAATATTTCCTTATAGCCTGCTTCAGTACAATATAAAAATTGGAGAAATAAAGAAATGCAGAAATTAGATCTGAATGAAATTAGAGAAAAATTAAATCTAGTGGTAGATAAACTGTTAAAGCTTGATGAGACCAAAGAAAAAACGGGAATCGAAGACTTCCGTGAGGCTGTTGGTTATTTCAAGAGAGATTTTGGTATAAAGGAATGGGACTGGCCTCAGGGCATAGGACTTTATGGGCTTACGAAGCTTCAGAAAATTCAGGGGAACGAAGATTACAAAGAATTTCTTATCCACTGGTTTAAAGAGAATATGGAACAAGGTCTCCCATCACGAAATATCAACACCACAGCTCCCCTTTTAGCACTTGTTGATTTAAATGAATCAGTGAAAGATTGTGAATTTGAAGCTCTTTGTTTGGACTGGGCAAATTGGTTGATGAAATGTCTTCCAAGAACCGAGGAAGGCGGTTTCCAACACGTTACAAGTGCAAACGGAGACCGTCTTGGAGTCCGTCTGAATGAAAATGAGATGTGGATCGATACTCTGTTTATGACCATATTATTCTTAAACAAAATGGGGCTTAAATACAACCGGCAGGATTGGCAGGATGAGGCCTATTATCAGGTGCTGATGCACATTAAGTACTTATATGATAAGAATTCAGGACTGTTTTATCATGGCTGGACCTTTAATGAAAGAAATAACTTCGGCGGTGTATTCTGGTGCAGAGGCAACAGCTGGTTTACCGTTGGAATTCTGGAATATATGGAGATGTTTAAAGGCACCATGAATTCCCCAATCAGGCAGCTTGTCACAGAAACATATAAGTCTCAGGTACATGCCCTCATTAAGCTTCAGAGCAAAAACGGACTTTGGCATACAGTTCTTGACGACAAGGACAGCTATGAAGAGGTGTCAGGCTCTGCAGCTATTGCAGCAGGCATTATAAAGGGCATCAAGATGGGAATTCTTGATGATACTTACTTGGAATGCGCGTATGCTGCTATACGGGGCATTCTAAAGAACATCGACAAGGAGGGAACCGTGCTTCATGTTTCCGGAGGAACAGGAATGGGGCGTGACAAAGAGCATTATAAGAACATTCTTATAGCACCTATGGCCTATGGACAGTCGTTGACCATATTAGCACTTTGTGAAGCGATTAATCTATAAATGTTAATAATTGATAAGCTCAGGAGATTTTAATACTCTGCGGGCTTATCTTTTTTTGTATGACAGTTTAAGGATGGCTATATGTATGTGGTCTTTCGTATTTGATGGGGCTGGAGACTGGTACTTCCTGGAACATTCAGTAGGTGAGTTTTTGTAAGTGCTTATGCATTAATCCAGGAGGAAGGCATGTGGGAATCCCGCTTTTCCATTTCACTACTGTCTTTATACAAAAAATGCTACTCCATTGCAAATTTATCCTACTTTTGTTTTCCTATATTCTCTAGTATAATGAAATAATACAGTTAAATGACAAGGAGGGGAGTCTATGCAAAACGGGAAAAAGGGTCTGCTTTTTTTAATGCTTGCCGGGTTATCCGGAATCGTGTTCCTTACACTCTTAACCTCCTCTTTTTATGGATATGTGCTCAAAAAGATCGGAGTGGAGCATGCGGAAAACACGGTAACATACCGGTATCATTACGTAATGATAATTGACAATTTAGATTCCCAGTTCTGGAATGACGTATACCAGAGTGTGAAAGAAGAAGCAGCACAATACGATGCATTTGTGGAACTGAAGGGGAAAAACCAGTCATCGGAGTATTCCACCCTGGATTTTATGGATATGAGTATCGCTGCCAAAGTGGATGGGATCCTACTTGAATTTACCGGAGAACAAATGCTGGAAGAACGGATCAACGAAGCGGCCAGGAACGGAATTCCGGTGGTAACCATTTTAAATGATGCCCCTAACACAGAGCGGAAAAGCTACGTAGGGATCAATTCCTACCAGCTAGGGCAGGAATACGGCAATCAGATCTTGAAAATCCTTCCTGACCACGAGGGTATCACCCGGGTTATGATGCTGCTCCACGATAATTCCATAGACAGCAATCAGGCACAGATCTTTAATCAGATTAATAACCGTATGGTTACTACAAAAGAAAATGCAGACAGAATTAAAGTGGAAGAAATCAGGATTCCTTCCGGAAGAGCCTTTGAATCAGAAGAGATTGTCCGAAACCTTTTTCAAAATCCACAGGGGCCGCCGGACGTGATTGTATGCATGGATGAGGTGGATACGGAAGCGGTTTACCAGGCAGTGATTGATTATAACAGAGTGGGAAAAACCCAGGTGATTGGCTATTATAAATCAAAAGCAGCGTTAGAGGCAGTAGAGAAGGGTACCATGGCAATGACTCTATGCATTGATACCAGTCAAATGGGCAAATATAGCGTACAGGCACTGACGGAATCAATAAAGGATGGGCGAACCAATTCCTTTTACAGTGTAGATCTGCAGTTTGTTACAGAGGAACAGGTTCCGCAATACAAGAGGCAGGAGCGTAAAGCCCATGAAAAATAAGCCAAATACAATCTGGGAGAATTTACCCATTACCAGAAAGCTTTTTCTGGAAATAGCGGTAACAGCAGTAGTTCTCTTTGCCAGCAACCTGTTTATCTATGCCCAGATCAATCAGATGGTGGAACGGATGAATTCCGTTTATATGAGCAATGTGAATCTAAACGAATTATCCGATGCGCTAACCAATGTTCAGAACTTCATGTACAAATACTTACAGGTAAAAGACTCCGAGTCATTAATGGATTATTACCGGTCAGAACAGGATTACAGGAAACTTTTAGATGGACTGAATGTGCTGGTAACGGACAACCCTGTACAGCTTCTGGAGAAAAATATCCGGAATATGTCTGACAGCTATCTGGCGGTTACAGACGAAACAGTACAGGCAAAGCGGGGACAGAATGTAGAAAAGTACAAAAGCTCCTATGAATCCGCATTAAAGCTTTACCAGTTTATAAACCACGATATTGCTGTTCTTAACAGCAGGCAGTTTAAGAACAACTCCGCCAGCTATCAGACTCTTCAGGCTGCGCTCCAGTATTTAGAGGTGATCAGCTCTGTTATACTGGTTATCGTTATGATTATCAGCCTCTCAGTGATGATGATGATGACCAGAGACATTGTTACCCCACTCACCAGTCTGGCCCATACGGCAAAGCTGGTTGGACAGGGGAATTTTCATGTAAAGGTACCTTATATCCGTTCGGGTGACGAACTTGGGATTGTAACCAATACATTTAATCAAATGGTGGACAGTTTGGCCGATTATGTGAATAAAATTAAAGAGAGTGCTGAAAAAGAGCAGGAGATGAAGGAACGGGAGCTTTTAATGGAAAACCATCTAAAGGAAGCCCGTTTACGTTATCTGCAGTCCCAGATTAATCCTCATTTTCTGTTTAACTCTCTCAATGCAGGCGTACAGCTGGCGATGATGGAAGATGCAGAGAAAACCTCGGTATTCATGGAAAAAATGGCAGATTTCTTTCGGTACAATGTAAAGAAAGGTGCGGAGGATGCCACCATTCGGGAAGAAGTAGGAACGGTTGAAAACTATATTTACATTTTAAATGTCCGGTTTGCGGGTGATATTCACTATGAATCAAGCCTGGAGGAAGATGCTTTGGACTATTCCATGCCCAGCATGACCCTGCAGCCGCTGGTAGAGAATGCAGTAACACACGGAATCAGGAATATCAGCTGGCCGGGAAATATCCGTCTCTCTGTAAAAAATAAGGAAGATGCCATAGAAATCCGAATTGATGATAATGGAAAGGGAATTGAGAAAGAAAAATTAAAGCGGATTCAGGAAGGTGTAAAAATCCAGGAAGATACCACATCGACCGGAATCGGTATTTATAACGTGATATCCCGTCTGGAGCTTTATTATAATCAAAAGGAACTGTTTTCCATTGTCAGTGAAGGGGAGGATCAAGGAACTTCAGTAATTTTACGGATTCCTAAAAAGGGGGAAGAGATACATGTTTCGGATACTGGTTGCAGATGATGAAGGGATTATGCTGGAATCCATACGGAGTATTATTGAATCAAACTTTAAAAGTGAGTGTGAGATTGTCTGTGTAAAGACTGGAAGGGCGGTAATTGAACAGGCCGGTCAGTTCCGTCCGGATATTGCTTTTGTAGACATTCAGATGCCTGGATTAAGCGGAATTCAGGCAATCAGGGAGATACGTAAATTTAATCAGACCATGGTATTTATTATTATGACAGCCTTTGATAAGTTTTCTTATGCCCAGGAAGCGGTGAATCTTGGCGTGATGGAATTTATTATGAAGCCCGTAAATAAGAAGAAAATTCTGGATGTCTGCGTGAAAGCCATGCATCAGGTTGAGGAGGCAAGGCAGAAGATCAGTGATGATCTAAAGATAAGAGAACGCCTGGAAATCGTCGTTCCCATGATCGAAAGCGGGTTTATTTACACCATACTTCAGGAAGATTCAGACCCCCTTCACAGCGGGTACCCGGAGATGCTTGATATCCGAAAGCCTTATGGTTTCATTGTGGTTTTGGAATTCGGGGACAGCATGGAGGGGGGAACCATGACCAATGCCATCGGAGTGGGGGTGAAGGTCAATAAATATTACAGCATGGTGCGGGAAATTCTTAAAGACTATTTTGAATGCGTCATCGGTCCCGCCATGGGGAACAGGCTGGTTTTGTTTCTTTCCTTTGATCAGGAAA
Source organism: Paenibacillaceae bacterium (assembly GCA_015057715.1). Lineage (GTDB taxonomy): Bacteria > Bacillota > Clostridia > Lachnospirales > Lachnospiraceae > Lacrimispora. The sequence goes on from SVDS01000005.1 coordinate 72,181, forward strand.
AGATGCAGTATGAAAAGCGGGTGGAAGTGATCACAAGAACCAGGAACATGATTCATAAGCTGGAAAACAGCATGGACATAAAGTGCAGAGGCGGAATCGGATCAGTGAAACCTCTGGCGGAAATCCGCCATTCCTATACGGAGGCATTAAAATCCTTAAGAGAAAGTGACAGCCATGTGGTGCATATTACCGATATTCCGGCGGTGGCGGAATACGATGGGGAATATCCTCTCGATCTGGAGAACCAGTACCTCCAAAGAGGTATGAAAGCAGACCGGGAGGGTGCGTTATCCTGTGCCAATGAATTTTTTGACTGGATGCTGGTGCATGACGGTGATATGAGATCCAACATTGAAATCAAGGTTCTGGAACTGGTGATGAGACTGGAGCGGAGGGCCTTTGAAGCAGGAAATGTCCGCTACGGATTCCGTTACCGGGAAAACTATATGGCAGAATTAAAGGAAGCAGCTGACGGAGAAGGGGTGCGGCGCTGGTTCTTAAGTAAAACCAGGGATATCTGCGATAAGATCAGTACCTCCAGGGAGCGGGAATTTGAAAATGTGGTATCAAGGGTCAAGGGGTATATCGACGAGAACTACGCCAGGGATATTTCTCTTGACGATGTATCGCGAATGGTGGACATCAGCCCCTATTATTTCAGCAAGCTGTTCAAACAGGAGGTAGGGGAGAATTTCATTGAATATGTGACCAGAACCAGAATCAAAAACGCCAGAAGGCTGCTGGAGGATCCCAGATACAGCATCAAAGAGATCTGTGTGATGTCCGGCTACAGTGATCCCAATTATTTCAGCAGGATTTTTAAGAAATATGAAGGGATGACACCAACCGAATACAGGGAGAGGTAAGGTTATGAAAATGTGGGGCGGGAGGTTATTACTGATGGTATTGGCCTGCTGTATTCTGATGTCAGGGTGCAGACAGGCAAAGGTTGAGACTGCAGAGCAGGAACAGGAAAAGGCGGGGGAGAGGCCTTTGCAGATCGGTCTGAGCATTGATTCATTTGTCATCGAACGGTGGATCAGAGACCGGGATGTCTTCGTTTCTGCTGCAAAAGAAATGGGTGCGGAAGTCAATGTACAGAATGCCAACGGTGATGTTAACGAACAGATCGAGCAGATCCAGTATTTTATTAAGAAGCAGATGGACGTCATTGTGGTGGTGGCGGGTGACTGCGAGGCACTGTCAGATGTGATGAAGAAAGCAAAGGCGGCAGGAATCAAGACCATGAGCTATGACCGCCTGGTTTTAAATGCAAACAGTGATATGTACATCTCATTTGACAACAAGGGCGTGGGGAGTCTGATGGCAGAAAATCTGGTTCAGAACATACCTGAGGGCGGAAAAGTCATCATGATTCAGGGACCAGAATCCGATCATAATGTTGCAATGATCCGTGAGGGCTTTCAATCAGTTTTAGAAGGTAAAAATTTAGATGTGGTCTATCAGAACAATTGCGAAGGGTGGCTTGCGGAGCACGCCTACGATTATGCCAAGGAAGCACTTGAAAAATATCCGGATGTGAAGGGAATCATGTGCGGAAATGACGATCTGGCCACCCAGGTTTTCAAAGTGCTATCCGAAGACCGGCTGGCTGGGAAGGTGTGTCTTGTTGGTCAGGACGGTGATTTAATGGCCTGCCAGCGGATTGTGGAGGGCACCCAGAATATGACTGCTTTTAAATCGGTGGAAGAGGAGGCCAGACTGGCGGCGGAGTATGCGGTTAAGCTGGGGAAGGGGGAGCCCTTAACGGGAATCGACCAGACCATTCACGACGGAACCTATGATGTCCCGTATCTGGAGCTGAATCCGGTAGCAGTTACCCGGGAAAACATGGATTCTGTCATCATTCAGGGAGGTTTCCATGCCAGGGAAGATGTATATTTAAATGTCATACAGCAGTAGCATTTTTTTGCCAGTTAAAAAAGTCCTGTTCACCCAGGGCTTTTTTTATGTGGATGAATCCGTGCTAACGGTTGGCAAACAAGTCCTGATTCCTTCATGCTAAAATATGCATATCAAAAACAAGTATTGGAGGAGGATTTATCAATGAAAAGAAAACTTTTAGCAGTCGCAATGACTCTTGCCATGACGGCAGGAATGCTGGCTGGGTGCAGCGGGGGAAGCAAGGCACCGGAAACGAAAGCTCCAGAGACGACTACTACGGCAGCAGCTGCTGAGACAACCAAAGCAGCAGAAACCACTGCTGCAGCAGCAAAAACAGAAAAGAAAGACGGAGTTTTAATTGGTGTTGCCATGCCAACCAAGGATTTGCAAAGATGGAATCAGGATGGCTCCAACATGAAGAAAGAACTGGAAGCTGCAGGCTATAAAGTAGATTTACAGTATGCCAGCAACGATGTTCAGACTCAGGTTTCCCAGATTGAGAACATGATCTCCAATGGCTGCAAAATGTTAGTTATCGCTTCTATCGACGGAAGTTCTTTAGGTGAACCACTTTCTCAGGCAAAATCCATGGGAATTCCGGTTATCGCTTACGACCGTCTGATCATGAACTCTGATGCAGTTACATATTACGCTACCTTTGATAACTACAAAGTAGGCCAGAAGCAGGGCGAATATTTAGAGAAATCCCTTGGACTTGACAAAGCCGGTGATCCGAAGAATATCGAATTCTTCACAGGCGATCCTGCTGATAATAACTGCAAGTTCTTCTTCGGAGGAGCTATGGATGTTTTAAAGAAATATGTAGACAACGGCAGACTGGTTGTTAAATCTGGCCAGACAGCATTTGAGCAGGTTGCAACCGAGAAATGGGATTCTGAGAAAGCTCAGAACCGTATGGATACCATTATCGCAGGCAACTATTCAGACGGAACCGTACTTGACGCAGTTCTCTGCTCTAACGACTCCACCGCTCTTGGTGTTGAGAATGCACTTGCTTCTTCTTACACCGGAAAATATCCAATTATCACAGGTCAGGACTGCGATATTGCAAACGTAAAGAACATGATCCAGGGAAAACAGGCTATGAGCGTATTTAAAGATACCAGAACTCTGGCTACCCAGGTAGTTAAGATGGTAGATTCTGTTATGCAGGGCGGCAAAGCTGAGATCAACGATACCAAGTCCTATGACAACGGAACCGGAATCATTCCAACCTATCTTTGCGATCCAGTGGTTGTTACCGTTGACAACTATAAAGAAATGCTGATCACCTCCGGTTATTATACCGAAGACCAGTTAAAGTAATCAGGCGGATTTCCTTATAGGGGACGGCTTTTATCAATGAAAGCCGTCCTCTGAATATATAAAGAGGGAGGGATATTCTTGGCAAATATACTTTTGGAAATGAAAAACATCACCAAGACGTTTCCGGGTGTGAAAGCCCTGGATTTAGTAAACCTTCAGGTAGAAGAAGGGGAGATCCATGCTCTGGTGGGCGAAAATGGAGCGGGGAAATCCACTCTGATGAATGTACTCAGCGGTATCTATCCCTACGGTTCTTACGAAGGAGATATCATTTATAACGGAGAGATTTGTAAATTCAGTCATATCAGTGACAGTGAAAAAAAAGGAATTGTCATTATTCATCAGGAACTGGCGCTGGTTCCCTATATGACAATTGCCGAAAACATGTATCTTGGAAATGAAAAAGGAAAGAAATTCGCAATCAACTGGAATGAAACATTTGGGGAGGCTGATCAGTATCTAAAAACAGTAGGACTTTCCGAATCCTCCCATACGCTTATTAAGGATATCGGAGTAGGAAAGCAGCAGCTGGTAGAAATTGCAAAGGCACTTGCAAAAAAAGCAAAACTGCTGATTCTGGATGAACCGACTGCATCCTTAAATGAAGATGATTCAAAAGCTCTTCTGGACCTTTTGAAAAAATTCAAAGCAGAAGGTATGACCTCTATCATCATATCTCATAAACTGAATGAAATTGCCTATGTAGCAGATAAAATTACCATTATCCGCGATGGCTCAACCATAGAAACACTGAACAGAAAGACAGATAATGTAACAGAAGACCGGATCATAAAAGGAATGGTTGGAAGAGAACTGGTAGATCGTTTCCCCAAGCGTACAGACATTCAGATCGGTGAAAAATCCATGGAAGTGGAACACTGGAATGCCAGCCACCCCCTTTATTCAGAGCGTAAGTTAGTAAACGACGTATCCTTCTATGTAAAAAAAGGAGAAGTTGTGGGAATCTGCGGCCTGATGGGGGCAGGAAGAACAGAACTTGCCATGAGTCTGTTTGGAAAAAGCTATGGAGCAAATATTTCCGGAACGTTAAAGATTCACGGTCAGGAAGTCCATCTTCGTTCCGTGCGGGATGCCATCCGGCATAAGTTAGCTTACGTAACAGAAGACCGGAAAGGCAATGGTCTGATTCTTGGAAATCCCATACGAATCAACACCACCCTTGCCAATCTGCGTGCTGTCAGCTTCAGAACCATTATTGACAAAGACAAGGAAGTTCTGGCTGCTGAAGATTATATCAATAGACTGAAGACCAAATGCCCTTCTGTGGAACAGACCGTGGGAAATTTAAGCGGAGGAAACCAGCAAAAGGTTCTTTTATCCAAATGGATGTTTGCAGAACCGGATATTATGATTTTAGATGAGCCAACCAGAGGAATTGACGTAGGCGCCAAATATGAAATCTACTGTATTATAAACAAACTGGCTGCCGCCGGAAAATCCATTGTCATGATATCCTCAGAGCTGCCGGAAATTCTTGGTATGTCTGACCGCATTTATATCATGAACGAGGGTCGTATTGTTGGAGAGATGAGCTCACAGGAGGCTACACAGGAAAAAATCATGACATGCATTTTAAAATCAGATAAGCATCCTTCGGGAATACCTTTAACCCCGGATAACATGGGCATGGAAGAGGAAGGGAGAGTAGAAGATGGAGAATAAATTAAAATTGTCGGAAGCACTAAAAAAATATACAATGGTAATCGTTCTGGCAGTAGTCGTAATCTTGTTTACGGTAAACACAGGAGGAAAAATGCTTCTTGCCCAGAACGTAAACAACTTAATCGCACAAAATGCATATGTGTTTATTCTGGCAACCGGAATGCTCTTCTGTATTCTGACAGGCGGCAACATTGATTTATCAGTTGGTTCTGTGGTCTGCTTCGTAGGAGCCATAGGTGGAAGCATGATGATTAAGATGGGAATGAATCCTTATCTTTCCCTTTTTTCCATGATTGTTATCGGCATACTGGCTGGAGCCTGGCAGGGCTTCTGGATTGCTTACGTACGGATCCCGCCATTTATCGTGACTCTGGCAGGAATGCTCATTTTCCGCGGGCTTTCAAACGTGGTCCTTCAGGGAATGACCCTGTCTCCCGTACCGGACAGCTTTTTAAATCTGTTTAATACCTATGTTCCTGATGTATTTGGAATGAAAGGTTTTAACCTCACCTGCTTCCTTGTTGGAATTGTAGCTTGCTGCATCTTTATTGTATCAGAGCTGATCACCAGAAAAAGAAAACTGAAAAAGGGATACCGGGTAGATCCCCTAAACAGTATGATCATTAAAATGGTACTGATGACTGCAGTAATACTTTTCTTCATGTATAAGCTGTCTCTCTACAAAGGAATCCCCAATGCTCTTATCTGGGTTGTAGTAATCATCGGAATTTACAGCTACATATCTTCCAAAACAACTACAGGACGTTATTTCTATGCAGTGGGCGGAAATGAAAAGGCAACCAGACTTTCCGGTATTGATACCAATAAGGTTTATTTCCTTGCATATTTAAATATGGGCCTTCTGGCAGCCGTAGCAGGCATGGTAACCCTGGCCCGTTTGAACTCTGCCAACCCAACGGCAGGAAATAACTATGAAATGGATGCCATCGGAGCCTGTTTCATTGGCGGTGCCAGCGCATACGGCGGAACAGGTACTGTACCGGGTGTTATTGTAGGTGCTACACTGATGGGTGTTTTAAACCTGGGAATGAGCATTATGGGTGTGGATCAGAACCTTCAGAAAGTGGTAAAGGGAACCGTTCTTTTGGCGGCAGTTATATTTGATGTGGTAAGTAAGAGGAAATCATTTATAGTGAAGCAGTAAGCCTGATTAAAAAACGTAGTGATGCGTGGGAATGGGAAGATTCATCTTAGAATCGTCCTGTTCCTGCGCTTTCTGATTTATAAAATGTTAAGGAAATAAGGGTAGCGGTCACAGCAAATAAACATTGTGGACCATGGAAATATATGGTAAAATTTATTCAGGAGTAACCGAATACAGGGTGGAACCTTCCAACTTTTATGTTTACATGTCGTAACAGGATGGGAGGTGTGCAGATGGACATATACCAAACTTTAAGCATATTGTTTTTAGGAGGTACGTTTCTAATTGCATTGCTGACTTACATAGGAAAAAAATAGCCTACCCTGCCGGCAAACAGGATAGGCGTGCTCATTACCACATGAGCATTTAACCATTCATGGGAGCTTCCACCTTGTGTGGCGGTTACTCTTTTATAATATAAATATACCACATTGCAGATATGATTGTAAAGAGAGAAATCTGATTAATTGCTTTGTTTATAATTGTTAGTGCTAAATATAACAAAAAGGCTGCCGCTCAACTGAGAAACTTCAGTCGGGCGGCATTTATGCATATTTGCATCACAAACAGGCTTCAAACCAGGTAAGAACCAATAAAAATTTTCCTATATATAGAAATCTTGGCTGAGTTGTGGTAGAATGCTACAAGTAAAAGAATGTTTTGATATGTAAAGGAGCATAAAAATATGGGAAAGATAAAAGTAACAGCATGTGAGATAGAAGGGCTTTATGTTATTGAACCAACTGTATTTCCAGATTCCAGAGGATATTTTATGGAAACCTATAACCAGAATGATTTCCACGAAGCAGGATTGACCATGAATTTTGTACAGGATAATCAGTCCATGTCCGTAAAAGGTGTGCTTAGAGGGCTGCACTTTCAGAAACAGTTTCCCCAGGGAAAGCTGGTACGTGCTGTGAGAGGAACTGTTTTTGATGTAGCAGTTGATTTAAGAGCTTCTTCCAAAACTTATGGTAAATGGTTCGGTGTGGAACTGTCTGCAGAAAACAAAAAGCAGTTCTATATTTCAGAAGGCTTTGCACATGGATTTTTAGTTCTGTCTGATGAAGCGGAATTTGCTTATAAATGTACGGACTTTTATCATCCGGGCGACGAAGGCGGAATACTTTGGAGTGATCCCGAAATCGGAATTGAATGGCCCATTTCAGAAGGAATGGAGCTTACTATTTCCGATAAAGACCAGAAGTGGAACGGTATCCGGGATACGTTTAAATTTTAACGAGAGGAGAAAACCATGAATTATCTGGTTTCCTTATTAAAAGAAATCTATATAAAAAGAAAACTGATTCTGGATTTGTCAAAGGCAGATTTTAAGAAGCGTTTTGTAGGCTCTTATTTCGGAATTGCATGGATGTTTCTGCAGCCGATTGCCACGGTTCTTGTTTATTTTTTTGTTTTCCAAATGGGATTTAAAAGTGTGCCGCCAATCAAGGTATATCCTTATGTACTGTGGCTGATCCCTGGCATTGTACCATGGTTTTTTATCAGTGAGGTTTTAAACATGGGGACTAACTGCCTGCAGGAATACAATTATCTGGTAAAAAAGGTTGTTTTCCGTGTGGAGATTCTTCCATTTATTAAGATGTTATCCTGTCTGATGGTACATGGAATATTTGCTATTATTATGTTTGTAGTATTTTTATGCTATGGCTTTTTGCCAAAGGCCAGCTGGTTTCAGATCATTTACTATACCTTTGCTGCTTCCATGTTATCTCTGGCTATTACCTATTTTACCAGTGCCATCAATGTATTTTTCAAGGATATGGCACAGATTGTGGGTATCTGCCTGCAGTTTGGTATGTGGATGGTGCCGATTATGTGGGCTCCGGAGATGTTTCCAAAAGCTCCTGAGTGGCTTCCCAGCGTGCTGAAAATAAATCCGGTTTATTATATCGTTGCCGGATACCGTGACAGCATGTTATATGGGAACTGGGTTACTGAACGGCCAACTCTTGGTCTTTATTTCTGGTTTGTCACTATTGTCCTGTTTTTAATTGGACTGAAAGTATTTAAAAAGCTGCGCCCGCATTTTTCCGATGTGCTGTAGGCAGTTACCATGGAGGATTCAATGTCCGTAGAATCGAATAACAAAGCATTGACGGTTAATAATGTAACCAAAATATATAAATTATATGAAAAACCCATCGACCGGTTAAAAGAGGCCATGAGCCTGACCCATAAAAATTACCACCGTGATTTTTATGCTTTAAACGGGATTTCTTTTGATGTGGAAAAAGGACAGACTGTAGGTATTATCGGTACCAACGGATCTGGAAAATCCACTATTTTAAAGATAATTACCGGGGTTCTGACCCCGACAACCGGAGATGTGCAGGTAAACGGGGTGATCTCTGCTCTTTTGGAACTTGGAGCCGGATTCAACATGGATTATACAGGGATAGAAAACATCTACATGAACGGTACCATGATGGGATTTTCCAGAAAAGAGATGGATGAAAAACTGCAGGACATCCTTGATTTCGCCGACATCGGAGATTTTGTCTATCAGCCGGTAAAAACCTATTCCAGCGGTATGTTTGTCCGCCTTGCATTTGCTCTTGCCATCAATGTAGAGCCGGAGATTCTCATTGTTGATGAGGCACTTTCCGTAGGAGATGTTTTCTTCCAGGCGAAATGCTACCGCCGTATGGAGGAAATCCGTAAAAATGGCACCACCATTCTCATGGTTACCCATGATATGGGTGCTATCATCAAGTATTGTGACCGTGTAGTCGTGCTGAACAAAGGCAATTTCATCGCAGAAGGCGAGCCAGGAAAAATGGTGGATCTTTACAAAAAGATCCTGGCAAACCAGATGGATGATTTAAATGAAGAACTGGAAGCTGCGGACAACGGGCTGTATAATGATTTTTCCGGCGACCAGGCAATTGCGGAAAGAAGCAGGGCGGCAGCAGGCGGAATGATGAAGGATAAGCTGACCATCAATCCAAACCGCACGGAATACGGGGATAAGAGGGCAGAGATCATAGATTTTGGCCTTCTTGATGAGAGAGGAAATATTACTAATCTTCTGTTAAAGGGAGAGCGTTTTACCATAAAGGAACGGATTCATTTCCATGGAGAGATCGAAACACCGATTTTCACTTATACCATTAAGGACAAGCGTGGGGCTGATCTGACTGGTACCAATACCATGTTTGAGTCCTCCGATGTAAAATCAGTTAAAAAAGGTGATGAATACGTGGTGGAATTTACCCAGAAGATGACTCTTCAGGGTGGAGAATACTTACTGTCCATGAGCTGTACCGGATTTGAAAACGGGGAGCATGTGGTTTACCACCGTCTGTATGATATTGTAAACATTACCGTTATATCCAACAAGAATACGGTTGGTGTTTATGATATGGAACCGGATGTAAGCTTAACACTTATGCGTGCAGAAAGGTAAGGAGGAATGATGCATGAATGATATCAGCCCTGAACTTAAAAAGCTGTATCAGAATTATAATGGAGATATTAAAAAGCTGCTGCAGGAAAATCCCAGGCTGGATTATTTATATGCCTTATCGGAGATTAGAGAAAATCTGCTGGACTGGTTTGAGTTTAAACCAGATGCAACACTTCTGCAGGTGGGATCTGACTACGGCGCTTTAACAGGCTTATACAGCAGGCGGGTGAAAGCAGTAACCGTATTAGACCCCTGCCACAACAATTTATCATTCAACCGCCTTCGCAATCAGAAACAAAACAATATCCACTACGTAAACAATGATTTAGACTCTTTTACCAGTGATGAGGGCTTTGATTATATCGTCTTTGCAGGTTCTCTTTGCGAACCGTATCAGGACATGATTCAAAAGGCCAAAGAACTTTTAAAACCCGACGGAATGCTGATTACTGCCATTTCAAACCGTCTAGGATTAAAGTATCAGGCTGGTGCAAAGGCGGAGCAGTTTTGCCTTTCCAGAACAGAGTTAAAGGAACTTTTATGCGGAAGTGAAGGAAACCAGGGAGCTGTAAAATTTTACTATCCCATGCCCGATTACCGCCTTCCCGTAACTTTATACTCCGATGGATATCTACCCGGTAAGGGAGATTTAACCCACGCCATTCTTGCCTATGATTATCCTAAGTATTTACGTTTCGATTTAGGTAAGATGTTTGATGAAGTATGTGAAGGAAAACAGTTTGAGACATTTGCCAATTCATTTTTAACCATTTGGAGCCGTCATGAAGAAAATTAATTTTGTAAAATATAATAAAACAAGAAGAGAAGCTTTTCAGATACGCACCAGTCTGGTGGAAGAAAATGGACTGCCTTATGTGGAAAAGACTGCCCTGAC
>SVDS01000207.1 GCA_015057715.1 Paenibacillaceae bacterium
ATATCCTGTTTGAACTGGATCAGCAGTCAACCGCATATCACATTGCCTGCTCCGGTATGGGGATCTGTTTTGTCAGCGATACACTTTTATGTAAATCACCGGCACTTACGGATATGATCTATTACAAGCTTGACGAAGAAAAAAGCAAACGTAATATCTGTTTCTTCAGTAAGAAGAACCGGTATATTACGTTTGCCATGTCTGAATTTTTAAAATTAATATCTTAGCTGGCTTTATTTCTTATTGCCTTAGCCGGACATTTTTCAATTGCTTCAAGAACCTGGATTCGCTGGGCTTCATTGCAAACTGATTGAAGAGCAACAGCCTTTTTTGATGCCATTCCAAAATTATCCGGTGCAATTTTTGTGCATAGGCCACATCCCATACAGCAGGAAGAATTTATGGATAAACCACTACTTTGCTCCTCTTCCCACTGGCCTGTTGGAATGTCATCTGCCTTTATCAGTCTTGACATAATAAAGCCCATTAAAAAGATGGAAACAGTGGTTAAAATCCAACGGATAATCATAAACCTGAAACTTAGAAATCTGGCTTCATTTAAAAGCATGGGAACCTTAATAACAGCCCAGGTACTTAATATAATCACAATATTAGTGATCCCCGCTCCTTTCTCCAGAAGAGTTTTACATACCGGAAAGGCTGCATATATGGGACCGGCAGAAAAACTGCCCAGGAGAAAAGAAAGTATGGATCCTTTCACCCCTGATCCACTGCCAAAGCTGTTTTCTATGGTCTTTCTGGGAACCCACGCTGTAATAAGTGAAGTCAGCACAAGAATAACAGGCATTATCATCAGCATTTCCTTTACGTAGTATAAACTGCCTTTCAGTGCCTGACCTGCTTTATCAGGACTTATTACCGCCAATACCATATAAAACAGAATAACCACGGTCAGAAGTCTGTTGTTATGAACGGTCCGTTTTATTTTAATCATAGTATCACCCCCATTGTGAGTGCAATCAAAAGTGCAAAGACAAAGCTGAGAGAATTTCTAAGTAAGGTGAATTTTATTCCAAACTCTCTCTTTTCCAAAGGAAAGGTTACGATTCCCACCATTGTCAAGGTGGTGAGAAATGCAACCACAGGAACCAGATTTGCTCCCGCATCCAGAAGAGAACCTGCCAGAGGAAATGCCACAAAAGCTGGAATCAATGTAATACACCCAATGAGGGCAAATATAATTGTGGAAATCAGAAGGTTGGATTCTCCCATAAAATGTCTGACTGTATCCTGTGGGACAAATGTCATAATTAAGCCGATTAAAAATAAGATTGCCAGTATTTCTCCTGCCATCCCTTTCATCATGCCGCCTGACATTTTAAGTGCATTGACCGTCTTCTTTTTGTCTTTGGCTATGGAAACAAAAAACCACACCAGTGTAACAATCCAGAATAAGGCTGTAAAAATGTCCATGTTATTCCCTCCCGTATTTTGCCGGGTTAGGAGCCTTCACAACGAAAAATTCCAGAATTTCATCATCAAAGTTTACAACATTCATTCTGGCATGATATGGAATGGCAATAATCTGCCCTGCATGATATTGATGGGGTCCCTGTTTATCCAGTTCCAGGGACATGTTCCCCCTTACTATAATCATGTAGACATTGGAATTTGAATAATGCTCCGGAAGCCGCTGACCTTTTGGCAGAACCATATGGTTTAGGTGCAGGTTGTCATCGTCCACCAGTTTTTCAATATTCTTTTCGTCCAGGGTTGAGAAATCATAAATTTTTTCAAGCATAAAATGCTCCTTTCCATTTTTCTTTTACCATAGTATACTTTAGAATAAACAATAATAAAGTTACCATGGTAACTAATCAGGAGCGTGATGAAAATTAATATAGAAATGTATTCAAATTTGCTTTTAAGCCTCGATCTGTTTAAAGATTTTAAAGAAGAGCAGTTTATACAGTTGTTTAAAAACGCCCGTCATTCAATTAATACCTATAGCAAAGGCCAGGTTATCCATCTTCAGAATGAAGTATGCTCTGCAATGGATATTGTACTTGAGGGGGAAGTCTCCGTCCAGAAAATTGACTCCTCCGGAAATATATTAAAAATCATAGTGTTTTCCGGTTCTGATATTTTAGGTGCCAATCTTCTTTTCTCAAGTAAGCATGTCTACCCTATGACAATTGTTTCGGAAAGCAGGTCTGTCATCCTGCATATTTACAAAGAGCTGGTCCTTTCGCTCTGCCATTCCAACGACCGGTTCATGAGCGGAATTATGACAGAGATTGCAGACAAGTCCCTGAAGCTTACAGAAAAAATTGATGCCATATCCATGAAAACCATCAGGCAGAGAATTACAGAGTTCCTGGAGTATCAGTATTATCTGCAAAATTCTTATGTAATCAGACTTACTATATCAAAAAAAGACTTAGCGGAAAGACTTGGAATACAACGCTCTTCCTTAAGCAGAGAACTTCAGAAAATGAGGACAGATGGACTGTTGGAATATGATTCCAGAACAATTACAGTGAAGGAAACCGGATTAATCAGGAATGGAAATAGCTTTGGTGGAAAATAAAAGAACCGCTGCTCTTTCCGTTCATTTTTTGAACTTCTCTGACAGCGATTCTTTTATTCAATAATTATTTCATCATTTCTGCAATCTGATCTGCATCCAGAACATCATCTATCACCTTTGCATAGTGAGCGTATGTTACGGTAAGATCGGGTGTTAGGATAAATGCCGCCGGCAGCTGCAGTTCATCTCCCTCATATCTTCCGTGATTGAAACCTGCTGCCATGGCTTTCCCGACCTTCACCATGGTCTTTAATCCAGCCAGATCTTTTTTACTGGCTGCTGGAAGAATCTCAAACTCCCGGTAGAGCTCTTCCTTTGGATCACAGACGATTTCAAACGGGAACATATCTTCTTTTCCCATATCCTCTCTTAATAAATCCGGATCGCTTTGCAGAACCACCAGCAATTCTCCTCCTGCTGCCGTGATCTTTTCATAGTTCTTGGCATACTGGGAGAGGTCATACTGGCACAGCGTACACCCATAATAGCGAAGAAATACTAAAGCCAGTTTCTTTCCGCCAGCAGCCTCACTGAGCCGGACATTTTTACGAAAAGGTGTATCAAATGTAAAATCACGCATCTTGTCATTTACATATATTTTTCCCATACTGCGCACCTCGTTTTTCTGTAAATTTATTTGGCGTTAAAAACATACTCATTCAGGCGCTTCATTGCTTCCTCAACTCTGCTGAAAGGAAGAGCAAGATTCAGACGAATGGAGCATGGTCCGTGGAACATGCGGCCATCCTGCCATGCAACACCTACATCCCAGCCGGACTTTTCCAGTTCATCAATGGTTTTTCCATTCTCTTTGCACCAATCTGTGCAGTCCATAAACAGCATATAGGTTCCCTGTGGTTTGGAAAGCTTTACACCTTTGAAATTCTTTGTTATATAGTCATAAGCATAATCCACATTTTTTGTGAGCACCTGACACAGCTCATCTACCCATATAGCACCTTCCGTTCTATATGCACCGATTAACGCATGCATGCTCAGCACATTCATGTCATTGTAATGGGATTTGCTGCTCTGGGCGCGGACGCGGTCTCTTAAATATGGATCATAAATAATATGATAGGAACCAATCAATCCTGCCAGGTTAAAGGTTTTGCTGGGTGCATAAAGAGCGACGGTACGTTTGCGGGCATCCTCACTGACGGACTGAACCGGAATGTGTTTATTTCCGTCTAGTATAAGATCAGACCAGATTTCGTCAGAAATAACGATACAGTCATTATTCTTATAGACTTCCATCGCCTTTTCAATCTCCCACTTTTCCCATACACGTCCGCATGGATTGTGAGGATTGCAGAAAATAGCGGTATGAATCTTATGGGCCTTTATTTTTTTATCCATATCCTCATAGTCCATACGCCATACGCCGTTCTCGTCCTGCTTTAATGGACTATGTATGATTTTACGTCCATTGTTCTCCAGGCTCATGGTGAAACCAATATAGGTTGGGGAATGGAGAAGTACTGCATCGCCAGGTGCTGAAAATGCATTCAGTACAGAGATAACTCCGCCAAGTACACCGTTTTCATATCCGATGCATTCTTTTGTCAGTCCTGTAACCCCGTTTCTCTCCTCCTGCCAGTTGATAATGGCATTGTAATATTCCTCTGACGGGCTGAAATAACCGAAAGCCGGGTGCTGCACACGTTCCACTATGGCTTCACAGATGGATGGCACGGTTGGAAAGTTCATATCTGCAACCCACATCGGAATCGTATCATATCCATCCTTTGGCAGATCCGGAGCGAAACCAGGTAAAGTTCCAAGACCATCCACAGCAATGGCGTCTTTGCCTCTGCGGTCCATAATTGATGTAAAATCGTATTTCATAGCAATATCCTCCTTCATCTTAATTCACCGTCCACACGGTAAGACCTTAGTGACGGTAAACACCTTGTATATAGTTTATTATTACTCCTCATCATCTGCAAGTGCCTGAACAATAATAGCCTTTTTATTTTCCTCCAGGAACTCCTTTTTCACTGCTCCGGTATGGATCCGAAGTAAGGAGAATCCAACGCATATTGCCAGAATAACAAGGGAAGCAATGATATCCTTTCCTTTTAGATCTTTAAATAAGTTAAAAGCTACCACTCCAGCACAGGCTGCAGACAGAACACAAATAACATTATACAATGGAATGGGCATACGAAGTGCACATTTTTTCCATTGATCCGGATATTTTTTCGGCAGTGTAATGCATGCCATATTCAAATATACATTCATCACCATGGATGGAATCATGACAAGTGATATAATGGAATCCAGACTGAATCCAAGCAGGATTGGCATTACGCTTAGTAAATAAAAAGCAAGCTGAATGACCCATGGAAATCCGTTATTTGTCGTCTTTTTAAATACAGGAGGAAGCCAGCCATCCTCTGCAATCTTCATCAGCGGATAACGGAACATGGCAATACCGCCTAACAGACTGGTGGCAATGGCAAATACACCGCCACCCAGAACAAACATAATATAAATGCTGTTGGGGAATATTGCTTTCGCAGTTGCTCCCAGATTTGCTCCTGCAACCTGATCATATGGCAGTACTCCGGCAGCTACAATACTCATCACACCATATATTACAGCCAAGGCAAGGGTTATCCACAGAATTGCAAGGGGAATGGTTTTTTTCGGTTTTTCAGTAACTGCAACCATGGATACCGGTGCCATTGTGGTTCCCTGGCAGGCCCAGCCCATAATTGCGATTGCACTAATAAATCCAGCAAAACCACCATGGAAGAAACCACCGTCTGCATTGGAAAAATAGTCAGGTCTTACCTGAGGCATACCAAAAATAACAAAAATTGCTATTGCTCCAATTAAAATTACAGTCATTGCATTTTCTAAAAGCGTTATAAAACGGGACCCCCGCAGAGTGCTTGCAAAAAAGAGTGTCATAATCAGGACTGCCACCGGACGGGTAAAAGGCGCTACTCCGGGGAATACGGCTGAAATATAGTTAACCATACCAAGTGCATAGCTTGACATTGCCATGCTGTTTACAAGAGCCATAGTTGCTGAAAAACCAGTCATTGTAGGATTAAACAGCAACGCTTTCTGGCTGTAATCCCCCCCTTTAAATACAAACATGGAACTCATGATTACATTGTACATATAAGCCAGAAGCATAAATAAACATCCGCCGACACATACCAGGACAATAGATCTGCCTGTATAACCAATTCCAAATCCAAGTAAAACAAAGATACCTGAACCAATTGCTCCACCCAAACCAAGACCGAAAATATTTAACATACCGAGCTTTTTGCCATGCTCTTCCATTATGTATTCCTCCTCCGTGATCGTCTTATCAATTAGCTTTCATACATGCTACAATACTGCGACCGCCTCAATCTCCACTCTGGCATCCTTTGGAAGGCTGCCTACCTGGAATGCCGCTCTGGCAGGGCAGGTACCAGTGAAATATTGTGCATAAACCTCATTCATTTCTGTAAATTCCCCAATATCCTTTAGTAATACGGTGGTTTTCACCACATTTTCCATTCCTGCACCCGCAGATTCTAAAACAGCCCGGATATTCTCCAGAGACTGCCTGGTCTGCGCCTTAATATCATCTCCAGCAAATGATCCGGTAGACGGATTAATGGGAAGCTGTCCCGATACATAGATCGTTCCAGATGCCATTATTGCCTGAGAATAAGGTCCAATCGCAGATGGAGCTTTGTCAGTACTCAGTTCTTTTTTCTGCAACAAAACATTCCTCCTTTTTAATAATT
>SVDS01000208.1 GCA_015057715.1 Paenibacillaceae bacterium
AGATGCATATTTAATGCCGTCTGTATGCGCGGCGTATATTGGCTTTTCCGTATTAGGGGCTGGTAAGGCCAATGCTTTTGGAACCTTTGCAGGGGCGGTTTTAGTAGGTATGCTGGAAAATGGACTTATTATGATGTCCGTTCCGTATTATGCAATGAACATAATTAAGGGCGCAGTCCTTGCGATCGCACTTGCCATGACCTATGCCAGCGGAAAAACAAAGAATGCAAACTAAACAGGGATTATAAAATGAACGGGGAAGGTGACAAAAATGTCTAAATACGACAGTTATTTTTTAATGAAGGCACCAGAAGTTCCAGATTACGTACAGGAAAAGCTTTCCTATTTTGACAAAGGAGCCGAGCTGGAATGTAAGGAAATTGGTGACGGAAACTTAAACTATGTGTTTCGGGTAAAGGATGGAAAAAGCGGAAAATCAATTATTGTAAAACAGGCAGGCGAGGCTCTTCGAATCTCTGCTGATATGCATATTTCTACGGACAGAGGAAGAATAGAAGCCAAGATTCTTGGCATTCAGGAGATGTACGCACCGGGACTGGTTCCTAAGGTTTATCTTTACGATGGTGTGATGTGTGCCATGATCATGGAAGATATGACCGGACATACCATGATGCGTACCGGCCTGATCAACCATGAAATTTACCCTCTGTTTGCCGATCATGTGACCACATTTATGGTAAATTCCCTTTTACGGACGACGGATGTGGTAATGGGGCATAAGGAAAAAAAGGAGCTGGTAAAGAGCTTTATCAATCCGGATTTATGTGAGATCAGTGAGGATCTGGTGTACAGCGAACCTTTTATTGACTATAACCACAGGAACAATGTGTTCTTACCCAATCAGGAGTTTGTAAGGGAAGAACTTTATGAGGATCAGGCGCTGCACTTAGAAGCTGCAAAATTGAAGTTTGAATTTATGAATCATGCACAGTCACTGATTCATGGAGATTTGCATACAGGATCTGTATTTATTAATAAGGAGCACACATTTATTTTTGATCCGGAGTTTGCATTTTTTGGACCAATGGGTTACGACATTGGCAATGTAATAGCCAATATATTTTTTGCATGGTGCAATGGAGATGCTGTTATTTCTGATAAAGAAAAGAAAGCAGAGTTCTGCTCATGGTGCCTTCAGACCATTTCTGATGTGGTGGATCTTTTCATTGAAAAATATAATCTGGTGTTTGATGAATATGCCACTGACAGGATGGCAAAAGTACCGGGATTTAAAGAGTGGTATCTGGAGCGGATCCTTTCTGATACAGCAGGCGTTGCCGGACTGGAATCAATCCGCCGGATCGTGGGCATGGCCAATGTAATTGATATTACAACCATATCAGATGAAACAAAACGTACCAGAGCAGAGAGAATTGTGATCACGCTGGCAAAAAAATATATTATGAACCGGGATACCTTCCGCTGTGGTGCAGACTATTTAACAGCTATTAAAGAGGCAGTAGGTAATTACGAATCATAAAAGACGGGAAAGGCAAAAACATGAGTGAAGACAAAAAGAAATCCATTATGGATTATGACACAGTGGCACTTGATGAAGAAAACCATGCCCTGGTTATTATAGATCAGACACAGCTTCCTTATAATACGGTAATTCTTTCATTAACAAAACAGGAGGATATCTGGAGTGCTATTTATCTTCTTCAGGTAAGAGGGGCGCCTGCAATCGGAGTGGCGGCAGCAATTGGAATATATCTGGCAGCAAGAGAGATTGAGGCTTCTGATTTTGAAGAGTTTTTCCGGAAATTCAGGAAAGCAAAGGATTACCTTGATTCAGCCCGTCCAACGGCTGTGAACCTTTCCTGGGCTTTAAAACGAATGGAAGGAATTGTTTTAGACAATAAAAACAAGTCTGTTCCTGAGATTGTAGAGGAATTGCATAAAGAGGCTGTAAAAATAAGAGAAGAGGATATCTGGGTGTGTAAGACGATTGGAGAATATGGTCTTACCCTTGTAAAACCAGGAGATGGTCTGCTGACTCACTGCAATGCAGGGCAGCTTGCGACTGTAAAGTATGGTACTGCAACGGCACCCATGTATCTGGGACAGGAACGGGGGTATAACTTCCGCATTTTCTCAGACGAAACCAGGCCGCTGCTCCAGGGAGCAAGACTGACATCCTTTGAGTTAAAGGAATCCGGGCTTGATGTAACCGTAATCTGTGATAATATGTCTGCTTCTGTTATGCGTAAGGGATGGGTCAATGCAGTGTTTGTAGGGTGTGACAGAGTGGCGGCCAATGGAGATACTGCAAACAAAATCGGAACCTCCATGGTGGCACTGGCTGCGAAACGCTACGGCGTGCCCATGTATATCTGTGCACCTACCTCAACAATTGATTTAAATACACCTACAGGAAAGGAAATCCACATTGAGGAACGTCCTGCAACGGAAGTGGTGGAGATGTGGTATGAAAAACCAATGGCTCCCGAAGGAGTGAAGGTGTTTAATCCTGCTTTTGATGTCACAGATCATGATTTGATCGCAGGTATTGTGACGGAGTATGGAATCGCAAGAGAGCCCTATAGTGAGTCACTAAAAGAGATATTCAGAAGGAAACAGGAAGCGTTAAAAGGGGAATGACGGTAAAGAGGATGCCTTACTTTAAGGGACATCCTCCTGAAGACCGGGCTAGGCGTCGATGGCCTCATACAGGGTGACATTATATTTAGTCAGATACTCGGTCCACTGGCTGTCAAGATTTTTGTCGGTGATCAATCCGGTAATTGCATCAAAGCCGGATATGGTGATGAAAGAGGTTTTATTGAATTTGGAATGATCCGCTACCAGATAGATATGATTGCTGCGTGTGAGCAGAGTCTGCCGTATGGCTGCAATTGATTCGTTGGAATCGGTGATTCCGTGTTCCATGGATATGCTTCTGCAGGACATAAAGGTTTTATCCAGATAGAAAGACTCTAAATTCCGAATTGCTGTATTGCCGACAAATGCCTTATCTCTTGGCGCATAGGAGCCTCCCAGGGTTATTAGACGTATATCTTCTTTATCCTGAAGTTCATTGATAATGAGAAGAGAATTAGTAACCACTGTCAGGCGCATTCCCTGAAGCTCGCGGGCAATCTGGAGAGCGGTTGTGGAGGCATCTAAAAAGATGGAATCGCCGTTATGTATCAGTGAGAGACATTTTTTAGCAATGGCCTTCTTGCTTTCCATATATGCGGTTTCCCTTATGGTAAGCTCCACATTGTTCTCGACCCCGTCCTGTATGAATGCACCTCCGTAAGTTCTGGTAAGGAAACCGTCGTCTTCCAGCTGCTTTAAATCACGGCGAATTGTTTCCTCGGTTACGGAAAATATTTTAGATAATTCCGTTACTGTAACGCTTTTCTTTTCTAATATAATATCTTTGATTTTAGCTTTCCTTGTTACTGCTAACATAGGCATGTTCCTTTCTTTCTGCGAACAAATTATTTGAAATGCAGCATGAAACCATAAGAATACAGTGACATATAAGTATATTGTATATTTTTTTTGACAAAATGTAAAGGAAAAATGATCAAAATAAAAACAAAACAAAATAAAACACATAAAAACAAATATAATTTCGCTAAAATACAGCAAAAATTGACAAGTTCAGACAAGCCATGTATCTAGTCGTTTGAACTTTGGAGGGATCGTTATGATGACAGTTCAGGGCGTGAAATACATGTCTGATTTTGAAGCCAAAAAGGCAATTTTGGATATTGGCAAGCGTATGTATGACAAAGGCTTTGTGGCTTCCAATGATGGAAACATAAGTTGTAAGGTGGGACCAAACACGATCTGGACAACACCCACCGGCGTATCAAAGGGATTTATGAAACAGGATATGCTTGTAAAGATGGATTTAAACGGCAAGGTGCTTATGGGCAATTCAAAACCCTCATCAGAAGTAAAGATGCATTTAAGGGTCTATCAGGAAAATCCGGATGTACAGGCAGTTACTCACGCCCATCCTCTGGTGGCAACCAGCTTTGCCATTGCAGGTATCAGTCTGGATGCGGCTGTTTTGACAGAAGCAGTATTGGGGCTTGGCTCCATTCCCATAGCAAAATATGCCACACCCGGTACGGAAGAAGTTCCTGATTCCATTGCACCGTTTGTAAATACCCACAATGGAGTGCTCCTTGCAAATCATGGGGCATTAACCTGGGGAAAAGATATTTTTCAGGCATTTTACCGACTGGAGTCCATTGAATATTATGCAACCATATTGATGTATACAGGGAATATCATCGGCCGTCAGAACGTACTTTCCTGTGACCAGGTAAATAAGCTGCTTGATATCCGGCAAAAACTGGGCATTACTGCAGGCGGAATTCCGCCCTGTTCCTTACAGGAAACCAATATGAGAGATGTTATTACTTCTTCTGATATCCAGCCATCCTGGCCCGCTTCGCCGATTCAGGCTCCACTAAATCCGCCGGTTCATGAATTAAAAGGTGTAACTCCGCTTGTAAAACCAGGGCAGTCTTCGCCTCTTAAGGAAGGGGGATGTTCTTGTGGAATTTCTTCTATACCAAAGGAAATGGTGGAAAAGAAAGATACAGAACATTTGAGCAAGGCAAAGGATGAAATTATTGCTGAGGTTGTCAGAAGAGTTATGGGGCAGTTTAACTAGGAGGAAAAAATGGAAATTGGGACAAGGGAGATTGAACTGATTGTAAGAGAAGTGCTTGCAGGGCTGGATAAGAAAAGTCCGACGCCTTCTATGATTCCTTCCCGGAGCGACAACGGAGTATTTGACCGGGTGGAGGACGCAATTGAGGCGGCTTACAATGCTCAGCGGGATTGGATCAATCATTATAAGGTAGAAGACAGGAGAAGGATTATTGAAGCGATCCGATCCGTTGCAGGGAAACACGCCCAGTCACTGGCAGCCATGGTGCAGGAAGAAACCGGTATGGGCCGTGTGGAAGATAAGCTTCAAAAACATCTGGCAGTCATTGAGAGGACTCCCGGTGTGGAATGCCTGACTACGGAGGCGATCTCTGGTGACGGCGGGCTTATGATAGAGGAATACGCACCGTTTGGAGTGATTGGTGCCATTACGCCTTCAACCAATCCTACGGAGACCATTATTAACAATACGATCAGTATGATTGCAGGTGGCAATTCCGTTGTGTTCAACGTTCATCCAGGTGCCAGGAGGTGCTGCGCCCACTGCCTGAAGCTGCTTCATCAGGCAATTGTGGATAGCGGAGGACCAGCAAATCTGATTACCATGCAAAGAGAACCTGACATGGAAGCGGTTAATATTATGACCGCTGATCCAAGAGTCCGTCTGATGGTTGGAACCGGAGGAATGGGTATGGTGAATGCGCTGTTACGGTCTGGCAAGAAGACGATTGGAGCGGGTGCAGGTAATCCGCCTGTAATAGTAGATGATACCGCAGATATAAAGCTGGCAGCCAGGGAGATTTACAGGGGAGCCTCTTTTGATAATAATATTTTATGCCTGGCAGAGAAAGAAGTCTTTGTCATGGAGCAGGCTGCCGATGAACTTATTCTCCAGCTGCAGCAGGAAGGGGCATATCTGCTTCAAAAAGATCAGCTGCAGGAGATTTTAAAACTTGCCATGATTGAGAAAAACGGCAATTATGAAGTAAATAAAAAATGGGTAGGAAAGGATGCGGCTTTGTTCCTAAATGCAATTGGCATACACTGTGATAAGGATGTGCGTCTTCTGATTTGTGAAACAGATAGAAATCACCCCTTTGTCATGGTAGAACAGCTGATGCCGGTTCTTCCCATTGTCCGTCTGAAAACCTTTGAGGAATGTATGGAAAGCGCAAAAGCGGCAGAATCAGGAAACCGCCATACTGCATCCATGTTTTCCAGGAACGTGGAGAACATGACCAGATTTGCAAAGGAAATAGAGACTACCATCTTTACAAAGAATGGAGCCACGCTAAGAGGTGTGGGAATCGGTGGAGAAGGACATACCACAATGACAATCGCAGGTCCTACGGGAGAAGGCCTCACCTGTGCGAAAAGCTTTACCAGAAGGCGCAGATGTATGCTGGCGGAAGGCGGCTTAAGGATCGTTTAAGGGAGGTACATATGGCAATTGGCTTTTTAGAGTGTGCAGGATATGGAGCGGTTTTGTACGCCATGGATAAGGCATGCAAGGCTGCAGACGTGAAAATCATTGGCATTGATACCATAAATCCCAAGGATGCAGCGGCGTTTATTCCTCTTACTGCCCAGGTGAAATTTGAGGGTGGGGTGGATGATGTAAAGGAAGCCTGCGAAGCAGCAAGGCG
>SVDS01000209.1 GCA_015057715.1 Paenibacillaceae bacterium
TTTTCAACCACAGACTCTGGCTTTCCTTTCGGCGCATAATTCATGCCATCGTTTCTACTGTACATCTTCGTGTCTCCTCTCACTTTCTGTCTGTTACCCGCAAAACTTACTTACCGGCAAATACACCGTCATAATAATCCGTTCGTTCTTTGATAATCTGGTCGTATCCTGCTTTCTTCAGTTTATCTTTAAACTCCTGTAATGTGGCATCAAATTTATCCGGCTGGCAGGTAACTAATTTTACGAAATACTCTTCCCTGATTACACTGATCTCCGTATTTTTCTCTGTAGCAGTCGGTGCAGTAAACGTTGGATCGTGTCTTATTGTGCCAACAGAAGCATTTTTAAAATTGTCCAGCACATAGTTTTCATATCCGGGACATTCCTTAGAGGTCGCTAGTGCGAATTCATCGGCAGTCTTATAATAACCCTGGTTTCCAATTATAAACAGATCATGTCTGGTCCAGTCTTTGTCCTTTGTATTATAACCCGCATCAAGAACACAGGGAACCCCTGCATCATCATACTTGAAATGCTCTCCTTCAAATCCGTGGAAAATTGTAAATCCCCCCTCCTTGGTAGCAAGCCAATCCAGATAAGTTACGGCTGCTTCCACATTCTTTGCCGATTTAGGAACAAAGAGATAGGCACCGTTAATGGGATAATTTTTATTATAAATTTCCCCGTCATTAACATTTTTTATCGGAGGAATGCTAATGACATCCGCTTTGGGGTCCGTTGACTGAAGCACCTTTAATAAACTTCCACGGAGACTGTCTACATTATAGTTTACATTAGATTCAAAACAGCCGACTTTCCCGTTTACAAAATCCTCTTTTAAGGCATTTTCCGTAGTGTCCACATAATATTCCGGATCGATCAGCCCTTCATTATACAATTGGTTCATCCATTTGAAATACTCTCCAAAGCCTGGATCCATATAAATTAAGCTGGTTGCAGAGTCTGCTTCGATTGCATAAGCTTTTTCATCCTTTACGTTCTTTAAAAATGAGGTAGCCATTACCCCCGCAATATCGCTGGCTTTGGTACATACCCAAAAGCTTGCTGCAAAGGAATCAGGCTTATATTTTTTAAATTCCTGCAGAACGTGGTACATCTCTTCTTTTGTTGTGGGCGCCTGTAAACCAAGCTCATCTAACCAGTCCTTACGGATAAAGAGATTTGTAGAGGCCGTAGTGGAGCGTCTTGCCGGAACCGCCCACAGCTCTCCCTGCTGATTCCGTCCCAGATCCATACAGTCCTTACCAATGTATTCTTTTAAGTTTTTTGCCTGTTCTTCTCCATCCACATAAGGTGACAGGTCATAGGTTCCTCCATCCTTATAAAATCCTTCCACAATAGAGGACGTATAGCAGATCATTATATCCGGACCAGTGCCGGATGCCATCATAAGCTGGGCTTTATTTACTTCATCGGATCTTGGAACCGCCACAAATTTAACAGTAATTCCTACTTTGTTCATCTCCTGATTAATATATTTTGTCCATCTGTTATCAATTACTGTACTTCCCTCCGGTGCGTTGCTTCTGTCAAACACTTCAACTGTTATGGTTACGTCATCAAATTTTTTAGATCCGTAGGTGGTTTTAAATTCCTCTTTTCCTCCCGCTGCTTCCGATACCGCGGTACCCTTTGTGTCTGCATTTTTAGAAACCTCTCCCGTACTTTTGCAGCCAATCAGACTGACTGCCATTGCGAAAACCAATCCCCCTGCCAGAAAACGCCTTACCTTTTTCATATACCTTCCTCCAATCATATAATTTAGTGTATTAGAATCCCGGACTGTCAGCCTTTCACAGAGCCCAGCATAACACCCTTTACAAAATATTTCTGAAGCCATGGATAGACAGCCAGTATTGGAACTGTTCCAACCACAATACATGCCATCTTTAACGATTCTGCCATCACTTGCTGTGCCAGTCCCTCGTTGCCTGCCGCCCCCAGCTCGCCGGCAAAAAGAAGACTTCTCAGACGAAGCTGGAGAGTATACCTTTCAGGGGACTGAATATAAATAAGAGCATTAAAATAATCATTCCAGTAATAAACAGCATAGAAAAGTCCGATGGTAGCGATAATCGGCATGGACAGAGGAAGAACAATCTTAAAGAGAATCTGTACGTCCGTTGCTCCGTCCAGATAAGCAGCCTCTTCCAGACTTTTTGGGATCTCCCTGAAAAAGGTTCTCATCACTATGAAATTAAAAACATTAACAGCAGAGGGAATATAAAGTGACGTAAGCTGGTCATACATTCCCAGATTTTTTATTACCAGAAAGGTTGGAATAATACCTCCGTTAAAATACATGGTAAACAGGATCATTCCTGATATCCATCTCCGTCCCTTTAATTTATCCTTTGAAAGTGCATAGGCTGCAAATACAGTAAGTATCAGGCCAATGGCAGTCCCTAACAAGGTTACCAGCATGGTTACTCTCATTGCTGTCCAGATCTGTCCTCTATGTACAATCTCCTTATATGCATCCAGCTGCATTTCAATTGGGAAAAAAGTAACCGTTCCAGATAAAACTGCACGGTTGCTGCTAAAAGAATAAGCAACTACATTTAAAAATGGATAAAAGCATATAACTACCAAAATAGTCAGCAATAAATAGTTTATCACAGTTCCCCAATTGATTTTTATCTTTTTACTTACACTCATATTCTTCATCACAATGACCCCCTCTCTATAAGATTCCCTCTTCTCCGATCATTTTAGCAAAACGATCTGCAAGAATCAGTATGAAAATATTAACGGCTGACTGAAACAGACCGATTACTGTAGATAAACTGTATTCTGCCTTTACGATGCCCAGACGATAAATGTAGGTACTGATCACTTCTGACACATTGATAACCTTGGTGTTGCCAAGAAGCAAAGGAGCGTCCAGACCGATACTCATCATTTTACTGATAGACAGAATCAGCATGACAATAATCACTGACCGGATCATAGGAAGGGTGATATAGAGGATACGCTGAACTTTGCCTGCACCGTCTATGTAGGCTGCTTCATACAGGGATTCATCAATACCGGTTATAGCCGCCAGATAAATAATTGTTCCCCAGCCAATTTCCTTCCACACATTGCATATAACATAAGTGAAGACCCACCAGCCGCTGCTGTTTAAGAAAGGAATCGCATTGAATCCAAGATGTTTGATCATCTGATTCACGCTTCCATCCGTCTGCGCAAAAAGATTGGTTGCAATGCCTGCCACAACCACCCATGACATAAAGTGAGGCAAATAAAGAAATGACTGGGATACGCGCCGGAACAAAGGATATTTAACTTCATTCAGCATTAATGCAACCAGTATGGTTAATGGAAAATTCACTGCCAGTGTAGACAGATTAAGTATTAAGGTGTTTTTAATTGACTGCCAGAACAGATCCGTCTGAAAAACCTGTTTAAAGTTAAGTAAACCAACCCATTTGCTCCCGGTAATTCCCTTAAAAACATTATAATCTTTAAAGGCAATGACGAGGCCGTACATAGGCACATATTTAAATACAATATAATAGGTAATGACAGGTGCCAGCATCAAGTACAGCCATTTATCTCTCCATATATAAAACCAGATATTTTTACTGCCTGAATGCCTGGATCGGTATCCGGCCTGACGTTGTTTTGCCCACTTCATTTTCAAGTTCTCCCTTCGGTCTCTTTTATTTACTTAAATTTACCCAACCCTCTCCTCATATACAACGGTAGATTTCTATTTGGAAGTATGAATAACTATCATGGAGTATCAGAATCTATCATTTCCGTGTACAATTATGGATTCACTTGAAAATAATCTTTATCCTGTGCTATAGTTAAAGTTAGCCTAAGAGCAAGGAACTGCCGTATTGAGAATATTACTGTGTAGGAGGCTTTTATGAATCTGTTTTCGAATGAGAACTGGAAAAGAAGAAAGAAAATAGGGTTCCGCAGATATTTGTACCGAATCCTTCTATCTAATATCCTTCTGATTTTAATTCCCATCAGTGTCCTGGGCTTCTTCTGGTACCACATGATGTCACAGCAGGCAAAACATAAATTTTATCAGCAGAAATCCATTGATTTAAATGAAATCGCTTCCGGGATTAATCAGCGAATTAAAAGCATCAAGATGGAAACAGCTACAGAAATCGGCGAAAAGAGATACAGTACCTACACCTATTCAAACGATTACAATACAGATTTATCCATGATTTCAAAAAGGCTGTCCGCCATGACACAGAAATATTACTTAATTGATTCCGTATACTTTTACGACAAGACAACCGGCAAAATCTATAATTCAAAAACCGGAAGGTATCTTTTCTCGGAATTTTATGATACCAAATGGTTAAATGATATAAACGACAACATCTACAGCATACAGCAGCTGCCTCCCCGTCTTATCTTTGATGATGAATCTTTGTTTGACAAGTACAGTTTTTTATACAATAAGCGGAATAATCTTGTCCTATCTCTGGTTTTAAAGGGCAGACCGGATTTCTATCTGGTAACTAACATCAGTATAAAGAGCTTATACAATGAGATTGTTGATTCCTACCGTCTGACTGATAATTATATGGAATTTTTTATCTTGGACAGAGATGGCAAGCTTATTGAGGGAGACAGCCGGTATGCGGAATGGGAAGAACTGATCCGTCAGCCTGCCAGAGAGCTGGATAATGGTGTGACTTATATAGTCTGCAATAATCGTATATATTTTATGAAATCCGTTAACTTTAACGCTTTATCAGTTACTTCTTATCCGCTCAGCGATTCTTATCAGGAAGCTGTTTATCTGGGAAAGTATATACTTCTGATTTGTATCGGACTAATCCTTTTTTCCCTGATCATCTCTTTCTATATGGCCAAACGATTATACAGGCCGATTAATACTCTATATTCAGACGTTGCAAAAGATACCAGGAATACACCACAGGAACATATCACTGATGAAATCGATATGCTGAAACAAGTATTTTCAGAGATGAACACATTTAATTACAATGCCAGATTAAAATTAAAACGATTTGATGAATTAAGTAAGGCGTTTAATTTCAGAAGTTTTCTGGAAAACTGGAAGTATACAACTGAATTTACCAATGACCATCCCTATCTGTTTGATAAAAATGGAAACTGCCACTGCGAAATGCTGTTGGTAAAATTTGATATCACCGATATGAAATTGTCACCTGATGAAGAGTTGTTATTCCGTTTGAACCTGCAGGAAGTACTGCGAAGCTATCTCCAGTCTTCCCAGAAAGGAGTTTTAGCCAAAACCGAAGAAGAGACTCTGGTCTTGCTCTACCAGGGTAATGAAGGGGAGAGTCTTGAGCAGACAAGAACAGTTCTGGCTGATACGGTAATTAAGTTGACAAACCAGAACGCATATTTCGGGATCAGTCAGCTCATACATCATGCGGCAGAAATTTTAGAAGAGTACCCCAAATGTCTTGAAGCAGTCAAAAACTCATATTTTTTTAATTGGAAAAATGAACTTACCACAGTAAAAAAAATCGAGAAAAGTCTGGATTCTGATGAAGTATATACGATGTTAATAAATATTAATACATCGTTTATCCGTAGCATTGTCTCTCAAAACGAACAGGAAACACAACGGCTGTTACTGGAGTTGGAAGATAAACTTGGGAATATCAGGAATGCCTCCGAGGTCAGGGATGTATTTAACCGGATACTGGTGGAACTGGATCACGAATTTCATTTTACCAGACTGATGGATACCAACCTGTTAGATTCTTTATATGAGTATAAAACTTTGGCAGATATGATTCATTCCAGCAGAGAGCTTCTCATGAATATCAGCGTTCATTATAAGAGCAACGATATAAAAGAAACCAGTTACTGTGAAATGGCCAAGCAATATCTAAATGAGCACTATATGAATGACATGAATATAACTGATGTAGCTGACTATCTGGAAATCAGCTACTCTTATCTCAGTAAAATTTTTCGGGCACGGACCGGAACCACCTTAACCGATTACTTAAATAGTATACGAATTGACAAAAGTAAAGAGTACCTTACGGACACGTTTCTTACCTTAACTGAAATATCAGAAAAGGTAGGATATAATAACGTGCAAAGCTACCAGCGTTTTTTCAAAAAGTATGTAACAATGACGCCGGGAGAATACAGAAAGCTTCAGGCTCCCAAA
>SVDS01000210.1 GCA_015057715.1 Paenibacillaceae bacterium
TACCGGGAGGCCAGTATAATTACAATACCGATACGGGAGAAATCAGTGTTTACCGAAATATAGAGTGGTATGAAGCTGCATTGGCAATATTAGTGGCCGCAGCCGCAGCCGCAGCTGTGTGCGGTGGTGTAAAAAGTCAGTATTCCATGACGAAAGAGAGGGGAAGAGCCGCTAACTCCCTTCTGGCTTACCGGGCTAACTGCGAGTTTCAATATTCAAGGCAAAATGACAATTTAGTGAATAGCGTTGTAACCTATGTCATCATACCCCGTGATAATGGAGGAAGCAACCGCTCATCTGGAGGCGGAGGCATGTCTTCTGGGGGACAAAGCACTGTTCATACAAATTCCGGCCGTACCATGGGGGGCGGTGGAAGGAAATTTTAAAACAGGATAGAAGTCTGAAAAGCTGTATGCATCCCAGCTTTTTCCGCTTCTATCCTGTTTTTATTTATAAAGTTTCGTCAGATATAATAGATTTGTTTCTAAATAACATAGCGAATCGTTCTCCAGCTATGGAGATCCCAACCCCTGCGGCGACCAGAAGACCACCTGAAAAGGTCGCCATAGTAAAGCCTTTCCTGGTAATCAGATCCAGTATAATTCCGGTAAAAATCTGTCCGGTAAAGGATAGAAGTGTAAGTCTGAATGAAGGGATTTTAGGAACTGTTACATTGAAAAGTAAAACAGTGATAACTCCTAACGTTCCTCCAAGGTAGATCCAGACATGGGGTGAAAGTATGAAACTATGAAAGACCGCTTCATTTCTTCCAAAAAGAAACAGAAGAATCAGTGTTACCGGAAGTCCTGTCAGATGATTGAGAAAGGAACCCTTAAGCGCTCCGGTGTGTTTCGACAAACCAGCATTAACCGTGCGGGAGAGAACAATGGTAGTCCCGCTTAGAAGAGAGATCAGAACCGGGAATGCTGTTCCGTAGAACGAATGGTTCAGCATGACAACAATGCCAAGAAACGCAAGTATCAGTCCAGCCAGCGTGTGCCTTTTAGGCGGATATGCTGTCATACCAAAGAGCCCCAGCCAGTCTATGACAAGGGAAGCAATGGCCTGTCCCAGAAGTCCTAAGGCAATGATTCCTGTCATACTGATTTTCCCATATGCGAAATTACTGAATGCAGTCGTCAGCACACCGATGATTCCGCCTGTGTATAGCCACCATGGGAGTTTTTCTGCTGACTTCTGGCTGGAGTCACGAAGAAACTGAAGCAGAAGGAATGCAAATAAAACGCCTACGATATGAATGATAACAGCCGCTCCAAATACCCCGTACTGTGCTGTCAGACCTCCATTGAGCGCAATCATGAAGGATATAATTACGCCGGCAAGGAGAGAAAGAATATTATACATAAAATCACCTCCGATTTTGAATTCAAGCATACCATACCCCGTTGACAAGACGGTATGACATATGTCATACTCCAGAAAGAGGCAGGAAGGAGGCGATGCAGATGAATATCACAGAACAGAGAATCAGAAATATATTTCTTCAGTTTCATTTATCAGATATGGATCTTGGTGATTCTGCTTTGCTTCGGTTTGCACCTGGAGAGCTGATCTTACAGGAAGGTATGGAGATGGAATATTTCCTTCTGGTTGTTTCTGGAAAAGCAAAGGTCTGTTCTGCTTCTGCCAATGGAAAGGATCTTTTGCTTTGCTATTATATCTCAGAAGGGATTATTGGGGATGTGGAGTTAATGACAGGTTCCCATATTGCAAACGCTACCATCAGTGCAGTGACAGAGTTTATCTGCATCGGTCTTCCCTATAAAAAATACGAAGAGAAATTAAAACAGAATCTCCCTTTTGTCAATGACATAGGGAGAGAACTGGCATCAAAGCTGATAAGAAGTTCCAAAAAGAGTGTGATTACCGCCCTTCATACCTGTGAAGAACGGCTTTGTGCGTTTATTCTTTTTGCGGAGCAGGAAGGAATTTTCCTGGAGACACTGGCAGATACGTCAAAATCCATTGGAGCCAGCTACCGCCAGACATTCCGGGTTATGAACATGCTTTGCAGGGACGGTGTTATAAGAAAGGAAAACAGGGTATACCGGATTGTTGACCGCAGGGAGCTTTTATCCCGCACCCCGGATTTCTATCTGGAGTGAAGAAGAATGATCTGGTTAGTCCAGAATCAAAGGTACCGGCTGGTCCACAATCATAGAGTTCTCGGTAATCTGGCAGTCATATGTAAGGATGTGAACTCCTGCAGCTAATGCCTTTTTTAAAGCTTCTTTAAACTCAGGCTGGGTTTCATCGTTGGGAGAAAAGCAAGTCATCCCTTTCATCTGGATTACAAACAGGAGATAGGCTTCATATCCGTCATTTTTTGCATGAATCAGTTCTTCGATATGCTTGATACCCCTTATTGTGGGAGCATCAGGAAATAGAGCATGGTTGTGATTTTCTAAGGTCACCCCTTTAACCTCCATAAATGCAGGAGTGTGGGTTACACATCCATACTCATCTTTGCCGATTAACTGAAAAGCCAGATCAAATCGGGATTGACCGTAGGTGACCTCTCTTTTCACATCACAGACTGACTCAGATCCAAGGATCCATTCATAAGCTGCTAAATTAGGCGCCTGGGAATCCATATTGATTAACAGTGTGTCTTTCTCCCTTTTTTTATAGACACCGATCAGAGAGTATTCTGTTTTTCTGCCGAGGACAGAGGCTTCCGGATGATACTGAAGGAGTACTGTAACGCCGGGAAGAAGAAGTTCTTTGCAGCGGCCTGTATTTTTAACATGGCAGATTACGGTTTTTTCTTCGCCATCCCCTGATAAAATCTGCACATAAGCGATAAAGCGGTTTGGGCGGTTAATAAAACTGCCTTTTACAATATTAGGATAGTTCAATGTGACAGTGACTCCTTTCTGTATTTCTGACAGTATCTTACCACATCATAGCAGGAGATGCAAATTAGAAAAGTGTCCTCTATACAAGAACATATGTCCGCAATAAGAAAACTTTTTTGCCTGTTTTTCTTGCACCGGAGTTTAAAGTGTGCTACAATGCTGGCAAGGTTTTTTTTATCACACTTATTAAGAGAGAGCAGGAAAGGAACGCGATACCATGGAATTATCCTATCAGAGTACCAGAGGCAAAGAAGCCAATGTGACGGCTTCCCAGGCAATTTTAAAAGGGCTGGCAGCAGATGGCGGGTTGTTTATGCCAAGTTTTATCCCGAAGCTAGACAAGACCATGAAAGAACTTTCTACATTGACATATCAGGAAACTGCTTATGAAGTGATGAAGCTGTTTCTCACCGATTATACAGAGGAGGAATTAAAAAGCTGTATTAACTGCGCATATGACAGCAAGTTTGATACAGAAGAGATCGCTCCTCTTGCGAAAGCAGACGGTGCGTATTACCTGGAATTATATCATGGAAGTACCATTGCGTTTAAAGATATGGCTCTTTCCATACTTCCTCACCTGATGACTGTTGCTGCAAAAAAGAATCAGGTAAAGAATAAGATCGTGATACTGACGGCTACTTCCGGAGATACAGGCAAGGCAGCCATGGCTGGATTTGCCGATGTGGAAGGAACTGAGATTATTGTTTTTTATCCAAAGAACGGAGTAAGCCGTGTCCAGGAACTTCAGATGGTAACACAAAAAGGAAAGAATACCCATGTGGCAGCCATACACGGAAATTTTGATGATGCCCAGACAGGCGTGAAAAAAATCTTCGGTGATAAGGAATTTGCTGCTCAATTGGAAGAGAAGGGATATCAGTTATCATCAGCCAATTCCATTAACATTGGAAGACTGGTGCCTCAGGTGGTTTATTATGTGTATGCATATGGAAAACTGCTGGCAGGGGGAGAAATATCAGATGGGGAGCGGATCAATGTAGCTGTTCCAACTGGAAACTTCGGCAACATTCTGGCCGCTTATCTTGCCAGGCAGATGGGAGTTCCCATTAAAAAATTAATCTGTGCTTCCAATGAGAACAAAGTTCTTTATGATTTCTTTCAGTCAGGAACCTATGACAGAAACAGAGATTTTATTCTCACCAGTTCACCTTCCATGGACATTCTGATTTCCAGTAACTTAGAACGCCTCATTTATTTAAGCACCGGCTGTAATGCAGAGGAAAATGCAGGACTTATGAAAGAGCTTAATGAAACAGGCAGCTATACTGTTACACCAGCCATGAAAAAGTTTATGGAAGATTTCATTGGGGGATATGCAGGAGAGGCAGAGAATCAGAGAACCATCAAAGATCTGTTTGACCGCACCGGATATGTGATTGACACACATACAGGTGTTGCCGCTTCTGTATACCGTCAGTATAAAGAACAGTCAAAGGATGAGACTAAGACGGTTATCGCCTCTACAGCCAGCCCTTATAAGTTTTCCGGAAGTGTTTTAGAGGCTTTGGAAGGTAAGAAATCGGAGGAAGATGAATTCAGGATCATCGACCGTTTGTCAGACGTATCAGGGATTGATATTCCCCAGGCAGTTGAAGAAATCCGCACCGCACCAGTTCTTCATCAGACTGAGTGCGATGGGGATAGAATGAAAGAAACCGTTATGGGCTTTTTGGCTTAATTTAAACTTCGCATTGCATAGCGGCGCCATTTCCCGCTTAAAACCCGGGTCGTGAAAAATATGGCACGCACCAGCCAGTCGATCGTCATTGCAATCCAGATCCCCATCAGTCCAAGTCCGAAATACAGACTTAATAAGTATGCCATTACGATCCGGCAGATCCACATGGAACAGATGGATACGGTCATGGTAAAACGGACGTCGTTGGCCGCCCTGAGACCATTGGTCAGGCAAAATGACAGAGGATGAATCAGCATGCAGCAGATGCTGTGATAAACCATAAGTTCTATCGCCAGTGCACTTGTCTCAGCGGAGAGCTGGAACAGACCGCAGATCACTCTTAAGAAGGGCAGAAGGGACAAATTGAGAACCAGCAGCCACAAGTAAGCTGTTTTCACAAGCCTGCCCATATAATGGCGGGCTTGTGAAAGTTCACCGGCTCCAATGCACTGGCCTACGACGGTTACCATTGCGATTCCGATTGCATTGGCTGGTATGATTTCAAGCCCGCAGATGGTGCTGGCGACTGCATTTGCTGCGATGGCAACTGTTCCGAAGCCGGCAATCAGACTGGATAACAACAGCTTTCCCAGCTGGAAGATACTGTTTTCCAGTCCGTTTGGTATTCCGATATAGAGGATCTGGCCAAGGATGCGTTTATCCGGTTTAAGCCGGAATTCTACAGGGAATTCCCCCTGCTTTTTTAACAGAATAAGAATTAATACAGCCGAGATGATACGGGAGATCAGGGTAGAAATTCCTGCGCCAGCCACACCTAAGTGAAATACATAGATGAGGAGGGCGTTTCCAGCTATGTTGAATAGATTGGAAAACAGGGAAATCTGCATGGAAACTTTGGAATTGCCCACCGCCCGAAACAGTGCTGCCGCACTGTTGTAAAATGCCAGAAACGGATAGGATATTGAGGATATATAAAAATAGATTCTTGCATTTGCCAGTACATCCCTGTCAATCGATCCATAGATAACCCGGAGAAGCGGCTTGTTAAATATAAGTGTGAGGGCCATTAAAAAAAGTGAAATACCTCCGATTGCCAGAAACAGCTGCCCTGCAGCCCTGGCTACATTTTTATCATCCTTTTTGCCGATATATTGGGCAGTGACGACCGACCCGCCGGCGGCCATGGCTCCAAATAATCCGATTAAGAGGACGCTGATGGTATCTACGATTGAGATGCCTGATACAGCCGCTTCTCCGCAGGAGGCCACCATTATGGTATCCGCCATTCCCATAAACACAGCCAGAATCTGTTCAATCACCAGAGGAAAGATCAGCTGTTTCAACTGTGGACCTGTAAACAGATCCGGGTGTTTTGGGTTGATTTCTGAAGCTTGTTTCCTGTTTTGGCTGTCCAGACCGGCGAATCTTATCATATGTCTCATGAAAACTCTCCTGTTGTTCATTTATTTGTACTCATTATAGAACAAAATGTTTCTGAAAGCAAAATGTAACTTTGTTATAAAAAAAACAATCTTGAAAAAAATAATCTTTCCAAATAAGTTAAAATAGGTTATAATAAAAAAATGTAAGACAATAAATAATATGGAGGTCTGT
>SVDS01000211.1 GCA_015057715.1 Paenibacillaceae bacterium
ATCTCTTCCAAATGGCGGTTCATAATCAGGAATACCCTGTAAAGCAGAAGCGTGGTCACAACAGTAAAGATAATCTCTGGCAAAACCAGATTAATAAAGTAAAAACCGATCCGTAATTTTTGCCGGATCAAAAAGCGGAACACATAGATATAAAAATTATAGGCCAGTTCATTCAGCACACTCATAATTAATGGCAGCGTGATATAATCTTCATAGTAATATCTGGTACAGATTCCATTGACATAGCCCATAATAATAAAAATCAGGGTATAAAATCCAAAGGGGCCGCTGTAAAACAAATCCATAAGAAGACCTGCTAACAGACCATAGTACATTCCTGCTTCTTTTCCATGGATAAATCCAAAAGAAAAAGTGAGAATTAACAGCAGATTAGGTGTAGCCGATAGAAACGGAAGCAGAGGAAATATACAGTTTTGGATGGTAAATGCCAGTATAATAAGCAATACGTTGAATAAAATCCGTCTCATGTTACTCCTTTTCACTATTGAGAAGCGCTTTCGCTCTCTGCAGCCTGGGTTGACTGGGCTGTGGTTTCTGCGGTGTCTCCTCCTTCTGCAGCCGGAGCAGACTCCCCTTCCTTCATCATATCAGCTTTCAACTGGGTTATTACAAGCACCTCCTGAAGGCTGCCAAACTCTGCGGCAGGAATTAAATAACCGGATTTCGTCACATTGTTGGTATCGTTGGTGATATCGGAAGCATATCCCACTAAAATTCCAGGTAAATACACAGAACTGATATTGGAGGTTACAATCTTATCTCCGTCTTTTAAATCGCTATCTTTTAATACGTTGGTAATTCTTAGCTTGCCATCTTTAAACAGGGTTAAGTCACCGGCAACGATGCAGCTGTCACCAGACTGCATGGCCATACCGCTGACCCGGCTGGAGTCATCGATAATGGACCGTACCGTAGCATAATTGGCACCTACATCGGTAACAATGCCCACAAGACCGCCGCCTGCCACTACATTCATATCTGTGGCAATTCCGTCCTTCGAACCTTTGTCAATTCGAAACACTTTAAACCAGTTGCTTGAATCGTTAGCGATAACTCTGGCGCCCACTTTTGTATATTGTCCATATTGCTGATCCAGACTGTAAAGTTCTCTTAATCGTTTTAACTCAAATTCCTCTGACTGCAGCCTGGTGTTTTCCTCAGTCAGCTGGTTAATAAGATCTTTCATATCTTTATTTTCAATCATTGCATTCCTGAGTTTGGAATAATCCCTGAACTCATCGTAAATAGCCGACCCCACCGAATTTACTCCGGACTGTACGGGGATGAGAACATATCCTACGCCTGTACGCAGCGGCGTAAGCCACTCATCATGAACGGATGTCAGTCCGATGAGCAGGACACAAAAAACTGTTAATGCAATCAGAATATATTTACTGCGTTTTGGTTCCATCTATACGATTCCCCGTTCTTTTAAACTGATATAGGAATTATCTCCTATAATAATATGATCTAACAGTCTGATACCAATTAAATCTCCTGCTTCCTTTACCCTGCGGGTAATCGAAAGATCCTCTCTGCTGGGCGCCGGATCTCCGCTTGGATGATTGTGTACCAGAACCAGGCTGACTGCATGATACTTAACCGCCTCAATGAAAATCTCTCTGGGAGAAACAACGGAAGTGTTCACTGTTCCCTGAGAGATCATAATGTCCTTAATAAGGGCACCTTTTGTATTTAAGAGCATGACAAATACCAGCTCCTGTTCTCTGTGGCGCATATCCTCCACAAAATAATTTACAATATCCTGTGGACGATGGAAATCGGTTCCTTTTAAACTTGCCGTACGCTTCCAGATACGTTTGGACAATTCTCCAATGCATAATAACTGGGCGCCTTTTACGCTGCCGATTCCCTTAACCTGCATCAGTTCCTGCATGGAAAGATGCAAAAGCCCTAAAATACCCTCCCGCGGATAGTTTAAGGCCAGTATCTTTTGTGCCAGTGCAAGAGAGTTGTCCTCTCTGGAACCTGTCCGGATAATAATGGACAGAAGTTCTGCATCACTTAAACCTTCCGGTCCTTCTCTCAGACACTTTTCACAGGGTCTTTCATCCTTTGGGATGTCTTTCATCGTTATACGTTCCATATGCCTCCTACGGTTACTCTCCAGGTACGCAACAGACATATGTAGAATCTTAAATCAATCGATATGTTACCAGAGCTGCCGCCATTCCAATAATGCCGCCCATGGTAATCTTAATGTTAATGCCGAAGGTTATGACCAGAACACCAAAATTAACAATTAACGGAGCATCAAACCCGAATGACTGACCAGCATTCAGCCAGGAAAGCCATGGGATTGTCTTAGTCAGATCTCCGACAAAGCCGCCAAGCACAACACCGGCAAGCATAAGAAGAAGCATTACCCAGTAGTTTTTACCTCTCATCTGTTATGATACTCCTTTTTGTTTCCTGGCAGGATTGCCCATACCTGTCAAAATATTTTAGCATAATTTTACAGTTGTGTACACCCCTTTTTACAATACAATCAAACCTTTATCAAGAAGCTTCTGGAGTGACATTAGTATTCCAAGCTTTGCGTGATACCAGGTAAGACCGCCCTGAAAATAAACTGCATAAGGAGGTTTGATTGGAGCATCCGCACTTAATTCAATGGAAGATCCCTGTACAAAAGCCCCGGCTGCCATAATGACAGGGGCATCGTATCCGGGCATATCCCATGGCTCCGGAGTAACGAAGCTGTCCACCGGTGCAGCTGCCTGAATTCCCTGGCAGAAAGCGATTACGCCTTCCGGATTTCCAAAGGTGACTGCCTGTATAATATCATGACGTGACTGGCTGCCGTCAGGTACAACCGGAAAGCCCAGGCTCTCATACACATTGGCTGCAAAAACAGCTCCCTTTAACGCGCCTGCTACTACAGTGGGAGAAAGAAACAGGCCCTGATAGAATGACTGATTCAGTCCCAGACTGGCTCCCACTTCTTTTCCAAGTCCGGGCGCAGTGAGGCGGTAAGACGCACGGTCAATACAGTCGGTTCTTCCTGCTATATATCCGCCGATGGGAGCAAGACCGCCGCCTGGATTTTTAATCAGGGATCCAACAATCATATCAGCTCCCACATCAGAAGGTTCCATGCGCTCTACAAACTCACCATAGCAGTTATCTACCATACAGATGACTTCCGGCTTGATTTTTTTAACAAATGCAATCAGCTCGCCGATTTGTGAAACGGAAAATGTGGGACGGGTATCATATCCCTTAGAACGCTGGATGGTAACCAGACGTGTTTTTTCGTTAATTGCTTTTTTAATGGATTCGTAATCAAAGGTTCCGTCGGAAAGAAGGTCTACCTGACGGTATACGACGCCGTATTCTTTCAGGGAACCAACACTCTCCCTGATTCCAATCACTTCCTCCAGAGTATCATAGGGCTTTCCGGCAGGTGATAACAGTTCATCTCCAGGCCGAAGGTTTCCGGATAATGCGATAGAAAGTGCATGAGTTCCGCTGATTAAATTTGGTCTTACCAGCGCACTTTCCGTATGAAAAACACTGGCGTAAACCGCTTCCAGCGTATCCCTGCCCAGATCATTATAACCGTAACCAGTCGTTGCAGCAAAATGAATGTCACTGACCCGGTTGTCCTGCATGGCTTTAATGACCTTCATCTGATTAAATTCTGCGTTTTTATCAATCTCTTCAAATCTGGCTTTTAATTTTCCTTCAATTTTTGTTCCAAAATCCAGCACCTTCCGGCTGATCCCAAGCTCCTCATATATACTGTCAATTTCCATGATCTAATCGTTCTCCAATCCAATGATCTCATTTGTGTCCTGCACAATCTTTTTTAACACCTGTTCTAAGTCATAGTCAAATTCAGGAAGGTATAAATCCCTGACTTCCCGTTCCCGTTTAAACCAGGTGATCTGCCGTTTGGCAAAATGTCTGGTATCCCGTTTCAGAATATAAACCGCCTCCTCAAGGGTACAGTCTCCCTGAAGATAATCCAGTATTTCCTTATATCCCAACCCCTGCATGGAAACCATATTTCTGGTACAGCCCATTTTCTTCAGCCTTTTTACTTCTTCAACCAGGCCCTGTTCCATCATTAAATCCACCCGCCGGTCAATTCTTTGATACAAAGTCTCCCGGTCCATGTTTACAGTATAGTAAAGGAAATCATAGGGGGAAGCTTTTTCCCTCTCCCTGCGGTTATGTTCTGAAATTTTTTCTCCTGTCTGACGGAAAAACTCAATGGCCCGGATTACCCGCTTCCTATTGTTGGGATGAATTTCCCCTGCAGCATCGGGATCCAGCTTTTGAAGCAGCTCATGTAAATATTCGCCGCCCTTTTCGTTTCCCAACAGTTCCAGTTCATCCCGAATGGAGGAGTCTTCCCCGTTCTCGGTAAAATCAATATCGTAAAGAAGTGCCTGAATGTAGAAACCGGTACCGCCTGTCACAATAGGAATATTTCCATGAGAGTAAATTGTATTCACCGCATCCTTGGCCATTTTCTGAAAAACTGCAACATTAAATTCCTCATCCGGATTTAAGACGTCAATTAAATAATGGGGAACTCCTCTTTTTTCTTCTTCTGTGATTTTGGCAGATCCAATATCCATATGGCGGTAAACCTGCATGGAGTCTGCACTGATAATTTCCCCTCCGATAGCTCGTGCCAGACGAACGGACAAATCTGTCTTGCCCGCAGCTGTAGGACCGGTAATAATAATTAATGGTTTCATCAGACAATCCTCTTAAATTTCTTTTCTAGTTCATATTTGCTCATGGAAATGATGGTCGGTCTTCCATGGGGACAGGCATAGGGATTTTCCAGTTTTAAAAGCTGGTCAATCAGTTCATTGGCTTCTGCTGGTGACAGGGTATTTCCTCCCTTTACTGCCGCTTTGCAGGACATGGAAGCCACCTTTTCATAAATAATACCCGGATTGTTAAATGACATATCATCGGATAAACCGTCAATCATTTCAATCAGAAGTTCTTTCTTTGCAATGGAAAACAGATTGGCCGGTACCCCTCTTACTGCAAATTCTCTCCCGCCAAAGGGTTCTATTTCAAAGCCCATATCTGTAAAAACGGATAAATGCCGGTTCAGGAGAAGTTCTTCATTCCGGTTTAAGGTCAGAATAATGGGAGGATTGATTACCTGGGAAGTATATTCCCTGGTTTTAAGTGTTGCCATGGTTTTCTCATATAAAACCTTTTCATGGGCAGCATGCTGATCAATAATATAAAGCTGGTCAGAAAATTCCACCAGCCAGTAAGTATCAAACACCTGACCGATTAATTTATGCTTTTTGCGGGACTCTGCTTCTAATAGCTTACCGTCAAACAAATCCAGCTGTTCTGCTTTTTGTTCCTGTTTTTGCTCCTGCTTTTGATCCTGTTCTGAACCATGTATCATTTCACTCTGCTTCACAGGCTCCGACCAACTCACAGAACGGATTTCTTCTGACACGGAAGCCTGGGGTGCAAGCCAGTTTTCATCCAGTGTATTTGCTTCTTTCACCGTTTCAGGCTGGGGAGGAATCAGTCGTTTAGGAAAAGGGATTCCTTCAGAAAGCATTTTTTCCTGAGAAGCAGCCGTCTGGTTTAACGCCATCAGTCTGTGATTTTCAAAAGGCTCCGGTGCGGGCTGAAACTTCTTTCCAGGCATTGCTTCTTTGGTTTCTTCCCCTTTTTTAGCCAGGCTGACCTCCGGAATCAATTCTTTATGGGCAAGTGCATTGGCCACCGCCTGATATACCATATGGTAAATCATTTCTCCGTCACGGAAACGAAGTTCCATTTTGGTGGGGTGAACATTCACATCAAGCAATTCCGGTTCTATGGTAAAATGAAGCATGGTAAATGGATACTTGTGCTGCATCATAAACGGCCGATAAGCTTCTTCAATGGCCCGTGAAATAATACTGCTTTTAATAAATCTTCCATTGATAAAATAATTCTCATAATTACGGTTACCTCTGGCAATCACCGGTTTTCCGATAAAACCATGGACGGTAACCTCTCCCTTTTTTACGGAAACCTCTAAAAGGTTAGAGGCAATCTCTCTGCCAAATACCGTATATATAATATCTTTCAGATTATGGTTGCCGGAGGTGTGAAGCTTGTTCTGATTGTT
>SVDS01000006.1 GCA_015057715.1 Paenibacillaceae bacterium
GGTGCTCTCTTTGGACAAATCCATGATGCCCACCTCCTGAAAAATCTTATTCATAAGGGTTTGTACCATATACATAAATGAATCCGACTCGCAGAAAAACTGCTGATTGCATTTTGACATGTTTATTTCAGCTTTTTTTAAAGGTTGATTTTTCCAAATCTTTTGTGCATTTAGCACTAATCCTCTCTAAACTCAGATATTTATCTTATGCATATTTTACTATTTTCAACAAAAAGCAACTTGCACTCTTAAATATTAAAAGCTATAATCAGGCTATATACCAAGTGAGGAATCAGCCATTGTTTCTATACTATCTATGGCTGAAAAAAAGATTAGGGGAGCTTATTATGAGACGTTTTTTTCCATCAGGATTATCTTATCGAAAAAACATCAGGATAAAAATCATTGCATTTTTTCTGATTATGGTACTTTCTATTACAATGACGCTTGCATACATCTTATACCAGCAAAGCTATAAAGCAGTTACCAGTAAGGCCTCTGAGACGGCTTACCAGACAGTATCCCAGTCCAGTAAGTACATTGATGTTGTAAAATTTATAACACTGACCTCTCCAGAGGATGAAAACACCGATTATTATAAAAAAGAACGGGACAACTTAATAAAAATCAGAGAGATCACAGGAGCAAGGCATATCTTTACTCTTAGAAAAACCTCTGATGGAAAATTTATGTATGTGGTTGACGGTTCCCCTGACGGAGAGCTTTCTCATATCGGAGATACGGAAGAATCTGCACTCTGCTACGAACAGTCCTGGAGCGGAATTCCCTATACAGACCAGAAACTTAACTTTGTAGAAGGCTGGGGAATCTATATAAGCTCCTATTATCCCATTAAGGACAGTCAGGGTACGGTTGTGGGAATCATGGGTGCGGACTTTGATGCAGAATCCATTTATAATGAGATGGAGCATTTCAAAAAGGTCTGCCTACTGATTCTTGTGATATTTACAGGAATTATTACCTTTGCAGGGTTTCTTTTTTCAGATAAAATATCCCGCTCCATTAAACGATCCTCTGATTTTGCAAAAGAACTGGCTGAGTTCAATTTACAAAACAGTATTTCAACAAAAGAATTACGGAAAACGGATGAATTTGGAATTTTAGCCAAATCATTGGAAAATATCAGAGATAACTTTCAAACACTGATTGGTAAGATCAACTCTTCCTCCAGCCAGGTTGCTCTTACCTCTAATCAGCTGACTGCCGCTTCCACCCACTCAGCCAGAGCGGCTGAAGAGGTATCTCACACCATTCATGAGATAGCTGCCAGAGCAGAAGACCAGATGGAAAGCACCATGGAAGGAGCTTTAAAAACAACCCAGTTAGGAAATATTATTGATAATAACCTTTCATTAGCAAATCATATAAACAGTGCCATAACAGTTGTTA
Source organism: Paenibacillaceae bacterium (assembly GCA_015057715.1). Classification (GTDB taxonomy): domain Bacteria; phylum Bacillota; class Clostridia; order Lachnospirales; family Lachnospiraceae; genus Lacrimispora. The sequence continues at coordinate 1,411 of SVDS01000006.1, forward strand.
CAGAGTCTATTAATGACGGTCTTAAAGAAATGGATAACCTTTCTGAAATAACAGCGGAGAGCAACAATGCCAACAAGAAAATATACGATTTAGTGACCAAAACCAATGAGAGCTCCAATCAGATCAGCGCGGCAAGCAGCCTGATCTCCTCCATTGCCCTCCAGACCAGGCTTCTGGCTCTCAACGCATCTGTAGAAGCCGCCCGTGCAGGTCAGGCTGGTAAAGGCTTTTCAGTTGTTGCCAGTGAGATAAAGAAACTGGCTGCCTTATCTGCCGGTTCATCAAAAAATATAGAAGAAATTGTTTCAGATTTGCAAATAAACGCTGCTAATGCTGTGGATATCATGGAACGTATTAAAAGCATTACCACGGAGCAAACCCACCGGGTTGAAAACAGCAGAGCAACTTATCAGGCCATTAATCAGGCTATGGAAAAGTCTAAAAATGCCTCACAGCAATTAAATGATACCGGGAAAGAAATGTATGATATGAAAAATACAATACTGGCTCTGCTTGAAAATCTAACTCATATTGCAAAGCAAAATTCCCAGGCCGCTGGAGACGTGAATAAATCAATGGAAGAGGAAGCCGGTGCACTGGAAGAGATTGCTGCCTCCAGCGATCTCTTATCCCAACTTGCAAAAGACTTACATGACATGATTTTAGAGTTTAAGATATAGTCAAAATGCATCGCCATTAACGCAAAAAAAGAAACAGGGCAGGAAAATCAAGAAATGGTTTTTCCTGTTCTGTTTCTTTCTATCTTACTGATTTACTGCCCCTGTCACACCAGGTCCCACATTCACAGCCTCATGGGTCTCACCTGGTTCTTCTGCCGGAGCTGCTGTGGTACTTTCCGGCTGCGGGTGAGTTTCCGGTACGGTCTCTTCGTGCTTTAAGGTGGTATTTCTCTGAATTACCTGGGGTTTTCCTTTATAACTGCTGTTATGAAGCGGCTCTTCCTTTATTACAGTATCGCCCTTCTTTAATACACGGTAGCTTTTAAAATATCCGCCGATGGTTCCTTTATCCACTACCTTTTCTGTTCCAAACGGCAGTGCTGTGTTTTCCTCATAGGTAACCGGAAGGGGATCGGAATCCTTCACCTTCTCTGAACGAATGGTAACCTTTACACCATCTTCCAGAACCGGGATTCCAACGATAGATAATTTTAAAGTGGTTCCATCTAAAGATGCCCGCAATACGATAGATGAACTTCCGGTATTGATAAATTTTAAATCCGGTCCGGCATAACCGTCAAAGCTGACCATGGCATCCTGTCCTTTTTCCACATAGGAGGGGGCAAAGCTGTGAGAATTCCGTTCCGTGGTTTTAAACCCGCTTTCTATAATCGCATGGTACAGTGTGGTGGAAACCTGACATACGCCGCCACCCGGCTCTTCAATTAGAACGCCGTTTCTGTATGCGCCTGCAGGCTGATATCCCTTTTCACTGGTACGGTTTCCTGTGGTATTATTAAAGGAAAATTCCTCACCAGGTTTTAAGACCACGCCATTGATGGCATTCACTGCAAGACTGATATTCTGATTCCGGTTTTTATTGGTGGTGGTTTTGGTAGTAAAGGTACCGATTACCTTATACTGTTCCTTTGCCTGAGCCTGGGTCCTTACAGGTGCCTTATGGGCAAACTCTGCCGGGATCTCTGCCTGAAAATTCTCTTTCTTAGCGGCATCCAGAAGCTGATTTACTAACTTCTCCTGGTCCAGTACTCTGCCATTCTGCTCTTTTGTATAATTGTACGCCCCAGTTTTCTGGTCAAATGATTCCACTTCCGAATTGACTCCGTCTTTGTTCCAGCGCTTAGCAAGGACTTCTGCCTGCTTTTTAAATGCTTCCTCCATGGAATCGTAATCCAGCTGATAATCCTGCGGCTGATCTGCCGGGGTTTCACTCAGCTGCTTCATAATCTTCTCCAGCTGACTGTTTACCATATCATCTATTACAACTGCATCTGTTCCGTCTGTAACAGTCATTCCCCACTGATAACGCTCTTCAATGGTATCCTTTGCCTCTTTTACAGTCAATCCGGAGAGATTTGTATTTCCGATCCTGGCTGATACCAGCGCTTTCTCCGGGACTGTTTCTTTTTCTTTGGTTTCTGTGATCACCTGGCTGCTGTCAGAATCTTTGGTTTTTTTACTGTTTCCAAAGCTATATAAAATACCAACCGTTGACAGGGCAGCTATTAGCAATGATCCATAAACGATTCTCCGATTTCTTCTTTCACGTTTTCTTCTAGCCCTGTTTTTATCCATATTATTAGTCTCTTACTCCTTTCCTTGTCTGATCGATAATACTCTTCATAGTGTCCTCTGACAACTGTCCGCTTGCATATCCAAATACGTTGCCATCCCGGTCAATCATAAAGGTAGTTGGATAGGAGTATATCCCATACGCATCGAATAATTCTGCATTCGTATCCATGAGCACCGGATAGGTGTATCCATTCTCTTTTAAGAACTTTTTGATTCCCTCCTCATCCTTTTCATCCCCGTAACCGGGAGCTGCTACTCCAAGAACAATCAGTGCGTCATCGCCCTCTGTGCTGTAGGTCTCATAAATCTTCTGTATATCCGGCATTTCTGCCCTGCAGGGCGGACACCAGGTCGCCCAGAAATTCAAAAAGATGGTCTTCCCTTTATAATCTGAAAGAGAATGTGTGTTACCAAACTGGTCTGTTAAGGTAAAGTCAATGGCAGGCAGAATCTGATTTTCCCCATCTGCGGTTTCTTCTGATTGTGATTGAGGCTCAGTCGCTGCCGCTGTGGAAGTTTCTTTTATGGTTTCAGGCACTGTTTCCTTTGTTGAAGGTTCTGCCTCTTTTGCCGGCTTTGTGGACTCACCGGTAAATGGAGATTTCACAGAAGAAAGATATCCGGTCACAGAATTCATTTTTCCGGTAAACATCAGTAATCCCATGAGTATCATCAGTGCTCCACCAATTTTCATCGCATTTTTAGCAACATTCCTATGTGTCTTAAAAAATTCAAGAACCGAAGTGGTGAAAAATCCCACTGCCAGAAATGGCAGAATAAATCCCAGGGTATAGACTCCAATCAACAGAAATCCCAGTGATTTGGTGGAAGCAGATGCTGCCATAATCAGCACACTGGCCAGAGCAGTTCCTACACAGGGTGTCCAGGCAAAGCTGAAGGTAAATCCCATGAGAAGGGCCGTAAGCGGAGACATGGCTAGTTTGTCAAACGAAACGGAAAGCCTGCGCTCCTTTCCCAGTAAAGAAGAATTTCCCAGGAATCCCAGCTGATATAATCCGAACATGATGACAAGAATGCCGCCCAGTCTTGCAAACAGAAGCTGATTGGTTCTAAAGAAGCTCCCAAGTGCCGAGACACCAATTCCCAGAAGAAAGAAAGTAAAACTGATTCCAATCACGAAACAAATGGTATGTAACATAACCTTGCTTCGCTTATAATAGATTCTTCCATCCTCACCTGTTACTCCGGTTCCCCCTGACAGATATCCAATATAGAGAGGAATTAAAGGCAGTACACAGGGTGAAAAAAAGCTTATAATTCCCTGTAAAAATACGGTTAATACCGGAACACTCATGTCAATCGAAAATCCCAAATGATTACCTCCTGTAAGTGATACTTTTACCGCCTGCGTATGGCAGTTAACCTCGTGTTTCTGTACTATTTTTAATTACAGTTTATATTTGTAACTATAACATTCAGAATAAAAAGTGTCAAGATAGTAATCCAGGATTTAACAGTGAAAAAAGCATAGATTTCTTCTGTCACATGGTCAGCGCCTGCTTTCCGCAGGCAGAACATCGTTTAAAGCACCGGTCTAAGTTAAAAGCTACTCTGGGGAGATAACCAAAATCTTCCAACAGAGTAAAGAGAGGAAAGAAAATGGCCATAGGCGGCAGCATAACCGATATCACCCATGCCAGAACCCGGTATACACCATGAATGAAAAGCCCGGACAGAATTGCCGGAACCCCCGCTGCATCTGCGGCAATGGACAAGCGGTCTTCAATGCCAAATAACAGATTACTTAATAACTGGGATGGATAATTGGCGCCTGTGATAGTCAGCCAGAAAATCCCCAGAAGCACCAGAAACATAATAGGAAATCCAGTTACTTTACTGGTAAAGAGACGGTCCAGTTTCCGGTCTTTCCCGTTATAGGTTTTATTCTCAAATACCACGACTCCCTTACATAACTCTTCTGCTTTTCGGATAAATACAGCAGCCATATCATCGCTGACCTGTTCCTGGCTGATCCCCTGTTCTTTCCATTCGCTCCAGATTTCAGTAAGACAGGCCTTTACAGTCTCCGAATCTGCCAGAGGCTTTAAATATCTGTTTACCGCTCCCATCAGGTTTTCATTGGCATCCAAAAGCCTTGCACAAAGCCAGCGTACCTTAACTGCTCCGTCTGATACTTCCTCCACAGCAGGAGCCAGCCTTTTTATTGCCTCTTCAATATATTGGGGATAATATATGAGCACAGGTCTCTCATAATTAGTCTCCTTTTCTTTGATGCACCGCTTTAACCCCTGGTAAATCTGGTTCAGTCCCTTTTTGCTTCTTGCTGTTGTTCCTGCTACAGGAGCGTGGAGCCGTTCCTCCAAAAGATCCAGATTTAAAACAATCCGTTTCTTCTTTGCCTCATCCATCAGGTTCACACAGACTACCACACGGTCTGCTGCCTCCATGATCTGAAGTACCAGGTTCAAATTCCTCTCCAGACAGGTGGCATCACAAACCGTTACTACTGCATCAGGATTTTCAAAGCAGATGAAATCCCTTGCCACCTCTTCTTCTGTAGAGTGTGCCATAAGGGAATAGCAGCCTGGAATATCCACCATAACATACCCCTGATCCCCATCCCGGCACCAGCCCTGGGCATTGGCAACCGTTTTGCCGGGCCAGTTTCCGGTGGGTTGATGCAGTTAGCCGTAAAATAAAAATAAGCCATTTTAACATTGTCAGATTAAAATCTGGAGTTCAGAAAACGGGTTTGTGATGGAAGTTTGTTTAAACTGTGAAATATTTGTGAATTTATTCTTAATTTTAATTGATTTCTATTTTTTTAATACAACTTAATTTTTTTTAAGAAATAAATAACAATTTTGCCATTGATTTTATTCAATTTCGGTGCTACACTGAGTTCTGACTTCAGGGACATAGGACAACCGGAAGCCATACAACCATAATACCTATGCAGTCTCAAGGAGGATATAATTATGAGGTTAACAACAAAAAAACTGGTACTGACAGGTGTTGCAGTATTAACAATGGCAGCTATCTCCGCATGTGGAAATACCAAAGGTTCTGAAACAACTGCCGCTACAAAAGCAGAAGTAACCACCGAAGCAACTACAAAACCAGCAGAAACTAAAAAAGAAGTAAAAGAAAGCAGTTCCTTAGCAGAAACCAAAAAAGACGAGACTAAGAAAGAAGAAACAAAGAAGGACGAAACCAAGAAAGATGAAACAACTGCTGCAGAGTCCAAGACTGGCGACAGCAAAGTAAAGGCAGAATCCCCAGCAGCTGCAAAAGACAGTACGTCAGCAGTAACAGAAACAAAGAAAGCTTCTAATTAATTAGTTAAGATTCCTACATAGCATTCAAAAGGCAGATCCGTCAATCCGATCTGCCTTTTTATATAGAATCATTCCGTTGATCCAGTTTCTATTTCTTCTTTTTTCCGAAGATTTTTCAATGTGATTTCCACTCCCTCTTTTTCCCCTATAATTCTCGCCAGCGCTTCAAATGCCCTGACCGGATCTGCCTGATTGACTGTGGTGATAGTATCTGCCACTACTACCACCTCCTTTCTGGTTAATTGTATGTTCCGCTGTTTGTCCTTCTTACCTTATTTAAACCAATCACAGGAAACGGGTTTTAATTTTCTGCCGTAGGGAGTAGATTATACCAGGAGATGATAGAATGAAACGTGCTGAAAAATCAGAGAAACTGCTGCGGGTAGCCGTCTACATCCGTGTGTCTTCCGATGAACAGGCAGAACGGGGCGATTCCATAAGAGATCAAAAAGAGCGGGGCATTAAGTACATCGAAGAACATAAAAATATGGTTCTGCAGGATATTTATCTGGACGACGGCGTTTCCGGGCAGAAAATTGACCGGGACGACTTTACCCGTCTAATGAATCAGGTAAAAGAAGGGCTTGTGGATCTGATTATATTTACCAAGCTGGACCGGTGGTTTCGCAGCCTGCGCCACTATCTCAATACCCAGGCAGTCCTGGAAAAATATCATGCAGCATGGACCGCCATCGACCAGCCCTTCTTTGACACTTCCACTCCCTACGGCCGGGCATTTGTGGCTCAATCCATGACCTGGGCAGAACTTGAGGCACAAAATGGCGGTCTTCGTGTGGCTGACGTCTTTCGTACAAAGGTCACCCACGGGGAAGTCATAACAGGCAAAGTCCCACACGGATACCGGATCGAGAATAAGCATCTGGTACTGTCAGAGGAAGCCCCTGCCATTCAGGACACGATATTTTATTTCTTAAAACATCAGTCCATGAATCAGACTGTAAAGTATTTAAAAGAGACACACGGAATCATCATGTCTGTGCAAAACTTTAAACAGTCAATCCTACGCAATGAAAAATTCACCGGACGTTACAGAAGTAATGATACTTACTGTCCCCGTCTGATTTCCGATGAAGCCTTCCATCAGGTTCAGCGCATCCTGGATCATAACAGCAATATAAAATCCAGCCAGAAATACCCCTACCTTTTCACCGGTCTTTTAGTGTGCGCCGAATGTGGTCAAAAAATGGGCGGCTGCCACATTAATACAGTTTCAAAGCGGAAGGACAAAACAGTACTCCGATATACATATCCAGCCTACGAATGTAAACGGCACCAGTCTTTCAGGAAGTGTGACAACGGGGGAGCAGTCAGGGAAATCCGCATCGAGGAATATCTTCTGAAAAATGTAATAGAACAGTTTGGATCCTATATAGCAGACTTTGAAGCAAAAAGCAAAAAGACAGTTGATAACCGTCAGAAAAAAAATCAGATTCAAAAGAAAATTAACCGGTTAAAGGATTTGTATCTAAATGAAGCAATTACACTGGAAGAATATAAAAATGACAGGGAAGAATTAGAGATTCAGCTGAATAAACTTTCTGATACAAAGCAGCCGGCAGAAAGCCCGGAGGCTTTTATAAACATGATTAATAAAGATTTTGAAAGCATGTATCAGCACCTTGATAACCAGCAAAAGCGCCTGTTCTGGCGGTCAGTTATTAAAGAAATACGCCTGAGTAAGCGCTCCCGCTGTCATCGGGAATATACCATTATTTTTTTATAATAATTTTGCCCCTAAATACATGAGCCGGTGTGCTGATTCATACCGGTCAGCTGATTAAATACCGTACTTTTCCCCACATTGGGGTTTCCGGCCAGCGCTATCACCAGATCATCTGGCTCCTTTTTTTTAATTTCCAGTCCACAGTCTACCGATTTGATTCCCATGGATTCTCTGCTTAGTCCCATATGTCTTCCTCCGCAGTGACACAGGCAGCCGCAATCCCCTCTCCATAACTGGGTTCAAAGGACTCCTGGTCATGATTCTGTATCAAAACCCTGACGGAATCTTCATTTCGCAGGGCTATTACAGCACCTCTGATTAAAAATGCGGTTGGATCCCCAAGAGGACTTTTACCCACACACTCCACTACAGTGCCCTCAATCAGTCCCATATCCTGTAATCTGCGTCTCATATCATCACAAACGGTCAGTCTGGAAATAATTCCTTTCTGACCTCTTTTTAAGTCATTTAAGCAAAAGCGTCCCGACATCTCTTTAACCTCCGAAAAAGTTTCCATATCCTAACATATGCATTTGATAAAAAACAGGTTCCTGTCTCTCTTGTCCCCCCGCTGCCCTGGTAATTCATAGAATCTGTCGTCTAGGAATAGATATAACTAACAGCCGTATACAAGGAGGAACTGACTATGCCTCAGAACGATAATTTTTATACATTAAAAGGTTACTCTCTTTTGGAGCATACAAAAATCACATCCTCGATGGAAGATTACCTGGAGATGATATACCGGCTATCTCAGGAGAACCAGCCTGTACGTATTAAGGAACTGGCTGAGTGTCTTCATGTTAAGCCCTCCTCTGCTTCTAAAATGACTGGGAATTTAAGGAAACAGGGGCTGGTTGGCTTTGAAAAATATGGGACTGTCTCCCTGACCTCTGATGGAAAAGAGTTAGGGGAATATCTGTTGTTCCGACACCAGATTCTTACCCGTTTCTTTTGTTATGTCAACCAAAAAACCGATGATCTGGAGCAGGTGGAAAAAGTTGAGCATTTCATTGATCCGGAAACAGTGTATAATATTCAAAAATGGTTGGATAAATTTGCATAGATATGCTTGTGTGATTTGATATTTCGTCGTATACTATAGCATAACACGAACATTTCTAAGGAGGAGAAACACATGGATAAGATTAAGATGACAACCCCCATAGTCGAAATGGATGGCGACGAGATGACCCGTATTCTCTGGCAGATGATTAAGGACAACCTTCTGCTGCCCTATATTGACTTAAAGACAGAATATTATGACCTTGGATTGGAATATCGGGATCAGACAGATGACAAAGTGACCACTGATTCTGCTCTGGCCACAAAGAAATATAAAGTAGCCGTTAAATGCGCCACAATTACGCCTAATGCTGCCCGTGTAAAAGAATACAACTTAAAAGAGATGTGGAAAAGCCCCAACGGCACCATCCGTGCAATTCTCGACGGAACCGTATTCCGGGCACCTATTGTTGTTAAAGGAATCGAACCATGTGTTGTAAACTGGAAAAAGCCCATTACCATTGCCAGACATGCTTACGGTGATGTTTATAAAGGATCTGAGATGAAGATCCCGGGTGCCGGCAAAGTAGAACTTGTTTATACTGCCGCTGATGGAACAGAGGTACGGGAACTGGTTCATAACTTTGAGAGTGCCGGAATTGTCCAGGGTATGCATAATATTAACAATTCTATTGAAAGCTTTGCAAGAAGCTGTTTTAATTATGCACTGGATACAAAGCAGGATTTATGGTTTGCAACCAAGGATACCATCTCCAAAAAGTATGACCACACCTTTAAGGACATTTTCCAGGATATCTTTGATGCTGAGTATGAGAACCGCTTTAAGGAAGCAGGCATTGAATATTTCTATACCTTAATCGATGATGCAGTAGCAAGAGTGATGAAATCAGAAGGCGGTTATATCTGGGCCTGCAAGAATTACGACGGAGACGTTATGAGTGACATGGTTTCCTCTGCATTTGGATCTCTTGCCATGATGACATCAGTACTTGTTTCTCCTGACGGTGATTTTGAGTATGAAGCAGCTCACGGAACGGTACAGAGACATTATTATCAGCACTTAAAAGGTGGAGAAACTTCTACCAACTCCGTTGCTACTATTTTCGCCTGGACAGGCGCTTTAAGAAAGCGTGGAGAACTTGATGGCAATCAGGAACTGGCTGCATTTGCAGATAAGTTAGAGAAGGCAACTATCGATACCATCGAGTCTGGAGAGATGACAAAAGACCTTGCGCTTATCACAACAATAGAAAACCCAACTGTTTTAAACAGTGAGAATTTTATAAAAGCGATTGCAACACGACTTTAATCATTAGATCGAATAGCCTTAGAAGCCGCCAACAGGCGGCTTTTTGCTTTTAGATTAAAAAGTAAGATGCTGCAAGCTAACTTAGTTAGTCTTGCAACATCCACTTTAATCCTGATATATAATCAACCATAATTCACCAATTCGCATAATTCATATCGACATTTTTTTCAAAATCTCTGTTCAACCCATTATCAAAATGATATAATGAAAGTTATCATATGAAGCACTGGTAATGGAAGGACCTATAAACATGAATCTACGACATCTAACAATCTTTAAAACAGTATGTGAGGAAGGAAGCATTACAGGAGCGGCGAAAGCGTTGTCCATGACTCAGCCCGCTATCTCTCATGCCATCAATGAACTGGAAGAATCCGTTGGCTCTCCCCTGTTTGACCGTGTATCCCGAAGAGTAGTAATTAATGAAAATGGTAAATTTTATTTATCCAAAGTGATTCCTCTTCTGGAGTTATACCAGGATCTGGAGAACTATTCTGGTTCCCTGCACTTACAGGCACCTTTGCGGGTAGGCTCCTGTGTGACTCTGGCCAGTTACTTACTTCCAAACGCTGTTTCCCGTTTCGCTCTGACAAATCCCGACATACAACTGAAGGTTACCGTGGATAATTCCGGGGAAATCATCAGCAAACTGTTAAAGAATGAGCTGGATCTGGCTTTGGTAGAAGGTGTCGTATCCGACGAGCAGCTGGAGAAAATTCCATTCTCCTCCTATCCTATGGCCGTAATCTGTTCTCCAAACCATCCTTTTGCAAACCGGACTGCACAGCCGGTATCCCTGGACAGGCTGATTGAAGAACCTCTTTTATTACGAGAGACCGGCTGCACCATCAGAGATACCTTTGACTGCGCGCTGGCACTGAATAACCTATCTGCAGAACCGTTGTGGACCAGTACCAATTCTGACGTAATTTTACAGGCAGCCAGAGAAAATATCGGGATTGGTGTTGTACCAAGAATTTTTGCCGATGAATCCATTAAAAAGGGTGAGGTTTTTGAGATCGAGGTAAAAGATATGGAGATCAGCTGCATGAACCATGTTGTGTTCCATAAAGACAAATTTCAGACAGAATCTTTTCAGGCATTTATTAATCTGGTCTTATTCGACTAATATAGAAACGAAAAATCGCCGCACATCATCTCCCATCAGAGGCAGATTTGTGCGGCGATTTCTATTTATGCTTTTTCAGACAGAATGTGATCAATACTTACTATCTTAACACAGAGTGCAAATAATTCCATGGCCTGCTTTAAATCCGGCAGCGTCGGATAAGACGGTGCAATACGAATGTTGTTGTCATGAGGATCCTTTCCATATGGATAGGTGGCTCCTGCACCAGTCATGACCAGACCTGCTTTTTTGCATTTTGCAACAATGGTTTTAGCACAGCCATCTAATGAATCAAAGGAAATAAAATATCCGCCTTTTGGACAGGTCCATTCACCTATAGAAAGACCGCCCAGCTCTTTTTCCAGAGTTTCAATCACAGCTTCAAATTTAGGTCTCATGATATCTGCATGCTTTCTCATATGCTCTACCATTCCATGAATGTCCCCAAAGAACCGTACATGACGAAGCTGGTTCACTTTATCATGGCCAATGGTCTGTATCTTTAGCTGCTTCATGATGTCCGTTAAGTTGTTCTCGCTAGCTGCAATAGCTGCGATACCGGATCCAGGGAAGCTTACCTTTGAGGTGGAAGCAAATTTATAAACCATATCCGGATTTCCGGCTCTCTTGCATTCTGCCAGAATCTCAATTAAATGATCCTGTTCGTTATCGTATAAATGATGAATGGTATAAGCATTATCCCAGTAAATACGGAAGTCGCTTGCTGCCGGTTTTAAACGGGCAAAACGGCGTACGGTTTCATCGGAGTAAGAAATCCCCTGAGGATTGGAGTACTTGGGTACACACCAGATACCCTTGATGGAATCATCTGCTGCCACCAGCTGCTCTACCAGATCCATGTCCGGGCCGGTTGGAGTCATTGGAACGTTTATCATCTCAATTCCAAAGTATTCCGTTATGGAGAAATGTCTGTCATATCCGGGTACAGGACAAAGGAACTTCACTTTATCCAGCTTACACCAGGGAGTGCTACCCATAACACCGTGGGTCATGGAACGGGAAACGGTATCATACATTACATTTAAGCTGGAATTGCCATAAATAATAATGTGATCCGGTGCAACCTCCATCATATCGGCAAGAAGTTCCTTTGCCTCCTTGATTCCATCAAGCACACCATAATTTCTGCAGTCTGTACCGTCATCACAGGTTAAATCATCGCTGCTGCTTAACACATCCATCATTCCCATGGAGATATCCAGCTGCTCGGCACTTGGCTTTCCTCTGGACATATCAAGCTTTAAGTCTCTGCCCTGAAACTCCTTATACTGTGCAGAAAGTTCCTTTCTAAGCTCCTGTAACTCTTCCTTTGTCATCTCAACATACGGCTTCATAGATTTCTTCCTCCTCATAAAGATTCCTCTAACCTAACAGTTCCTTCAGAATTCGGTTGACCGCTCCTGGATCAGCCTTTCCTTTCATGGAACGCATGGTCTGACCAACCAGAAAGCCCATGGCTTTCTCTTTTCCGTTCCGGTAATCCTCAACAGACTGGGGATTTGCAGCAAGAATCGCCTCAATGGCGGACTTAAGGGCACCTTCATCGCTTACGACTTTCAGTCCCTTTTCCTCTACATACCGCTCCGGATCGATATCATTTAAGAAAATCTGCTCAAACACTTCCTTGGCAACCGTGCGGTTAATGGTTCCATTATCCACTAAAACAATCAGTTTTGCAAGATTTTCCGCAGAAAATGTCATATTTTCCATTTCCATCTCATGTTCTTTTAACAGTCTCATGCCCTCTACCATCAGCCAGTTTGCTGCTTCTTTCGGCTTCTGACAGATGGCTGTAACCTGTTCAAATATATCAGCCATGTGCTTGGATCCGGTAATAATATCCGCATCGTATTCAGAAAGACTATATTCCTCCTGATATCTTGCCATCTTCTCGGTCCTCAGTTCCGGCTGCTTCTCTTTAATGCTCTGAATCCACTCATCACTTATGGAAATAGGCGGCAGATCAGGATCCGGGAAATAACGGTAATCTTTCGCATCCTCTTTGGAACGCATGGCATGAGAAGACTCCTTGTTGTCATCCCAGCGCCTGGTTTCCTGAACCACTGCTTTCCCGTCTTCAATCAGCTCGATCTGACGTTTTCTCTCCCCTTCAATGGCACGGGCAATGGCTTTAAAGGAGTTTAAGTTCTTCATCTCTGTTCTTGTTCCGAACTGGGAAGCGCCTGCTTCTCTTACCGATAAGTTTACATCAGCTCTCATGGAACCTTCCTGCAGTTTGCAGTCAGAGGCGCCTAAGTACTGAATGATTAAACGCAGCTTCTCTAAGTAAGCGATTACCTCATCTGCACTTCTCATATCCGGCTCGGAAACAATCTCAATTAATGGAACTCCGCTTCGGTTAAAATCAACTAAGGAACAATCTTCCCATTCATCGTGAATCAGTTTTCCTGCATCCTCTTCCATATGGATCTCATGAATTCCTATCTTTTTCTTTCCTGCAGCTGTATCAATCTCCACATATCCGTCGTGGCAGATGGGAAGATAAAGCTGGGAGATCTGATAGTTCTGGGGATTGTCAGGATAAAAATAATTTTTTCGGTCAAATTTACAATTCTGGTTGATCTGGCAGTTAGCTGCAAGGCCTACTGCAAGGGCGTATTCCACCACCTGTTTGTTAAGAACCGGAAGAGATCCCGGCATTCCGGTGCAGACCGGACAGGTATGAGTATTGGGCGCTCCGCCGAATTCTGTGGAACAGGAGCAGAAGATTTTTGTTTTTGTAGCAAGTTCAACATGAACTTCCAGACCAATCACTATTTCATACTGTTTGCTCATTTACTTCTCCTCCTTTTCTTTCATGGCCTTTGCTGCCAGAGAAGGCATCTCATAGGTTCTGCTTTGCTCCACTGCAAAACCGGCCCTTAAAATATTCTTTTCCTGGAAACAGTCTGCAATCAGCTGTACGCCGATGGGAAGTCCTTTTTCATCTGTTCCGAACGGAACGGAAAGACCGGGAAGTCCGGCTAAGTTTACAGAGATTGTATAGATATCTCCCAGGTACATCTTTAAAGGATCGCTTAAGCTTTCGCCCAGTCTTGGGGCTGTGGTCGGTGCCGCTGGTCCTAAAATTACATCATATTTGGAAAACGCCTCATCAAAGGCTTTCTTAATCAGCGCTTTTGTCTTTAATGCCTTCAAATAATATGCGTCATAATAACCGGAACTGAGTACGAAAGAACCTAACATAATACGGCGTTTTACTTCCGGTCCGAAGCCCTCAGAACGGCTCTTTTTATACATGCCGTGAAGTCCTGTATATTCCTTCGCCCGGTATCCGTATTTTACACCGTCAAAACGGGACAGATTGGAGCTGGCTTCTGCAGAAGCGATTACATAATATGCCGGAATGGCGTATTCCACCATGCCCAGATCAAAGGTCTCCACAACAGCTCCCTTTTCTTCCAGTACCTTAGCAGCCTTTAAAACAGCCTCTTTTACTTCCGGCTCCAGGCCTTCTCCCATATAATCAGCAGGAATTCCCACCTTTAAGCCTTTAACCTCACCGGTTAAATACTTGGTAAACTCATAATCCTCCCGCTGTACGGAAGTACTGTCCATACCATCATGGGAAGCCAGAACCTCAAGAATGGCTGCACAGTCAGTCACATCCTTTGCTACCGGCCCAATCTGATCTAAGGAGGAACCGTAAGCGATAAGGCCATAGCGGGAAATCGTTCCGTAAGTTGGCTTTAAACCTGTAACTCCACAAAAGGAAGCCGGCTGTCTGATGGAACCGCCCGTATCAGAGCCCAGAGCGAAAAAGCACTCTGCAGCTGCTACTGCCGCACAGGAACCGCCGGAAGAACCACCGGGAACATGCTCCGGATTCCAGGGGTTTCTGGTAACGCCAAATGCAGAAGTTTCCGTTGTACTTCCCATCGCAAACTCATCCATGTTGGTTTTTCCGATGATCACAGCTCCAGCCTGTTTTAAATTCTCCACCGCCTTGGCATTGTAGGTAGGAACAAAATCGGATAAGATTTTAGAACTGCAGGTCGTTTTCAGTCCTTCCATGCAGATGTTATCCTTAACCGCTGCCGGAACACCGGCAAGAGGACCAGTCAGTTCTCCTGATTCAATGCGCTTTTGGATCTCCTCTGCCTGTTTTAAGGCACCTTCTTCATCAATGGTTACGTAGCTGTTAAGCTCCGGTTCCATGGCCTTAATCTGGCCTAAAACGGCTTTTACAGCCTCTGGGGAGGTAACCTCTCCCTCTTTTATCTTTTTCCCCAGCTGTACCGCTGTGAGGGACAATATTTCGCTTGCTGTCATTTTAATTCCCCCTATTCCACTGTCTTCGGCACTTTGAACGCTCCATCTTTGCTTTCCGGTGCATTCTTTAGAATCTGGTCTCTGTCGTCTCCGTTAGTCACCACATCTTCCCGGAAAACATTGTAAACCGGAAATACATGTGACATGGGTTCCACCCCATCTGTATCAAGTTCATTTAATTTATCAATATAATCAAGCATACGGCCCATATCCTTTTTAGCCGCTTCCTTTTCTGCATCATCAAGCTCCAGCTTGGCGAGAATGCCTACATACTCGATTGTTTCATCATCAATGATGTGCGCCATTTCTTTTCGTCTCCTTTTCGCCTTCTATTACGGTTCCAGCCTTGTTACATCTCTTGGGAACAGTGTGGTCTCTCTCACGTTTGACTCGTCAAGAAGACGCATGGTCAGACGTTCCAGACCAATTCCCAGTCCGCCGTGAGGAGGCATTCCATACTTAAATATCATTAAATAGGAAGAGATGTCCTCCGGATTCATTCCTCTGGTCTCCATCTTTTTAATGATAGTATCATAATCATGGATTCTCTGTCCTCCAGTGGTGATCTCAAGACCCTTAAAGAGTAAATCAAAGCTTAAGGTGAATTTAGAATCTGCCGGATCATCCATGGCATAGAACGGACGCTTTTTGGAAGGATAATGTGTGACAAATACGAAATCACTGCCATACTCTTCTTTAAAGTAACGGCCGATTAAAACTTCCTCCTCCGGTTCTAAATCATAGGGGTTTCTGATCTTTCTGTTATATTTTTCAGATACCAGCTCTTTGGCTTTATCAAAACGGACCTGAGGAATGTTGGTTACATCAGGAAGGTCGATCTTTAACATAGCTAGTTCCTGTGCATATTCCTCACAAAGAAGCTCGAAGACATACTGTAACATGGCTGTTTCCATTTCCATGATCTCCTCAAAGCTGTCAATGTATCCCATTTCAAAATCCATGCTGGTATATTCATTTAAATGTCTGGTTGTATTGTGTTTCTCTGCACGGAAAACGGGAGCAACTTCAAATACCCGGTCATATACGCCAACCATAGTCTGTTTGTAGAACTGCGGGCTCTGACCCAGTTCTGCTTTTTTATTAAAATAATCCAGTTTAAATACGTTTGATCCGCCTTCTGCGCCCCGGGCTACAATCTTTGGTGTACGGATTTCAGTAAAATTCTGGGAATGTAGAAAATCCCGGAAGCCTCTTACAATCCCTTCCTGAATACGGAATTTCGCTCGCTCCATGGGGTTTCGCAAGGTAATGGGACGAAGACCCAGCTTTGTTTCCAAAGAGGTTTTTAACTTCCATTTGCTGATGGCGATCGGAAGCACTTCTGCCGGCTGTGACAACACGGTTATTTCCTGAAGCCTGATTTCAAATCCATGAGGTGCCCGCTCCTCGCCGCTTACCACACCGGTAACACGAATTGCAGACTCTTCTTTTAACTGGTTTAAATCAAAGGCTGTTTTTCCGTCTTCAAACACGCACTGTACCAGACCTTCGGCTTTTCTCAAAATAATAAAAGCCACATCACCCATGTCACGAATGGTATGGATACTTCCTTCCATTCGGACTGTCTTTCCTGCATAATCACCAGATATAATTTCCTGGATTCCCACTGTTTCTTTCTGTTTTACACCACTGATAAATTCCATGATTGATTTCTCCTTACCTGAATGTAATTGCTTTGATTCCGGAGAAATATTTTATGACAATAAAATATCCCGTCCCGGAATACAGTTACATATTCCGGGACGGGATTACTATGCAATAGACTCCCGCGGTACCACCCGCATTGAGATAAAGATATCTCCACTCAAACATTTAACGCATGTATACGGACAAACCTACTCATGTCACCGGTACAAATCAGTACCAGCCGCTTCGATCTATCGGCTCCGGAGTGTTCCCATAGCCAAGTCTCTCGTGAAAGCGCTCTCAGTCGGTGACGCAATCTTCCTGTCCGGATCCATAGGCCAGAGTCTCCTTCTCTGCCTTTTAGTATTTATTTCATTCTGTAGCTTCATCATGCCCTGTTTTTATTTTTTTTAAACAGTTCAACACTTCACTACAATGAATTTCACTTATAATATCACAATCTTTTTCCCGATGCAATGTTTTTTTATAATTTATTTCCCGGCCATGGCTGTGATGTTTTTTCTCTTTAACCTGAAAAATGTTAAAACCGCTCCTATCATACAGATGGCAGATGCAGTAATATAAACGATATTCATGCCATATAAAAAGGCATCATTTCTACCCGGGATATAGTCCGTAATCCGGTATCCCAGCCTGCTGCTCATCATACCATACAAAAGTGTGGTAGCAAGAGCAATTCCGCATACCATACCCATATTTCTCACAAGAGCATTGATGCTTCCTGCCACTCCAAGCTTATCACGGGATACGGTGGACATGATAAGGGAATTATTGGGAGACTGAAACAGTCCCATTCCAACAGACATAATTCCAATCATGCTGACCATGGTAATTACGGTTGAATTCTCATTTAAAAAGGACATGGAAAACAAACCGATGCTGGTGAAAACAAGTCCGATAAAGGTAAGTATTTCAGAGCCTGTTTTATCGGAAAGATAACCGCTAACAGGTGCTGCAACCATTAAGATAAGCGGATAAGCCATCATGATAAGACCTGCCTTCTGAGGTGAAAACTCCATAACGTCCTGTAAATAAAAAGGAAGTATGATATTATTGCAGAACATGGCAACAAAACTGATGAATCCACAGAAGATACTTAAGGAAAACAGACCGTTTTTAAAGATATCCAGCTGGATCATTGGATCTTTCCTTTTTCTCTCTACAACAAGAAATACTGAAAAACAGACTGCTGCAAGGAAGAATCCTGTTAAAATAAGGGGATGTCCAAAACCAAGATTCAGTCCCTCACTCAGTGCACCAAATAAAGAAACAATTGTCACGATAAACAGAAGGGCACCATATAAATCCATCCTGCCACTGGTCTTTGTCTTCGTTTTTGGAAGCAGACAGAAGGCTCCTATTACTGCAAGGATACCGATGGGAACGTTAATGGTAAAGATATATTCCCAGCTTAATACTCCTACAATCATTCCACCCAGTCCGGGTCCTACCAGAGAACCCAGTGCAACTGCCGTCCCAAGGAGTCCCAGTGCCTTTCCCCTTTCCTCAACAGGAAAGACTTCCGTTACAATTCCCTGGTTATTTGCCATGGTTCCCGCCGCACCGATTGCCTGAATGGCTCTGGCTATGATTAAAAACCAGTAGGAATGGGACAAACCGCACAGGAGTGAGCCAATGGTAAAAACAATAACGCCAAAGGTAAACATGGTTGTCTTGCCAAACATATCTCCCAGTTTTCCAAAAATAAGAACGGTACCCGATATTACGATGAGATAGCTTGTAGCAACGAACTGGATGCTGGCTGTGGTAACGCCCAGAGATTCTGCCATACGGGGCAGTGCCACATTAACAATACTGCTGTCTAACGTTGACATGAAAGTCGATAATACAACAATGATTAGTACCGACCATTTATTACGTTTCCTTACTTCTTCCATTTTTAATTCCTTTCTTATGTGTTCAATTCAAGCGCTTTATTTAGAATTTTAACCAGGGAAGACAACGTGATTTCCTTTTCCTCTTCAGTCAGATTACCAGTAATAAGTTCTATTAATTTACCTATCTCCTCTCTGATCTGGGGAAGAATGAGCCTTGCTTTATCAGTCAGATATAATTTGTATGCCCTGCTGTCCAATTGATCTTCTATTTTCACTACATAGCCAACCTCTGTCAGCCTGCTGATGGTTCTGGCAGACATTGCTTTATCATGTCCAATCAGTTCACTGATCCGGCTCTGACATAATCCTTCATTTTGCTCCATTATAAATAAATAGTAAAACGATCCGCTGCTTAAATCATATTGTTTTAGTACTTTGTCTAAATAACTCTGTGTATTTCTGTATATTTTACTGTTTAGCATCATTAAATTCATTGGTTCATTCCCCATTTTATTACCACCTTTTTTATTCAACTTCTTACTCTATCAGGATTTAGTTGATTAGTCAACTATTATCAAAAAAAAAAGACTGGTATCCCTGATACGAGTCTTTTTTCCGGATTCTTTCTATGTATGACAAGAATTATATTAAATCTGGTTTATTAATCCTCTTCGCTCTACTTCTTCTTTGAATAACTGATATTTTGCTTCATTTAATTTTAAAAATGAGCGGTAAAATACTCCATATGCCAGAAACGCAAGAATCTTATTATTACGATTTCTGTCCGTTATTTTATAAAAATAAATCAGCTTCTTGTCTTTCAATTTTCCTTTTGCTATTTTCTTTTTAATATTGTTCTGTTCCACTTTAGCCATGAAATTCATATAAAGCCCGTTGATAAAAAACAATACTCCAAGAAAAACAATAAAAATTATAACAGCTATTAAATCATCCATACTTTTTTCCTCCCTGGTTTCAAAATCAGAAAGAATATACCATAATTATCCACTTTTGTAAAGAGATGATCTGATTTAATCTTGACATAAGTATGCCCATAGGATAGAATGATCAAAGGATGAGGGAGTAGTCAGCATCTGCCCGGGTCAGGTTAGATGCCTGCAAAGTCAACATACTGACAGTTTTTTCTGTCTGGCTTTGCTAATTTGTTTTCAATACAAAAAGACGAGACTTATCTGTGTGTTCATTTCTGTACACACAGATAAGTCTTTTTATTATATTCTCCCTCTGACACATATAATTAGATACCATATACAGGGGGAAAATCACATGTCATTATTGGAGTTATTTATCATTGCATTGGGTCTGTCCATGGATGCATTTGCCGTTTCAATCTGCAAAGGTCTTTGCATGCCTCAGATGAACTGGAAAAATGCGGTTATTGCCGGTTTATATTTTGGGGGCTTTCAGGCAGGAATGCCGGTCATCGGTTATCTGCTTGGCTCCCAGTTTAAGGAAGCCATTACCTCCTATGACCACTGGATTGCCTTCATCCTTCTTGGAATTATAGGCATCAATATGATCAAAGAATCCTTTAGTAAAGAAGAGGTGGAATGTGCAGACTGCTCCCTGGATCCCAAAAACATGTTAATGCTTGCCATAGCCACCAGCATTGACGCATTGGCCGTGGGTGTGACCTTTGCTTTTTTAAAGGTTCAGATCATTCCTGCTGTTTCCTTTATCGGAGCAACCACCTTTACCCTCTCTATTGCTGGAATAATAGTAGGGAATGTTTTCGGTTCACGCTTTAAATCAAAGGCAGAATTTTCCGGAGGAATCATTCTTATCATGATGGGGGCTAAAATTCTGTTCCAGCATCTCTTTGAAATGTAAACAGGGGTGGATGTTATATCATAATCTGGCTGCCGCCAGGCACTTTCACAATTCTTTTATCTACACTGATCCAGACATCCATTGCTGATGGATTATATACAAAGTCTGCGTCAATGGTATATTTCAGTGCCGTCGCTGCATTCATATAGTCCACAATCTGAATATTCGTAGCATACCAGGTATCCTCCCGCTGCCCGGTCATACGGCAGAACTCTTCCATAAGCTCCCAGTTGTCATCCCGGGGAAATTCATAGCTGTGTCCCCAGACATACATCAGATAGAGGTATTGGGTTTTATTAAGCTCGATGAACCGTCTTCCATTTTCCAGCAGGTTATGGTTGTGATGGCAGGTGGCTTTCCATTTCAAAAAATTTTCAGGCATGGAAAAATCATCGGTACTGCCCACCACTCTGCAGTATTCGATTCCAAGACTGGGCAGCATGTTTACAATTTCTTCCGTATAGGAACCGTTTGGATACGACATTCCACGGACAGGATAACCGGCTGCCCGTTCTAACCCACGTCTGTCCTCCAATACCTGAAGTGCCGTCAAAGGCAGCGGACATCTTGCTATAGTTGGATGGAGCACGGTATGGCAGGAAATTTCGTGACCTTTGTATACTTCGTTCCACTCTTCCGGTTTCAGCCTTTCCTCCTGATCTGCAAGTCCTGAGTTTATATGAAATGTACCCTTGATTCCATATTGATTAAACAGCTGGGTCAGCCTTCTGTCTTCCAGTCTCCCATCATCATAGCTCATGGTAAGTGCCTTATGCTTTCCTTCCGGATAGCAGATATAGATATTTTTCATATTTTCCATCATTATAATGCTCCGTCTCCTGCAATCTTATCGTAATTCAGTACTGCACAAAAGAATGCCAGTGCCATTCCCTGTCCCCAACCCTGAATCCATTTCTTTGATATATTCCGGTAGCCTTCCCGGTCCTTCATCACTGCCGTTCCTCCGGATACATCGGTCACTCTTCCGTCTGCTGCCACATGGGAAAGAATTCCTTCTATGGAGCGTTCCACATATTTGATGTGAAGAGGATTTCTCTTCAATGCCATGGCTGCAGCAATTCCTGCAGAGGCAGATACTTCCTCATAGGATTCTTCATCATTTAAAATGGTTCTCCAAAGCCCATTCTCCGTCTGCAGTCCCTTTAACGCAGACAGCTGTTCATTTATACTTCCAACGATTTCTAAATACTGGGGATAAAGATAGCATTGAGGAAGAATCAGTCCCACCTTACTCATAGTGTAGGCTGCCCAGCAGTTTGCTCTTCCCCAGTAAAAGCCAGACATATGATCCTTGGTGATATTGTTGTAACCATGATACCAAAGTCCGGTTTCTTCATCCTGAAGATACTGAATATGCCAGTAATATTGATTTAAGGCATCCTTTATCATGGCCTCATCGCCCGTCATAACACCCACTCTGAGGAGAAAGAAGGCAGCCATAAATAAAGTATCCGCCCAGCATTGTTCCGGAAAATCATTGTCTGCAGATACGGTATGCTGAAGGACGTGATCTCCGAACCGAAGTGCTTCTTCCGATAAATAACGGGTCTTTAACCGAATTACATCCATATATTTCTCTTCTCCGGTGGCTTCGTAAAGGGTAATAAGGCAGTGCCCCATGGCACAGGTATTTACTGTCAGCACCGGAATTCCAAGTTCCATCAGTTCATCCACCCGCTCCTTTAAAAAGTTCAGATAAGATTCATTCTTTGTTACCTCATAGGCTTCTGCCAGACCGTAATATGCCACTCCGCAGGGCCAGTCCCAGGACATATCCATTCTCTTGGTCCGTTCCAGAATAAGGTTCATGGCATTTGTAATTCTTGTCTCATCATAGTGTAATTTCCCCATCACTTATACCTCCGTTTTTCCATCTATTATAAATCTTTTTCCTTCATTTGCCAACAATTGCCCAAAGATACCGGCACCCATCTCCGATAAATGAACCAGATCTTCCGTGTAGCATTTCACTGCCGTCTTTTCTCCTGCTTTCCACAGAAACTCCTCACATAAACCATACAAATCCACAAACAAGACCTTTCTTGTTTCTGCAAATTTTCTCATCTCATCCCTGTAAGCCGGAAGAAGACGGGCAATCTCTTCCTTTTCCCCCTTCCTGTCCGGATCAAAGGGGCAGAGGCAGACAGGGGAGATAATAACAGGGTAACCACCTTTTTCAAGTGCCGCTTCCACATAGAGTTCCAGATATTCAGAAAGCTGCGAAAGTGGTACATACCGGTCTTCTTTTGAAGCAGCGGCATCATTGTGTCCAAATTGGATAAAAAGATAGTCTCCTGGCTTCATTCGACTTTTTATATCTTCCAGTCTTCCTTCTTCTAAAAATGTTTTTAAAGATCTTCCTGCCATTGCGCAGTTATCCACTACAAGTCTCCTGCTCTCGTATCTTGTTTCCTGGGGAAATGAATCCGCTGTACAGCGCCTGATTTGACAGGAGCTGTCATGATCCAGGCAGGAAAGCAGTTTTTCTCCCATTCCGGTCTGCTTTCTCTCTTCATCCCCATAGCTTTGTGTAATGGAGTCACCTGCCAGAAAAATAACAGGTTTTTGCTGCATATAAGGAAGTACACGACGAAAATCCATATCAGTTCCATAATAAAATTTAGGATAGCAAGGCTGGTTATAGCAGTTGTTCTGCCATGCCACTCCACAGCGATACTGAGTATCGTGCATGAGTGTAAACAGTTTATGTCCGGTTATTTCCGTATTGGTATAAATCCGTATGGCAGAACTGTCCTTTGTTCTAACAAGAATCTCTTCCCTGAAATCTCCAAAAATGTCTGCCACCAGGCATGGGTTTCCCTTGGTTCCATTGTTTGTTTCTGTATGCTCAGGACAGAGCATTGTGCCATGAACCCAGTCGTTTATCACGCCAGTGGGATGCTGGCTTAAATAATCCGTTCCGTCTGTAATCTGGGTGGATAAATCTCCTGCCCACCGGATGGACATATTGGTTCCAAGGGTTTCATTTTTCATCAATTCACCATGACAATCATAGGTTCCCTCTCTGTTTACCCAGCACTGTAGTCCTCTTACTCCCTCCAGTACATCTCCAATCATACATCTGCCCAGATCTTCTTCGGCATATTTTCCAAAAATGATCTGCCCGTTTTCTCCATCTCTCAGTGCATATCCGTATGGGGCATTCTCTGCTCCTTCAAATACAGCAAATATCTCAAATCCAGGGCGATCCGGATCAATATCTGCTACATGCATGGCATCTCCATGCCCCAGTTTCGCTTCTCTCCCATCTGGGAGAATGCCTGTCAGGCTGTACAAAAGAGTCCCGTCATGATCAATACAGGCAGCTCCGTAGATGATTTCCATACAGCCGTCCCCATCTACGTCTGCAACAGAGAGGGAATGATTTCCCTGTCCTGCCAGTTTCCCATAAACGGGATCTGTTCCCCATTTCTCATGTGGATTGTCACAGAATGGATTTTTCATTGGAACAAACCCGCTGTCTGCCACCCATTCTTTAAGAAAGCGGTTCTCAAAAAATGAATAGGCAGCGATTGCCGCCCGGGTATAATACCCACGGCAGGCTATGAAATAAGGCCTCTTTCCATCCAGATAGGCCACTCCTGACAAAAATCGGTCCACCCGGTTGCATGGTTCGATGCGGGGCATGGCATAATCCCCCCAGCGCAGACCATCATCTACCCGTTCAAATGGAAATACAATGGTATCCAGCTCTTTTCCGTCACCGGCAAACATGGTAAGATATTCCGGTCCATGAAAAATAAAGCCCTCCCATTCTCTCAATCTGTTTTTCGGACTCCTTGCAGGCGCATACACATCAAGGAAGTAATCGACTGCCTGTTTTTGCTGGACCCCATTTAAGGGATAACTCCAGCGGGGCGGGATATGAAAGCATTCCTCTAACGTATCCGGCCATTGTCCCGCTTTTACCTCCGGCTGTTCCTGCCACCCGGCAAACAAACGGCAAAGATGGGTTTCATAATCCTCAGATCCTGACACATAGGAATCACTATGGCTGTACCCTCTGTTACAATCCTCCTGTGGCATGGTAATATAGAATTCTTCCACAACCTCTCCGCCTGCTCCATATCTGGTCATGCGGGTTCCCGGAGCGGTCTTTACAGCCATTTCCGCCTTTCCGTCTCCATTAAAATCGTAGCAGATAAACTGGGTGTAATGGGCACCAGCCCGGATATTCGGTCCCATGTCAAGCCGCCATAATAGAGTTCCGTCTAGCTGATAGCAATCCAGAATACAGTTTCCCGTATATCCGGAAATGGATACGTCATGGGAATTAGACGGATCCCATTTGACTATATATTCGTATTCTCCATCTCCGTTAACATCTGCCACAGACATGTCATTGGCAGAATAAGTGAACGTTTCATTTGATGGTGTCACTCCCCCAGCTGGCTTTTTAACCGGAATATCCAGATAATCGTGCTCCCATACCCGTACTGGCCCGCATGGTTCTGATTCCACCCCATTGATGACCGGTGCCACACAATAGACTGACGCTTCCGTTCCCTGGCTATCCAGATAGTTGGTACTGTCTGTCACAACCCCAAGGCTGACTCCATTTCGGAAAATTCTAAAATTCACGCCAGTAAGACCATCTCCTCCGTCTGATACTCCAGTCACTTCATTCAGAAAAAGGCGCCAGCTTAAGAAAACTCCATTTTTTACCTTAACTGCAATCAGACCTCTTGAAAGTTTCTCCAGCTGTTCCTCCTGATGAAAATGAACAGGAGAAACAAAAGACTCTTTTTCCAGCACACAGCCATCTTCTGCTATGTGGCAGATAAGAATATAGTGGGGAATGAAAGTAGCCTTTTTTAAAGTAAACACCTTCTCATCCGTTTCATGAATCTCTTTCATCAGACGATAGGAGGTTTCACTGGTTTCCCGGTCCGACCAGTAGATACAGGTAGTTTTGGTCTTATTGACCGGATCCCAGGCAATGGTAAACTCCTGTGGATTAACAGATAACAGCCTTATCATAATAATTCCTCCCTCTGTCTAGGCTTTCCGAAAGCTTTCAAACGACATTCCAGATATCAGGGTGTCCGCTTCCTCTAAACTTTTCGGCAGCTGATCTCTGATAAATTCCAGAGTACAAATAACATTTAAGCACCACTGGGCTACAAAATTCGTTGAAATCCAGGGAATCTCCTGAAGTTCTTCCTGGTTTGCACAGTTTTTTAAAACAGTGGTTTGGAAACCGCTGTGATTCTCTTCACAAAGAAGAGCGTGAAGAAGGTGACTCCAGGTAGCTTTTGCAAGCATTTCATCGTTATAATACCAGGCTCCATAAGCTCCCATGGCAGCTGCCATAAACGGAAGGGAAAACTCCCGGTCACCAATAATCCCCCCTGATTCCTCCAGCTGCTTTTCTCTAGGAAGATAATAGAATCTGCCGTACTCCGCCAGCATCTCCTTCCAGATTGGATCAGAAATTAAATCTGCCATCTCCTGCCAGATCTGTGGCGCTCCCATACAGATCTGCAGGTGTGTCCCGCCTGCTGCCCGCTCTCCAATGTACCTTAAATGAACGGACTCAGGATCAAATTCAAAGTCTGGTCCTGATACCAGTCGGAGTGGGGCCATTTTTATATCCTCAATTCCCGTCCGGATCTTATCCAGGTAACGGTTATCCTCAAACCGCTCCCACTGGGTCAGCCAGTTTGCACAAAGAGAAGACCAGTCAGGTCCGCTTCTGGCATGACTTTTATAGACCATTTCAGAGGAATTATAAAAATCTGCCAGTGGATCTTTTGCCAGGAACGTTTTTTCATTATCCTTCAGTTCCTCAAAGATATCCTCCAGTCGATGATCTCCCGTCATATAGTAATAATACCGGTGATGTGCTGCCATGGCGATCCGTGCTTCCTTGCAGGGACAGCCCCAGTGGCGTACATTATGCCGGGAACCCAGCCCCTTATATTTTCCCATATGATATACATCAACCTCGGAAGCATGTCTGGTCAGCTTCTCTGCCAGGGAAAATGTTTCTGTTCTTCCGGAACGCAGAAAGGAAAGCCAGAGCCAGAGTGTGGGAACCAGTTCCGTATTATCCCAGGCGTAACCGCCCATATCATACCTCCATTGGTGGCGCTCCTTATCGTAGGTATGCATAAAATCCCCATAATTAAAAAGCCCGTACCAGCCTCTTTGATCCACTTCTTTTTCATAGAAGACAGCGGCCTTCTCCAGCTGGTCTTCCAGCCAGATTTCCATCTCGCTTTCCCGTTTTGGCAGAGACCAGTACCCAAACGCACGGTGCTCATGATAAAATTCCGGAGTTCCCACGTACTGCGGGGGATGATTCACCTCGTTTGAAAATTCCAGAAGTTCTTCTTCGCTGGGAATGACTTCATCAAAGAACGCTACAGAATATTGGCTGGTGGACGCAATTCCAAAGGGGTCCGCCCCCTTATAATCATATCCCTCATAATATACCTGGTTATATCCACGGCTGGCATAATGTCTGAAATCCATTGCCTCGGCTGCGGGACTGTAAAGCCAGACTATGGCTTTCGCCTCTTCTCCTGTCAGACTGCGAAACGTATATCCGGAAGGATAGGTCTGCCAGAAGTCTCGGATAGCAAATCCCATACTTCCGTTTTCTCCTCCCAAAGCAGCAGCCCCTCCTGCTCTTCTTCCATGGAGACAGTCTAAGTAACACACACCTTCCTCTTTCATTTTCTTCTTCAGCCGAAAATGACTGGGACTGTCCTGACAGAAATCATATTCATCCCAAAACGGCATATCTTTCATGACTTTTTCCACAATTTCTCTGTCATTTTCCTGAAGAATCAACTGTTTACCAGCCATCTGACTGGTATATACTGCTTCCGGCACCCTTGGTCTCCAGGTTAAAAGCTCTGCCAGTGCCTCATGAACCGTTCCAAAATCGCCTTCAAACCTTACATGCCGGTTATACATACTTCCTTTTACCGGAATGGTAAATTCTAACCCGATTCCTTTTAAAAAGTCTTTGTTTTCGTCCCCGTCATAAAGAAACGTATGGGTGAAATGAAGACGTTCACTGTCCAAACCAACATGAAGCCGAATAATAAAGGGAAGCTTTCTGTCCCCGTCTTTTGAAATATGGACCCCTGTGTATTTAATGACAGCCTGTAGCGGTCCTTCCTCCTCCAGAGTGACTTCCTCCACAAAACCCTGGTACTGTTTTTGCAGTTGCCCTGTCATTTCATCTTTCGTAAACGGTTCTTCCAGCAAAAGTACTGGGGAGGCAGATGATACCCGGGTTTCTCCATGGACTGTCAGGCCCTCAAATAAAAAGAAACCTCTATAAGGAACATAAAAAGACAAAGCCTCCGTTTTTATTAAAATCCCCTCTGTCTCCTTGCTAATGATCAGGCTACGTGATATCTTCTGCGTATTCCCATCAGCAGCCAGAACCTGGATTTCATCGCTAAGCTGGTCTGCACATGCAGAATGCGCCGTCCACTTGACTGAGCCGTCAGGCCAGTATGCCGTAATTCTGGACTGCATGTCAGCCTGGGTACCATCCTGATTATTCAACACATAGGACTGATTTTTTCCGCACTCTCCCTGCTTCCACATGCAGCCCCAGGTGGTGTACCCCCGTTTCCGCCTGTCTTTTAAATTATGCAGTTTCATATAATCCTCCGTCTGCGCAAAACTGCGCTTTTTTCATCAAAAGAGGCGGTACGGCTCCTGCAAGGAATCCGCACCGCCCAGGCCAAACCTATTTCCCGGTATCCTGCTGATACAGCTGATTGATTTCTTCGATCAGTCTGTCACCGCCTCTGTCCAGCCACTGTTTTGCAGCCGCGTCAAGACCCGCTTCATCTATCTGCCCGCAGACATACTGGGTTCTTGCATCATCAATGATCTGTTCGATATCTGTACCTACTTCTGCATTGACACCGGAATTTGCAAGATAACCAAGTGCCGGATTAAAGACTGCAACCTTTTTATTTTCTGCATAAGCCTTATCCTGGGCAATGGTTGGTTCTGTCTTTTCCAGAACCGGTTCAGTGGAAGCAAGGTTTGGAATATAGCAGATGGTCTGATTTAATCCAGTATGAGGAGTCTGCTGAACTTCCAGATCATTTCTCACCACTACTTTGCCATCCTTTAAATCATAAGTAACACCTTCAAGACCGTAATCAGCCAGAACAAGCATTTCATTGTCGCACATCTTATCCAGGAAATGGAGGCAGTTTTTCACATCCTCTTCTGTTTTTGCACCTGCTTTGGTGATCAGATAATAACCGTTAAAGCCGCTGGTAGCCAGTGTTTTTCCGTTAATCGGCCCTACCATGGTCATGGTGGCTGTCTTAGACGGATCTGTTACTGATTTTATATCATTTTGAATATAGTAGTTCCAGATTCTTTTTGCACTGTCCATAACATCTACGAATGCACCGGCTTCTCCCTTTTTAAGAGCATCACCAAATGTACCGGAATCCACAGTTGCCCAGTCTTTCCGGATCAGACCGTCATCATATATTTTCTTGACCCAGGTTAAGGCTTCTTTGTATTCTTTGGTCTGATGAACAGGAACCAGCTTTCCATCCTGCGCCACCCACTCATTGCCGGTTCCAAACCAGGACTGCATAATATCGATAGGTCCTACATATTTGGTCATTTCCAGCCCGTATGTATCATCCTTTCCATTGCCATCGGGATCTTCATAGGTGAATTTATAAAGCATGTTATAGACATCTTCCACTGTTTTCGGTGCCTGGGTAATGCCAACTGCTTCTGCCCAGTCGGTGCGGTAGGAAAAACCGAATCTGCCGATTTCTCTTGCGCGGTAAAGTCCGATGACTTTTCCGTCCACTGTCATGGATTTTAATACCTGGGGATCCGCCTTTGATAAATTGGGGTAGCTTGCACTGTCCTTAATAAATTCACTTAAATCCCAGAAAGCACCTTTCTTAGCCGCATCAACCACGTTCGCGGATAAATCCCCTTTTCCGGTGATAATCATAGGCATATTGTCTTTGTCCATGAGTACCAGACCCAGTTTTTCATTATAGGTGTCATTTGCCTCCCAACGGAAATCCACATTGGTATTGGTATAATCTTCAAATTTTTTAATTACTTCATCAGAATGATCATTTTTCAGCTCAGTTCCATAAAACTGGGTAACCATCATGGAAATAGATGCTTTTCCCTCTCCCGCTTCCGCCGTTTTTGACTCTTTTGACTCTCCAGCTGTCTGACTGGTTGTTTTGGAACTGCACCCTGCCATGGACAACACCATTGTACCGGCAAGGGTCACTGCCATTGCCTTTTTCCATACCTGTTTCATCATAACACTTCTCCTTTTAAACTTTTATTTATCCTTTTACAGAGCCAACCATAACGCCCTGCGTAAAGTACTTTTGAACAAATGGGTAAATACATAAAATAGGAATGGTGGCAACTACGGTTGTTGCCATCTTCACCGCTTTCTGAGGCGGCATTCCAAAGGCCCCCCAATCGAAACTGCTTTCATTAGCCACCTTGGAAGTGAGGAATATAATCCTCCTTAAAACAATCTGAATTACTTCCTTTGAGCTGTCTGAAATATACATCATTGCATTGAAATAAGAATTCCAGTGGGTAACTGCATAAAACAGGGCAACACTGGCAAGAACCGGTTTGGATAACGGAAGAATGATTTTAATAAATATCTGCCCGTCATTGCAGCCATCCATTCTGGCTGCCTCCTCAAGCTCCGATGGTAATCCCTGAAAGTAGTTTTTAATAATAAGCATATTAAAGGGATTGATTGCCCCCGGCAGCCACAGCGCCCAAAAAGAATTTTTCAAGTGGAGTACATTTGCCACCAGCATATAGGAGGGAACCATTCCTCCAGTAAAAAGCATAGTGATGATAACCATGTTGGTAAAGAACGTTCTTCCCTTAAAATAAGGTCTGGATAATGGATACGCAAGGGTAGCCGATAACGTCATATTAATGATTACTCCCACGGTTGTTACAAAAACAGAATTTATAATTCCCTTTACTGCATCGCCGGTTTTAAATATATACTGGTAAGCATTTAAAGAAAGGGTGTGAGGGAATACGAAAAATGCCCGTTCTGTCAGTTCCCGTTCTGTAGCAAACGATCCTGCCACAATGTATACGAAGGGCAGCAGGGTAGCCAGTGCAAATCCCCCTACCAGTATGTAAATAATCACCTGAACCAGCTGGTCTCCCGGTCTTCGTTTTATTTTGATTGTTTTTGTGTTTGCCATCTTATGAACCTCCCCATTAATAGAATCCTGATTCCCCAAACAGCTTTGCAAGCTTATTTGCTCCAAGTACCATGATCATACAGACAATGGATTTAAACATACCTGCTGCCGTTGCCATGGAATAATTGCCATTTACAACACCTTTTGTGTAGATGTAAGTATCAAACACATCGGATACGGCGCGATTCATGGAATTCTGCATCAGGAAAATCTGTTCGTAGCCGGTATTTAAAATAGTGCCCACCTTTAAGATCAGCATAATTACAATGGTAGAGCGAATGGCTGGAAGGGTAATGTGCCACATTTTCTGCCAGCGGTTTGCACCGTCCACTTCAGCCGCTTCATAAAGCTGTACATCAACGCCGGATAAAGCAGCCAGAAATATAATTGTTCCGTATCCGGTTTCCTTCCACATGTTCTGACCAACAATCATGGGAACAAAAAGTTTGGGATTGGACATGATATCCGGGGCATGACTCTTGCCAAATATTCCAATGAGCCAGTGATAAACCAGACCGTCGGTTGTGCTGAACAGCTGGGCAGTTAAAGCTGCCACAATCACCATGGAAATAAAATGGGGAATGTAAACCATTGTCTGAGCCGCTTTTTTAAATGCCATATTCTTGATTTCATTTAATAATAGCGCAAGAAGAATGGGCGCTGGGAAATAAAAAATCAGGCTGGCTATGGAAATAGAAAGTGTATTGGTTAAGATACGAATAAAATCCGGCCCGGTGAAAAATTTTCTGAAGACTGCCAATCCCACAAACGGACTGTGAAAAAATGCACCCATCATGGTGTCTCCGTTATAAGGGCTGAAATCCTGGAATGCCATGATAAGTCCACCCATAGGCAGGTAATGAAAAACCAAGAGATAGATTACTCCCGGAATGATCATTAGATACAGCCACTTATGAGAGCGGTATGCCTGCTTTAGGGATCCACCCCTTTTTTGCGGAACGAAACGTTCTGCTTTCTGACTCATTGTCTCTCCTCCTCAATATTACGGGGATTGTCTTATGAAATTTGCTCCCCTGTTGTGAGGCTATCCTACACCAGGTATCTGCTTTTGTAAATAATCAGAATCAAACCTGATTTTTATCGCAAAAAAGCCCTGGATCCCCTTATAATATAAGGAGTTTCCAAGGCTTGGCCTTTAGAATTATCATTTTGTTTCCATCTGATTTTTCCTATTCCCGATGCTCTTTACGAAAAGCCAGAGGGGTAATTCCTACCTGAGTTTTAAAAAAGCGAATAAAATTCTGTACATTATTGTAATTTAATCTGGCTGAAATTTCAGCGATGGGATCCTGGGTGGTTAAAAGCATATATTTTGCTATCTTCAGCTTTTCTTCGTTGACCATGTCCGTAAATGACATCCCCTTTTCCCGTTTTAACACCCGGCTGATATAATTGGGATGATAGCTTAAGGCGTCGGCACACTCATTCAGGGTAATATTGCCGCTGCTGGTTTTAATCATGGCTGTTACCTTTTTTGCGATATCGCAGGAATTTAATTGCCGGTAATCGTTAAGGGCCTCCATCACCGGATTCAGTATTTCAGTAAATAAATAGGTGAAAAGTTCCTTTTTTCCGTAAATTCTTGATGCCTTGGTTAAGACATCGTACTGCTCGCTGTCAAAAATATCGGAAAGGGGCATGGAGACCTTTGCCGGTATATCAAGGATGGCTGTCAACAGACGGGTGACATAATAGGTTCGTTCCATGCCGGAAGCCCCTTTGATTTCAAGCCTTTCCAGGATCAGATCAAGCAGACGCCTGGCTTCTTCCTCATTGCAGCTTTCCACAGCATGAATCAACTCATCCTCCACAATTCTGTCATAAACATTCCCAGCCGGATCCATAAGAGAATAATCATCATAAAGAACCAGGGATGGACCATTTTCATTCCGGTCATGATTTTTGCTGTGTAGTGCTTCCGAGCATTCGTCATAGGCTCTTCTGGCATGGGTCAGTTTATGAAAGGTCCGGCTGATTCCGAAGGCTGTAGGATATCCGTATGCCTCCATGATATAATCCTTCATCTGCTTATAGACCAGCGCAGTCTTATGATCCTCTTCTATATCATCGTTTTCTCCAATCATAAATAACAGTGTGTGCTCATAGATTACCGGAGCCACAAAGAATGCTTCCTTCACTTCTAAAGGAAGGCCAAGCAGGATCTTTCTGTTCAGCTCATCCTGCTCCTCCTGGGTCAGATTCTTTTCTCTTTCATCAAACTTACAGGAAACTCCGATCATGCGGTAGGAATGAAACGCCTCCATGCCATATTTCTTCATGGTATCCTGTATCCGGTCCATATTCAGCTCGCCCTTTACAAGGTTTGACACAAACAGCTCCCTGATCTGCACATTCTGATCATCCACAAATCTCTGGAGCTTCAAAAGAGGTTCCGAAAAAACAGAAGCAGCAAAGCGTAAAAGAACCAGGATTACTCCAAACGCAGCGATAACTGCCACAGAAGCAAACACAAATACAATACCGCCCTGTTTCATTTTCTCGGTATCCATTCCAGTTATGTAAACAAGACCGTTGCTGCCGGAACGGCTGACACGATAACGGTATTTTTTCCCTTTCGGTGATGAAAAAAATCCTCCGTCTGTCTTCTCACTGTTTCCCGATTTTAAAAATGCGGCTGTAAAATCAGGATTGGTTTCCATTAAGACCTTCCCCTGACTTAACACACTTACATCATAACCCATTTTTTGATATGGCTCAGTCAGAGATCCAAGCTGCTTCATATTCAGCTGAACCGTGAGCAGGTAGACCAGTCCGGTACTGGCGTACTCTTCCTTTACAATGAGCAGTTCTCCTGACGTATCAATAAATCCGGATTCCTTTGCTCCTTCCTGATAGGGCCCCGATACATCCGTCCGGTTCAGCCAGTAAAGAGATAAAGGAACTTCTTTCTGATCCTGTAAAAACTGGTCTGTCTCTCTCCTGTTTTTTAAATCGTTATAGTTATACATTCCAAATTTGCTGAGAACCCATCCTTCTTTTACGTTAATAAAATTGTAAAAACCGATGTATTTGGATAAAAAGTAGTTGCCCTGAAGCATATTCTGGGCCTGCCTCACTTCTTTGTACTGGGAATAGGGAACATCCTTTTGATTGACCAGCCATTTGATAGAGGTGCTGCTTGTACTGTCCAGATAATATTCCCTGACAGAAGAAAAAAGGTTCTCATACTCATTCGCCACACTATTGCAGTAAGATTCCAGCGCCTGTCTGCTTTTTTCTGTCTCTCCATTTACATAGATGATGTAAGAAACCAGTCCCATAACAATAAGTGGAACTGTTACAAGCAAAAGAAACTGGGTAAACAGGCGTTTTTCATATTTTCCGTCTTTTATGGCAAACAGATTTTTAATCTTTATATCAGTTAACATAATTCATAAACTTTCAGATTTCTGTAATCAGCAGTCAGCGGAGCCAGTTGACGAAATCCAATTTTTCCGCCTTTTAACGGCTTTCCAAACAATTCCAGCTCATCATTATATTCAAACACAGTCATATCATTAATGGAAAATCGAATATCTCCATGATATTTACGTATGGATATCCGGTAAAAATCCAGTGCATCTGCTGCACCGGGCAACGGGTCCGCCCCTTGTGCAACCAGGTGAAAGCCATGGCTTTTTCTTAAATTGCAGGTATGAAACGCTCTCTCATCTGGTTCTTTTCTGCGAAAATAAGATACGTGAAATGCATTGATGTCACCGCTGTGATACTGGGGGTACTCTCCCGTTCGTTCTGCCAGGGAGGAATCAAATAAATCTTCCCCGCTGCGCCCTTTTGCAGCAAAAAATAAAATGCAAAGCCCCTGATCTGTAACCGGCTTAAATTCCCATGTAATTTTAACATTTTCCGGAAATTCTTTCGGACACCACAAAACGTAATTGGCTTTTTGTCCTAACTCCTCATCAAGACTGTTTTTTAAACGCATACTGCCTTCTTCAAAACTTATTGATGCCTTTCCTTCTACCACGAAGCCTTCGATATCTTCCGGTCTGGAAAGGGGATTGTCGTAAATTAACCTTTCTTCAATCAGTTGAACGTAACCCGTCGTTTCTTTCTTCATGCGATTCCCTCCATAAGCACCTTTCTCATGATACTAACCAGTTTATTATACAACCGCTTTCCATTATTCTCAACTCGTTTTCCCCGGCTGCATCTAAAATTTACACACCAAAGATGTGAATCTCATCTTTCCATATCTGGTCGAATATGGTAAACTGTGATACAGAGTTTTGTACGAAAGGAGAATCGCATGCATGCAGGTTCAGTACACCAAAGATATTAATAACGAGAGCATTTTAAACATCATTCGCCGTTTCTGCAATTACATAGATCCACGGCTTACAGAGCATGGTTCCCATGTGTCTTATATTGTTTTCCAGATGCTTAGAGAAACTGGTCGTTTTACAAAAGAAGAACTGAGAAACATCTGCTTTGTGGCTCAGCTTCATGATGTGGGAGCCTACAAGACAGAAGAGATCTCCCGAATGCTTCAGTTTGAAACAAAAGATGTCTGGGACCATTCTTTTTATGGATATCTTTTTATCCGTTACTTCTCGCCCTTAAAGGATTTCGCTCCCGCAGTACTCCTGCACCATCTCAACTGGGATTTTTTGGAAAAACAAAGCAGCCTGGATTCTTTAATGAAGGATTTGGGACAGCTGATCCATATAGCAGACCGAATCGATGTATTAATGTCTCTGCAGAATTGTTCCTGGAAGGAGACACTTTCCTTACTGAAAAAAGACCAGGGAACCGTTTATGCCACCCATATTATAGAACTGGCGGAAAAACTGGATTTTAAAAATTCCATTGAGGAAGAATGGAAAGCGGATAGTCAGTTTAATCAGTTTCTTACCGGAATCCCACTGTCAGGAGAGGCGATTACTGATTATTTAAAAATGCTGGTTTTTATTATCGATTTCAGAAGCCACTATACCGTCACCCACACCATCACTACCACTAGCATCAGCTACGAACTGGGAAAACTTCTTTCCTATCCGGAAGACCGTTTAAATGTAATTCTCTGCGGCGCTCTCCTTCACGATCTGGGGAAAATAGCAGTCCCGGTAGAGATACTTGAATACCCCGGTAAACTAAGCCGACAGGCAATGACTATCATGCGGACTCATGTTGGTTACACGAAAGAGATCTTTGGCGGAAGCATCGACGAAGCAGTGGAACGGATTGCTCTGCGCCACCATGAAAAGTTAAACGGTACCGGCTATCCAGATGGTCTTTTTGCAAAGGATTTATCAAAAGAAGAACGCCTGGTTGCCATCGCAGATATTATCAGTGCACTTACGGGAACGAGAAGTTATAAGGAATCCTATCCATTGGAAAAAATAACAACCATCCTGGAAAGCATGAAAAACGACCAGCTTGTGGATCCGGATATTGTAACGATCGCAGTTACCAATCTGGATTCCATTCTTGAAACAACAGCGGTCCGCTGCAGGCCCATCCTTCGTATCTATGAAAAGCTGAAAAATGAATACCAGTATCTGTTAGGTCTTACCACTGACGACGATAAACTAAATTTCGCACTTTCTATAAAAAAACAGGAAAAGGCTGCGTTGTGGCCATAAAAAAGGGCTGTATCCGTTTCATATGGATACAGCCCTTTCTCTCTATACTAATACATGATTATTTAGCAATCACTTTCACAAACTTCTTCTTACCCCGACGCACAACAGCTCCGTCAGTCAGCTGTTCTCTGGTATAGGAAGCTTTTATGTCATTCACGGTCTCTCCCTCTACGGTAACTCCGCCCTGTTCCACATTCCGTCTTGCTTCTGAACGGGAGGGTGCCAGTCCTGATTTCTGGAGAATGGTCAAAATATCAACACTGCCGTCTGTAAAATCAGCTTCATCAAGCTCACATAATGGCATATTTTCTGCATTACCGCCTGTAAACAGCTCTCTTGCGCTCTTTTTCGCCTTCTCTGCCTCTTCTTCCCCATGTACCAGCTTGGTCAGCTCATAAGCTAGAATTTCTTTTGCCTCGTTTAACTGGCTGCCTTCCCAGCTATCCATCTCATCGATCTGGCTTAAAGGAAGGAAGGTAAGCATACGCAGACATTTTAATACATCCGCATCGGCAATATTTCTCCAGTACTGGAAGAAATCAAATGGAGAAGTCTTTTCCGGATCAAGCCACACAGCCCCGGACTGGGTCTTTCCCATCTTCTTGCCTTCTGAGTTTAACAGCAGGGTGATGGTCATTGCGTGGGCATCCTTACCAAGCTTTCTGCGGATCAGTTCGGTTCCTCCAAGCATGTTGCTCCACTGATCATCTCCGCCGAACTGCATGTTGCAACCATGGCGCTGGAACAGCTCGTAGAAATCGTAGCTCTGCATGATCATATAGTTAAATTCCAGGAAGCTTAATCCTTTTTCCATACGCTGTTTGTAGCATTCTGCACTGAGCATCCGGTTTACTGAGAAATGTGGACCGATTTCCCGCAGGAATTCAACGTAATTTAGATCCAACAGCCAGTCCGCATTGTTTACCATCATTGCTTTTCCTTCAGAAAAGTCAATAAAACGGCTCATCTGCTGTTTAAAGCATTCACAGTTATGGGCAATGGTTTCCACTGTCATCATCTGACGCATGTCGCTTCTTCCGGATGGATCGCCAACCATAGCGGTTCCTCCGCCGATTAAAGCGATTGGTTTATTTCCTGCCTCCTGCAGACGTTTCATTAAACACAGAGCCATAAAATGTCCCACATGGAGACTGTCTGCTGTTGGGTCAAATCCAATATAAAATACTGCCTTTCCTTCATTGACCATTTTGCTGATCTCTTCTTCGTTGGTCACCTGGGCAATCAGCCCTCTGGCTTTCAGTTCTTCGTAGATTGTCATTCCAATTCTCCTTTACAAAAAAATAAACCCCGTCCTGTTAAAAGGACGAGGTTAAAATCTCGCGTTACCACCTTTTTTCATAAACAGCTCACGCTGCTTATCTCTTCAAGTACCGTCTGATACTCTAGCACAATAACGGGTGCAGGAATCCGTCGCCGCCTACTGGGCAATCATGCCTTTGGGAGCGAAGCTCAAAGATGTATTCGCAGTCCGTTTTCCATGCGCCTTTCATCAACCGGCTGCTTTCTGTCTGGTTTTACGTACTGTTACTTGTTCTTATCAATGCTTTTGTTTATATATGAAGTTAGTTTTTAGTATATGAGGTTTCCTTTTATTTGTCAAGATCCTTTTTGTTAAAGCAGTTTCCGCAAAAAAACCAAATAATTATGAAATAATATCATGGATCTGACTAAGCATCTTTTTTAAACTGCCCGCATCAATCTGTCCAGGTGCCGATTCTTTTCCAACAGCAGCAAAGGTCAGTGCAGATCCAAAAAATTCACCAGAAAAACGGCTGATCACACCCTCCTTTGACATAGACATTGTTATGACAGGCCGGTCTGAAATATACCGGGACATCTCATAGGTTGCTATCAGAAGCACCATAACATCCTCCACGTTTTGAGGCATTACAGCAATTTTAGGAATGTCTGCGCCCAGTTCAATCATCAGCTTCACACGGCGAAACAGTTCCTCTTTTTCCGGTGTTTTCTGAAAATCATGATTGGAAGCTATGACACAGACTCCAAGCCTGTGAGCTTCTTCCACAAGAATCTTTGCAGCTTCTTCATCAAAAAACAATTCTACATCGATAATATCCACATAACCGGAGCGGATCAGAGCAAGATTTAAATCAATATACTGCTTTACATTGATTTTCTTTTCTCCACCCTCTTTTGCAGTCCGAAAGGTTGCAAGAAGAGGAACTTCCTTCAATGCTTTCCGGATACACCCTGCTGCTTCCACAACTTTACTGATTTCATATGCCTCATCGAACCAGTCAATCCGCCATTCCGCTATATCAGCTCCGCCTGCTTCCAGGTTTTCGGCAAATGTCACCGCATCTTTTAGTTTTATTTCAACAATCGGAACGCATACCTTGGGCATACCTTCACCAATGACCACATCTCTTACTCTGACCGTCTTCATCCTGTATTCCTTTCCTTATCCTACAGAGTTCCCCTAAATTATTTTTTCTATTATAACGTTGAACTGCAAATAGATCAAATACATTTTCTTCAAAAAAGTAAATTCGGCTGGGAAAAAGCATATAATAAAAGCGCCGGAATGTTTCCAGCGCTCTATTTATTACTATTATAGTAAAGAATTATTTTGCTTTTTCAAGAGCCGCTGCAACCGCTTCTTTTATACCTTTGGAAGAGTTTGTCGCTCCTGATACTCCATCTACAGTAGTACTCTGGGTTTTGATGATGGCAGATGTGACCGTCTTTTCTGCTGCCTCATAGATTCCAGGAGTCTCATGATGATCTGTCAATTCTATAGAGGTCACACTTCCGTCTTTTACAACTACTTCAACTGTAATATCACCGTTATTCCCTTTTCCTGCTCCTGTATAGGTTCCGTCCTTATAATTACCCTTTACTTCTGGCTGTGCTGCCTCCTCTTCACCTGCAGCCTTCATGGTTTTCTCCGTAAACCCGCCATTTTTCATAACATAGTCATACGCAGCATTTCCTGCCAGTCTTCCGAAAACCACAATATCAGTCACTGCGTTTCCTCCCAGCCGGTTTGCTCCATGAACGCCTCCAACTACCTCTCCGGCTGCAAAAAGTCCTGGGATTGCATTTCCATCCTCTTTTAGAACCTGGGTAGCTGTATCAATCCTTACTCCGCCCATGGTATGATGAACCGCTGGAGCGCACAGTCCGGCGTAATAAGGAGGCATGTTTAATGGAACTTCCATGCTTTCTCTTCCAAATTCTGTATCCTTGCCACCTGTCTGATACGCTGCATACTGTTCCAGTGTGGCTTTCAGCTGATCCTTATCAACACCGATTGCCTCCGCCAGCTCTTCTGGAGTGTCTGCCTGGGTAATGATGCCCTGACCAATATATTTTTCAATAGCAGATAAGCTTTCTCTTACAGACTGGTCAAATACCATAAAACAGGTTTTTCCTTCCTGATTTAAAATGGCCTCTGAAACCACATCTCTGGTTTCCAGTTCATTGACAAAACGCATTCCGGACCGGTTGACTAAAATTGCTCCGTTTCCACGTACGCCTTCTGTGTACATGGTGGTTGTATCCGGATTCACGGTTGGGTGAGTCTGGATCTGATCAATATCTACAAGTCCTGCCTTCAGCTCTTCCGCCATAACAATTCCGTCACCAGTGGCACCGGATTGATTGGTGGTGCAAAAACCGTCCAGATCTTTTCTGTATTTTACCACCAGTTCAGAATTGGCTCCAAAACCTCCAGATGCCAAAATTACAGCCTTACAAGAAATAGTATAAGGCTCTCCACCCTTTGTTGCCGCCTGCACTCCCACCACGGCGCCCTCTTCGTTCAGTAAAATATGTACTGCTTCCGTCTCTAAAAATACAGGTACATCTAATTCCTTCAGCTTCGCATTAAGAGCATTTACAAGCATGGGACCCACTGCCGATGTATCAGAAGGCCGGTGGATTCTCTTAACACTGGCTCCGCCGAACTGCCCTACTACCGATAAATCTCCGCCTATTTCGTTGACCCATGTAACTGCGTCTGCTGATTGCTCTGCCATTACCTGTACAAGCTTTGGATCATTTAAATTTTTGCCGCCCTTCATGGTGTCTTCCACAAACAGCTCAATGGAATCTTCAATTCCATCAGCCTTCTGGTACGGTGTTTCAGCTGCATTTAAACCACCCGTGGCACGGACGGTATTTCCCCCTGTAATGGGCATTTTTTCTAATACAATCAGATTTGTAGCTCCTTTTTGTGTGGCTTCAACAGCCGCTGTCATACCGGCTCCCCCCGCTCCGATTATAACAATATCTGCCTGTTTTTCGTTTTCTTTTGATTCATGTTCCAGCGTGCCTTCAGCTGCCGCTTCCTGAACATTCTTTTTCCCGGATTTGTCCAGACTGGTATAAGCCGGACCAGATAATACAATTACAGCTGCTGCCGCTGCTGCCATTGCAGCAACACCCACAAATATTCCTTTTTTCATATCATTCTCCTCACTTTTTCGCTGTTAATAACAGTTTTTTAAGTTAATTAATTGCATGAAAACTTTGATAATAATTTATCATACATTGTTCACTTTAAAAAGTTTTGGAATGTAAAGAAGACCTTTTGTAAGTAAAAAAAGAGAGATTAACCATTAATATCTTTTAATTCTTCATGATACATCTCCCTATAAATGGAGCAGTCTTTCATTAATTTATCATGGCTACCAACTCCAACTATTTCACCACCTTCTAATACAACTATTTTAGTGGCATTTTTTGCGATTTTAACTCTATGAGTGATATAAATTCCAATTTTGTCTTTACTTATATCAAAAAAACTTTTAAATATTTTCATTTCAGCCATTGCATCCAAAGCAGAACTTGGTTCATCAAGTAAAATAACATCTGCTTTTCTGTAATATGCTCTAGCTAAAGCTATTTTTTGCCATTGTCCTCCTGAAAGCTGACTTCCATTGTCAAACCAATTTCCTAAAGTCTTATTCAAATCATAATAACCATTACTTTTCAAGAAATTTACGTTTGCTTTATTTAACGCCACATAAATTTCATCTGGATTTGCTTGCTTCGTAATATCTCCAATTACAATATTCTCTTCCAATGATCCTTCAAACTTTAAAAAATCTTGAAATAAAACTGATGTTCTTTTTCTATACGATTCAACGTCATATTCATTTATGTCTTGACCATTGACAAAAAAACAGCCCCTTGTTGATTTATAAAGTCCACAAATGATTTTGAATAATGTACTCTTTCCTGATCCATTTTTCCCGACTATAGCAATTTGTTCTCCTATGTTGAGTTTTAAAGTAACATTCCTTAAAACATCGTCAAATTCAGGATAATCGTATCCTACTCCAGATAATTCCAATGAAGAAATTCTTTCTATTTTTATTTTTGTTTCATTAACAACTTCTTCACCTTCTAAATTATTTAAAAATTCTTCTAATAATCGAATATACAAATTTGAATTATAAATAGTATAAATTCCTGATGCCAAAGCATTTGTAGATCCTTGAACCATATTGATTGCATTTAAAAATGACATAGCTGTTCCAATCATTATAGAACCAATGTAAGCAGCATGAATTGCCAAAATCATTGTTACCAGACTAAATACATCTTGTATAAGAGCAATTGATATATTTAGGGCCGTTTTAAATTTCTCAATTTGATTTGATTGAGTAATAAAAATATTACTTAATTCTATATATTTATTTATAAAGTGGTTTTTTAGTCCAAAAGACTTTATCTCTTTAAAAGCAGTGTCATGAGTTAAAAGAT
This sequence comes from Paenibacillaceae bacterium, assembly GCA_015057715.1. Taxonomy (GTDB): domain Bacteria; phylum Bacillota; class Clostridia; order Lachnospirales; family Lachnospiraceae; genus Lacrimispora. The sequence continues at coordinate 43,529 of SVDS01000006.1, forward strand.
AAGAATAGTACCATGATTCTCTTTCCTTATCACTTCTTTTATATTTAATAATAAATTCTTTATCGCCTATAATTATCTCACCTGCAAACATTGAAAGAGAAATGACAAGGAGAATAACTTCTATCCAAACATTCCAGGAAATCAATATTATAGAAGCTAATATGGCGGATACTACATTAGAAAAAATACTCATAATTGCCTGTAAAGTCTGATATGGCTTTGTAGCTATATCTTGCTCCAGACGTGCTATTGTATCATATGTCTCTGTTCTCTCAAGCGTTTCCAGGGATAATTTTGAACACTTCTCAATAATGATTTTATTAATTCCATACTGCAATATGTTATTAAGTTTGTTTAATGTATAACCATTTATATTTTGTAATATTGTCCCTATACCAGATATTGCAAAATATATAATGATTAATTGTAATAAATTATTAAATGGTTTTTTTAGTAGTTGTATTTCATTAATAATTCTTTGACTTAACAAGAGTGTGGCAATAGGAAACCCTCCATTTATAAGTGATAGTATTAAAGAAAAAATAAACGTTTTTTTATTTATTTTACAAAGCAACCGAATCGTGTATATAAATAATCTTATATTGCTTTTAAATTTATTCATTATAATCCTCAGATATTATTATTTGGTTAGAAAGAGGTAGCATCTGAGAAAATTCTCAGATGCTACTGTCTTTCAACGGCAAGTCAATTATGATGAGGACCGCACGGTTTTAATAGACTTTACTCTATTTCCTGTGCGATATTCACCACTACCACCACAGCCACAGCCACAATGAACGCAGCCATCATCATTGCCTCTGTATCCAGCATATCCGCTAGAACATGTACATGCTTGAGGCTGAATACCACTTCCTGGGTTTCTCCCAATTGGATTGATGAATTTCATAGTTAATTCTCCTTTCCATTTCATTCTAAATACATTTATGTAAAACAAACGTATTTGACTAACTAACGAAAATCCTTAGTATTATATTCCATCAGTTCTTCAGGATTTTCTTCTAGTTCTGTGTGATAGCGAACCAGATTGTTTTCTAAATACAACCTCTCATTTCTACACGAATTATGTCTATATGAAAAATGTGGACCTTTTTGATCATAGCAATTCACATAACACATTGTACAAAGATTTACCGCCCAACAGTCTTTGCAATATTCCTTAGCATTATCTATAAAATCATTAACATACAATTTCTGAATACCCTCAAAATTAAATCCAGTATCAACATTTCCAATATCCGGAATATTTCCGACTTTTTCGCAGAGGAGAAATTTACCATCTACAGTTACATATATTCTTCTTTGACCCGGAACACAACAACCGTTCATTCCATACGCTTTAACCGGATACTCGGATAATAGACGCTTATGTATAATTAACATTCCTTTATCCATAACGCCATCTGAGAATAACCCCTTTTTCTCATTACCATTTTTCATTTCTCTGCGATGATTCCAATCCCATTCATTTAGCGGATCGTATGAACCATCTGTAAATTCACGTTCCTGAGAGCTTTGGGGAATAAAATATTCACTATCCTTAGGACCATGATCAACAGATGCAGTCAAAACCATAATATCTTTAGGAATCCAATCTTCATGCTCTAAAAATTCCTGTATTTTATTATAGTTTTCTTCATAATTCGGACCTGAAACTACCATATTAAAAGATATTTTTGATTGCTTTCCTAACCTGCTTTGTGTGTTTAGTAAAATTTGAGCACCTGCAACAGTTTTATTAAAGCTTCCCGTTCCATCTATGGTTATCCGATTCGCATCATGAATGTCTTTAGGACCATCTAAGCTTACAATAATATCAAAATCATTTTGTAATAAATAATCTGCAATTTCCTCAGTTACCAAAGCTGCATTGGTTGTCATTGCAAAAGTTATTTCTTTAAAATTACTTTTTGCATATCTTACCGCTTGTTTAATTAATTCAAAGTTTAATAAGGGCTCTCCTCCATAAAAACCAATATGAACCTGTTCTGCATCTTTAGAATGATTAATTAATAAATCGATTGCCTTTTTAGCTGTTTCCCAAGACATATTTTTGTGCCCAAACTCCCGATACTCTTTATGTGAAGGATTATAAATACAGTATTTACATCGTAAGTTACATTTTTCGGTCACTTCCAGTGTGACATTCTCCACTCCACTTTCTAAAGTTTCCTTTAAGTGAGTTACTGCCGAACCAGTTAATGTCGTAAGTACTGGAGCTGATAATATATGCTCTGATTTCACTGCATCTCTAATTTCGCTTATTGCACTTTCAATTTCCTCATCATTTAAATCAAGATCTTTCAGATCTTCACAGCTATCGCTTTGCATTAAACAGTTCAAAACTTTATATACATTTTTTTTCAAACATGCAACCTTACCTGTTCCAGTATCTAGAAAATAATAATTTTTGTCTGTTTTAAAAACTTTCCCCAGTCTACCCGGTCTACCACTGGAACAAAGTTCATTATAAAAATCTTTAATGCTATTATTAACAGCGACCATATTAATTCTCCTTCCATTACCAATCTTTTCTTGATAAAAATTTCATAAATAAAAAATCTTTTTTGTCTGGTATTATGATATCAAACAAAAAAGATTCCTATTTTAAGATTTTATATTAAAATTTAAAAGAATTGATTAAGAAACTTATTAATTATGGTACAAAAGTTATTAGTAATTTAAGTATTTATTGTGCTATGTTTATATCTTTTTTAAATAAACTCACACAAACCGTTATATATACTTTTGATAATGTATAATTGATTTACTAGTTTGGTATGGTAATTGTAAAAGAAATCGTTCCATCTTCACTTTTTGCAACAATGTCACCACAATGCAACTGTACAATTTCTTTCGCTATAGATAAGCCAAGACCTGCGCCATTTGAAACAGATGCTCTCGATTTATCTAAACGATTAAATTTTTCAAAAATACGTAATAACTCCATTTCTGATAAGGTTTCACCCTCATTTTTAAAAACGATAATAAGCTTATCATCACAAATTTTTGCTGATATAAATATCTCCGTGTTTGAATAACTATAACTGATTGCATTCTTCAATAAATTGCTAAATGCTCTGGTCATTTTCTCAGGATCTATATTGCAATACAAATTTTCATTGATCTCTAATTTTAAAATATTGCCATTTTCTACGAGCATTGGGTAAAATTCATCTGTCAGTTGTACAAACAAATAATATAAATCTACTTCTTGTTTATTAATTTCAATTTTTTGTGTATTATATTGAGTGATTTCGAAAAACTCATTTACCATTTGCTCTAGATGCATCGCCTTAGCAAGTAATATTTCTATATATTCTTGTCTTTTATTAACAGTTAATTCCGGCATATCTTTAATTAAGCTTAAATACCCAATAATAGAGGTTAATGGTGTTCGGATATCATGCGCTATATATGCAACTAATTCACTTTTTTTACTTTCTGCAACTTTCATTGACTGATCTGCCATTAAGTATGACATCTTAATCTGATTCATTTGTGATTCAATTTCTTTTAATGGTTCAGATAATTTAATCACAGAATCATTTTTAAATAAAATCTCTACAGCATTAATTATTTCGTTTAGATATTTCCACGGCTTATTCCAATAATACATAAATATATTTATAAAACCTATAATTATATATAGGAACTGAATCAATTCAATACGAAGTGTGAACCATTCCATTATCGATGTATGGATCTTGCTCGAATAATAATCAAAAATTATTCTAAGAATCCAACCAATTACCAAATAAAGTAACAGGCTAATTATAAGATGGCACACCAGCTTTTTACTGCATTTAATATACTTCTCATTTTCCTTATACAATTTTATAGCCAACCCCCCATACTGTTTTAATAAATTTGGGGTTTCCTGCCTGATCGCCAAGCTTTTCACGCAAATGACGCACGTGAACAGATATGGTGTTATTTTTTGTATAATAATCATCATGCCAAATTAGTCTAAAAAGTTCATCAGAGCTAACTACTTCTCCTTTATGTTCCAACAGCAATCGTAATATATCATATTCACACGGTGTCAAGTTAAGCTGCTTTCCCTTTAAGCTACACTCTCTTGTTTTTACGTTGAGTTCCAAACCTAAGTATGACAAAACTCCTGAAAAATCTTCTACATCTGTCTGATTATATTTTTTGTATCTTCTTAGCTGCGCTTTCACTCTTGCTATCATTTCCAATGGCAAAAAAGGTTTTGTAATATAGTCATCTGCACCTAATGTTAATCCATTAATTTTACTGACTTCATCCGTTTTGGAAGTCAGCATTATAATTGGATACCGATATACTTCTCTGATTTTTTTGCATAAAAAGAAGCCATCCTTTCCTGGTAACATAATATCCAAAAGCACAAGATCAAATTCCACTGTATCAATAATTTTTAAAGCAGCTTCAGCCGTAAAGCATTTGTAAACCTCAAAATTCTCATTCTCCAAGTATAATTCTATGAATTCAACTATGCTTTTTTCATCTTCGACAACTAAAATTTTGTTTGACATAACTAATTTCCCCCTTATTACAAACCACAACAATCTGTCTATTATTATAACATGTAACTTTAATAATGTAACTTAAACTTTTACATTAAATAACGTTATATAACTCTATCCTATTATTTCCTTTCCTCTGTTCTTCGATTTTAAACAAAAATAACCCTTATAGTAAGTCACATTTTTCTTCTTAGTGACTTACTATAAGGGCATGAAAGTTTCAAATGAATTAAAATTGTTCAATCAACCTGATGATTGCAATAAGTGCGTACAGCAAGATATAGAAATAGAGGTATTTCAATTAATGTTGTTGCCATTATAATATAAGGTGACCAAATGCTCAAAGAACCAATATGCAGATAATTAAAGTCTGTCAACTGATAAAGCAAGCTATTCTGCATACCAATTCCTCCTGAAGGCAAAATAAAACCAAGCCAAGCAAATCCTGCTGTATACGTAAATATCGGAATGAGACACATAGCAATTGCAATTAAAATAACCGAAGTAGAATCCTTGAATTTTGCTGATAAAAATAATGTAAAGCTAATCATTGCCAGCAGGGAACCAAGTCCTCCTAATGTTAAAACAGCTTGAAGCTCCCCTAAATTAAGCGCAGGCAGACTAATGACAGAAAATAACATCTGCATAGAAGTTTTCATACATTCTGGTCCAAATGCCAAGTCGGAGATTAATAAATGTAGTAAAATACAAATGAAAAATGTGATTGAAAAAATGGTCAATGCAGCAAATACCTTCACCATTGCAAGTCTGCTGCGTCCATGCCTGGTACAGCGCAAAATACTGTCTGATCCCGTTTGATATTCATTGGAAAAAGTAGGCGTAACCGCAGCTGTGCATAGAATGACTAACAGTAAAATATAAAGCATGATATAATCAAAGGCATCTCTTGAATACCCCGCATAAAACTGAAAAGGTGTTTTTACCTCAGCATATTTTTTTAAAGCCTGCTTCTGTGCAATTGGATTATCCTTATGCTCCATCTGCATAACATCTTTCAAGTGCTGCTCTACTTGTTCATAATAATTGTTTATCTTATCCGGGTTGATATCCATCAGACTTGCTGCCTGACCCGTTCTCGAATTAGAAAACGCCTCCGGCAGTCTTCCTAAAAGCGATTCGACCGGGAAAACCTTTTTAATATAAAGATCTTTTGGAAAATCTCCGCTGTAAAGGCTGTTCTCTCCATATTGTGATACTGTATTCTGATAGATTATTAACGCCTCCTTTAGTTTTTCCGGAGTGACTTCTCCGTTATTGGTGTGGCGCAACGTTTTTTTATAGGAAATTGCAGACAGGCCATTTAATTCGGCTACTTTGTTACCGTTTTGGTCATATTGATTGATATCTTCAAAAATAACAGGAAGCCAAGCCATTACCACGGACAATAATAGTGCAACAACTAATATAATAATTACACGGCGTGACTTAAGCACGCGTTTGATTTCCAAACAATAAATACGCATCGATTACATCCCCCTTTCACTGACTTCTTCTTGCGGAAATAACCATAAATATAAATCTTCCAAACGAGGAGGTGCCAATACCGAGTTACTGGTTTTTCCTTCATCCGATAAATAACGGATTGATACCTGGTTGCTGCCTTCACTTCGCTGGTTAATGATGCGCAGCTGCATTTCATACATGGTGATCTTCTCGGCAGGCACAACACAAGTCCAGACCTTTCCCTGTACCTGCTTTACCAATTCGTCTGTTGTACCCACATTTACAATTTTACCTGCCTTCATAATTGCATTCTTTGTAGAAATATACTCAATATCAGATACGATATGGGTTGAAATTAAAACAATTCTTCCGTGGGAAAATTCGGAAACAAGGTTTCGAAAGCGAACCCTTTCGCCAGGATCAAGGCCTGCTGTTGGTTCGTCCATAATCAGAATTTTAGGATCATTCAACATCGCCTGTGCAATTCCCACCCGTCGTTTCATTCCACCGGACAACTTAATAATTTTTTTATTTTTTACATCCGTCAGGGTCAGTGTGTGCAGCAGATTGTCAATTTTTTTTCTTGTTTCCCTTACAGGTACATCCTTTAGGGCAGCCACATATTCCAGATAATTCTTTACTGTAAAATCTTGAAAAAATCCAAAATCCTGAGGTAGAAATCCAAATAAATCTCTATATTCTTCCCCCATTGAATGAATATCCCTGCCATCATAAAGAATTTTCCCGCTGGTTGGATTCAAAATATCTGCTATCATCCGCATCAGCGTGGTCTTCCCTGCTCCATTTGCTCCAAGCAGCCCCCATACTCCTGGCGTAAGACTTAAGTTAACATCATCTACTGCCATTTTATCTTTAAAATGCTTACTCAGATTTGATATCGTCAGTTCCATGTCATTTCTCCTCACTTTTATTTAATAACAATGCAAAACGTCCCTGTTCTGTTTTATTTTACTGAACAAGGACGTTTGATACTTTAAGATGAAGAGGATAATTTCCTAAGATTATCCTAACATCCTATTGATATTTTCCTAAAAATGACCAGGTAATGACACGGTAAAGGTAACCATATTGTTTTCACTATCTGCGGAAATTTTTCCGCCATGTAAACGAACAATTTCATCTGCAATGGATAAACCAAGCCCGGCACCACCAGTATCCGATTTACGGGCATCATCCAAACGGTTAAATTTTTCAAAAATTGCAGTTAACTGATCAGGCGGAATTGTACTGCCATGATTAGTAAATGTAATAATGACTTTATCCTGTTGCTGTTCTGCTTTAATAATAATTTCCGAATCAGGACTGGAATATGCAGCCGCGTTTTTGAGGATATTATTAAACACACGGGCCAATTTTTCAGAATCACCATAAACAGTCAGCATTTCATCTGCCTGAAGTATAGCAAAATTACCTTTCGCCGATAAGACTGGATAAAATTCGTCAATCAGTTGAACAAGCATATAATATAAATCCACATTTGTTTTCTCCAGCTTAATCTGGTGGGTATTATACCGTGCAATTTCAAAGAATTCGTTAATGAGTTTTTCCAGACGTATGGCTTTTTTCAATGTAATGCCAACATATTTTGATTTCTGTTCCATCGGCATGTCAGGCGCTTCGTCAAGCAGGCTTAAATACCCGATTATTGAGGTAAGTGGTGTGCGAATATCATGGGCCAGGTACATAACTAATTCATTCTTTTTGTTTTCTGCCTCTTTTACAGCCTGTTGACTGAGCAGGACGGCCATTTTAATTTGATTCATCTGCTTTTCCACATCTTTCAGCGGTTCGGATAATTCAATGGCGCTGTCATTTAATTGATAGACGGTTTTAGTGGCTTTGACAACTTCCTCAAAATATAACCATGGTTTTTTCCAGTAATAATAGAAAATACAGCAACAGCCAACTACCAGATACAGAAAATAGAAAATTTCAATTCTAAGTTGGAGCCATAGAAAAAAAGAATTGGTTACTCTGCTGAATGCATAATCTAATAGTACCGTCAAAATATAGCCAGCCAACGTATACAGGATTAAGGTGACGAAAAGCCTGACACGTAATTTCTTTTCAATATTATTCTTCATTACTATACCTCAATTGGAATTTATATTTTATACCCTACTCCCCATATCGTTTTAATGTATTTGGGTTCCTCTGCAGTGTCATCCATCTTCTCACGCAAATGCCGTATATGAACGGTAATCGTGTTATTGCTTTTGCTGTAATACTCATCATGCCATATCTCATGAAACAGCGTTTCTGCGCTTACAACCGTTCCCTTATTCTGGAGTAAAATACAGAGTATAGAAAATTCCGTTGGTGTGAGTGAAATGGGTTTTTCATTTATGAGGCATTCATGTGTTTTTGTATTAATTTCCAGATCTGAATAACACAAAATCGGCGTTGTATCCAGTTCCTCCTTACCGGGATTGTACTTTTTGTAACGACGCAGCTGTGCTTTCACTCTGGCAATTAATTCCAGAGGGCGAAATGGTTTTGTCACATAGTCATCAGCCCCTAATGTTAAGCCCGTTATTTTATCTGTTTCTTCGTCTTTCGCGGTCAGCATAATAACCGGAAAAGTATAATGTTCTCGTATTTTCCGGCAAAGCTCAAATCCGTTTATATCCGGCATCATAATATCTAAAATAGCAAGGTCAAGCTTTGTACTTTCTATGCAGGCAAGCGCTTCCTTTGCTGAATAATACTTACATACGGTATAGTTCTCGTTTTGCAGATAGACTTCTATTAAGTCTGCAATTTCCTGTTCGTCATCTACTACAAGAATGATATCATTCATAACTTCCTCCTTTCAGGCATATTAAGGTATTTTATTATTGTATCAGAAATTGCTTTTCTATTTGTAAATTCTTGCATGAGGAATTACTAAGATTTTCATAAGATTATGACTTTGAGGTTCTGCTTTTTTCATAATCTTCAGCATCTGTCTTGGCGTTGCTGTATTTTTCCGAACCGGGAAATACTCTACGTATTGACTTAGCAGAGGCACCGAATCATTATCTGGGATTATGTAGTCGATATTTAGTGGCAGTTTCAGTTACATGACAAAGGAGCTGCGCACTAATTACTTAGTGCGAAGCCCCTTCTTCTCAACAGGACATAACTGTATCAATCCGTTATTACAGTTCAAACCAATCCCTATAACCTAATTCAATCAGATGATCCCGGCTGATCCTAAGACTTTCAAAGGGGTCACGGTCATAAGTTTCATCCTGCTCAATTAAAAAATACTCGCTCCCTCCTTCAAATCCGGCTTCCACACACTCTTTTACAGGCAGACTTCCTTCTCCCAATTCTGCAAACTCAATGGTATCAGTAAATGCCTGCATAAAGGTTGTTTTGTCAAACGCACCCTCTGGAAGCCTCACTTCCCTGATCCGATAATCTTTCAGATGAATCAGTCGAATCCTGCCTGCATAATTTTTTATAAATTCTACCGGATTTTCTCCTCCACGCTGAATCCAGTGTATATCCAGTTCAAACCCCATATACCGGGTATTGTCTTTAATTATATCCAGCAAATACTGTCCATCATATTTTATAAACTCGATATGATGGTTGTGATAATACAGATCTATCCCGTGCTCTTTCAGCTTTCCGGCATAGTCATCCGCTCTCTTTACAAAATCCAAAGCTTTATCACGGCTTCCCATACAATTGACAGGCAGCATGCCAATACGCAGCAAGTCACAGTTTAATGCCTTGCAGTCTGCCACAATTTTATCAAAATCAGTAGTCAGATATTCTCCCGGCATACCAGGCATCATGGGTTCTAATGAAGCGCTGCAGGCAGCCACCTTAATGCCGTATTCCTCACATGCCTTCTTTATATCACTCACATTTTCAGGAGTCATAGGTATCTGGCTGATCTCCACACAGTGATACCCCATCTCAGCACAGGCTTTTAATGTCTCATATGCCCCTAATTCATCAACTTTATCCTTGATCGTACTCATTTGAATTCCAATTAACCCTTTTTTCATTGCAAATATTTCCTCTCATATTTTATTGTTCCTTTAACGAAGCAAACATGCCTGTACGCCCTGACTCCTGTATGGAATCAATCAGACGTATGCTCATCAGCCCATCTTTGACATGCAGATAATCCTGATTGTCTTTTTCAATGGAATCATAGAATTTATTGATTAGTTTCCCATGGCTGGCTCCGTAATAGAATTTAGAGCCAAAAAACTTTGCATCCTCTGCCAGCTGTTCCCTGCTGCCATCTGGATTAATACGATACAGAACATTTTCAATAATGGCAAACTCTGCCTGAACCAATTGAACCGAGATCTGTACACTTTCGTTTTTATAATTTGCATTGGTTGCCATAAACAGACCATGGGCACCGTTTTCATAAAAGAGGTTTGCCATAACGGTATCTTCCACTTCTATTCCATAGTCCAGAAGCTGACTCACCGATGCTTTCACACCATCCACGGGACCTCCCAGGTAATACAGCAGATCCAGGGTATGGACGGACTGATTAATCATACAGCCGCCTCCGGCAGTATCCCATTTTCCCCGCCAGGGTTTACTTTCATAGTAATCTCTGGACCGGAACCATGGCACAACCCCTTTTGCAGCGCAAACTCTGCCATATTTTCCGCTGTCAATGATTGTCTTCAAAGCTTCCACAGATTCATTGAAACGGTTCTGAAGGCAGATTCCCATGTGAATGTCCGGATGTGCTGCTTCAAAATCAGCAAACACCTGGCCCTGTACCTGATTTAAAGCAACAGGCTTTTCACATAATACATGGACTCCCATCTCAGCTGAAGCAATAGAAACCGGGACGTGAAGGTAATGAGGCAGGCAGATATGTACCACATCCGGCTTTTCCCTGGAAATCATATCCTGATAGCTGGTATAAAACGGCACTCCCTCCGGAGCCTGATCACTTTTATTTTCCTCTATGTCACAGACTGCAGCCAGAGTAATTTCAGGATTGTTTTGAATACACATCATATGAATGGAAGAGATGTCTCCCAGACCGATGACAGCCGCTCTTTTCATATATACTTCTCCTTATTGTGGTTATCTGGTTTTAAATTTCCCCTCTGCAGCAATTCTCTTATTTAATTCCCGCAGATACAAATCCTCGTCAACAGGGTTTTCCACCTCAGTACCCAGCCAGGAAGAAAGCAGGGCTGCATTTGCCAGATTCACTCCGTTGATGCCGTCGGAGCCGGGAGCCAGAAGCGGCACTCCCTCCAGAATGTGAAGTGCAAAATTTTCCATGACGGAAATATGCTGAACTCCCCAGCCATCGGTATTTTCAAAAGTTTCTTTCAGTATCATATCTCCTGCACCTGCTGAATTACCGCTTGTCAGCTTATGGACATCCATCATGCTCATGGTCGCATTCATTTCGCTCTCATCTTTTTTCAGGCGATATACGGTAGCAGTTTTACTGTCATCTACCACAATCTTACCCCCATCTAAATCTATTTCCAGCCGGTCTGTTCCAATGGGATCATGGGTGCAGGTAATAAAGCTGCCGGTGGCGCCGTTGCTGTATTCTGTTACAATGGTAACGTCATTTTCCACAATAATATCCCGGTGGCTGCCGTAAAGACATTTTGCAATTACCTTATCAGGCACTCCGCAGAGCCACTGCCATAAATCCAGCTGGTGAGGGGCCTGATTCACCAAAACGCCTCCGCCTTCTCCACCCCAGGTTGCGCGCCAGTCACTCTGCTTATAGTAACTGTCCGGACGCCACCAGGAATTGATAATCCAGCTTGAGCGGCGGATTTCCCCCAATTCTCCGGAAGAAACCAGTTCTTTCACCTTCTGGTACAGTTTATTTGTCCTTTGGTTGAACATAATTCCAAACGCCACATCTTTATGGGCCGCAGCGCATTGGTTCATCTCACGGACTGCTTTTGCATAAACTCCTGCAGGCTTTTCCACCAGAACGTTCATTCCATGTTCCAGGCAATAAATGGCAATTTCCGTATGAAGATAATGAGGAACGGTTGTAATTACCGCATCTACATCTCCGGATTTTACCATGTCCTTCCAATCTTTATAAAAAGGAACTTCCGGATATTTTTCCCTGCACATCTCCTCTTTTGCCGGATCATTATCACATAAGGCTCCCAGAGTACAGTGGGGAGGACACTCCACCGCTGGCATTCCTGCAAATCCTGCCTGTCCGCTTAAGAATCCTGCATATGCGCTGCCCTGCACACCTGCTCCGATCAGTCCATATCTTATTTTTTTTTCCATTTTCATTCTCCTTCCGTCACATTCGTGGGTTATATAATGGATTTTAAAATTTCCCGCAACGCATGATACTGCATTGCATAACCCTCTGCACCATTTTTTGCTTTATCTTCTTTTATAATTTTCTTTGCATCAACAAGTTCCAAATCGGACAGAGCGTCAAAGACCACCAGATGAGGCTCCAAAGTCAAAAATCCTTCATAGCCTTCGCTCAGAAGAGCCCGCTCTAAGATCTCTCTGATCCGCCCCTCACCGGTACCGCACACCACATTTTCTTTATCTGATGCAACTGCATCTTTGATATGGATGTAGGCAACGTAATCCTTTATTAAATCCCAGCAGTCAACAGGATCTTCATTGCACTGCACATAGTTGGCAAAATCAAATGCACTGAGAAAACAGGGATCTGATAATGCCTCCATAAGGTTTTTGCACCTGATTCCGGTATCGCCATAAATATCTTTTTCATTTTCATGGATCAGAATAATTCCATAGCTCTTTGCTATTTTTAAAAATCCTCTCATTCTGTCAATTACTTTATCCCTGTAATGATCCGGATCTCTTCCTGCTGGAATATAACAGCTGAACACGCGGATATACTTACAATCCAGAATCCTGCATATTTCACAAAGCGTATTCAGTTGGCGCAGCTGTTTTTCATATCCTTCCTCATCATTTACTCCAACTTTTCCAATGGGCGAGCCCAGAGACGATACTTTTACACCAAACTGGCTGAGTTTGGGCAGAAGCTGTTCCCTGACTTCCTCAACTGTAAATTCTGCAATGGATTTTCTGTTTGCAGTCCGCAGGGAAATGTACTGCATTCCCAACCCAGCCACAGTTTTTAACTGCTCTTCAAAATCTTCACATATTTCATCAGCAAAACCAGATATTGTTACTTGTTTCTTCACGGGCTCCTCCTTTGTTGAAAGACTAGTTATGATTCAATCTTCTCTCTTTTAAAATCTCAGAATTTTCCTCCACCTTCTTTTTATTTAGTGGATATACAAAGAGCAGCATCAGGGCAACACATAAAAACAGGACTGCAGGAACAATGGTTGAGATTGTATATAATCCGCTCAGTACCTCCGGTGTCTGAATCTTGGCTGCTGATTCATAGCCAATCAGCTGCAAAGCATATCCGCTTAAGCCGCCAGCCAGTGCCTGACCTACTTTTCTTGCAAAGGAATAAACGGCATAAATCGTACCGTCTTCTCTCTTACCAGTTCTTACCTCCGCATCATCAATTACATCTGTGATATTAGCCCAGATAATCAGGTTGAAAAAGTTAACCCCCAGAAATCCAATTGCTGCAGAAACCATGTAAACCCATGGGTTCTTAACCTTTAAGATAAACAACAATACATATACAGCCGCAGTAAATGTGGTAGCTATGATGGCAGCTTCTTTCTTTCCGACCGCTTTTGCAATTTTTCCCACAAATATAGCCAGAATTAAGGCAAATGAAACATTAATAAAAGTAAAGCTGGAAAATGCTTTGATATCTCCAAAATAATCCGCATACAGGTATGTATTTAAGCCACTGATTAATAACTGACTTAACAATAAGAATATTGCAGCACCGATGATTCCAAGAATGGCTCTGCTGGAAAATATGGCTGCGAAGGTCTTGCCTAATGTCATTTTAGTGGAATTTTCATTCTTTTCAATTTTAACCCGCTCTGTGGTGCATTTATAGCAGATAACGTAGCAGATGACGGCACATATGGAGAATACACCTGCAATAACAGGGAAGATATTCCCGCTGTTTCTGATAACCTGCGCACCGCTCTCATCCTTTGTATAGATGATAATGGGACCCAGCACGCCGATAATCAGCTGAGCCAGATTTGCACCAATACCACGGAAAGTGGATAATCCGGTCCGCTCATCTGGTTTCTCCGTAATCGCAGATGCCATGGATCCATAAGGAATGTTGATACCGGTGTAGCAGATGCTTCCCCACAGTAAGTAGGTTCCGTACATATAAACAATTTTCATAGTCATGGAAGCACCTGCCATGGAAGACTGGTACATTAAAAAACTGGCAAACGCTACAGGACCTGCCATTCGACGGATCCATTGTTTAAAACGGCCATCTTTTCCTGGTTTGCAAGTGTCAACAATGCGCCCCATGGTGATGTCCGTAAAAGCATCCACAATTCTGGACATCAGAAACAGGGTTCCTACCATGGCTCCCGGAATTCCCAGAACTTTCATATAAAATACCATTAAAAACGAACTGGCAAATATAAATGTAAAATCATTACCAAAATCACCAAACATATATCCTATCTTATCTCTGAGTCCAAATGGTCTTTCCTGCTTATCATTCATTTGTTCATCTCCTTTTAGAATCTGGTATTCACTCTTACCCATCATTTTCTCCAATATTGCTTTAAAAGCCTCAGACCAGATAATTCTTTTTCCTTGCGAAATCCTTATATTCCATTCTGCTTCCTCCTGTTCATTTATGATATAGGAAGTCTATCTGAAAAAAACAATGTTAAACAGTGATAAATTTCATTTAAAATAATACGATTTTATGGTATACTTGATTTTATATAAATATTTTACGATTTTACTGCTAAATTATATAATTTCTTAAAGAGGTGAGTACCATTCATGAACTTGGATAATCTGGATCTTTTTGTTCATATCATGCAGGCGCAGAATGTACCCTGTTACCGGCTGGAGACCGACTTTTCCAACCTTTATCAGGTCGATCTGGCTCTGCGCGGCAGACTCTATACGAATTACAATTATCAAAGTCTTCACGATTTTATTATCAGTCACTGCCACGACTCTGAAATACTGCGGATAAAAGATGATTTTAATCTGGTTAATTATTTTATCCTTATAGAAGATACTAAATCTGAATCAGATAAACAGAACTTTTACATTTCTGTGGGTCCTGTACTTGAAACACTGCCGACACCTGATCAGATACACCAGCTGATGAGAAGGAGAACTCTGCCGGAGAAACTCTTACAGGATTTGCAGAATTACTATTGTAATATTACAATACCGCCTGATTTCAATGTGTTTGAATCCACATTGATTAATATAGCCTGCCATTTATTTTCACGAGATTTTAAGTTCCAGATATATTCGGATTCCAGAGATCCTTCCATCGAATCCGTAATTGGGAATTCCCAGTTAAATGAAAACCCTTTTATTGCCATACAAAGCATTGAAGAGCGTTATGAGACAGAAGAAAATCTTCTGGAGGCTATCGCCGCAGGTGATCATGCAAGAGCTATTCTTTACCACGGAAAATCCAGGAATTTCAAGATCATGCCTCGAAGCGAAAATACTTTGATTAACAGGAAAAATTTAGTTATTGTACTTAATACCTTATGTCGTAAAGCTGTGCAGAAGGGACATGTCCATCCAATGTACATTGATGAATTGTCTACCCGATTTGCCATACAGATTAACCAGATCAGATCATTGAAAGAACTTGATACTTTAGAAAGTGATATGATACACAAATACTGCCTCTTGGTTTACAATCATTCTATGAAGAATTATTCCCAGATCGTCCAGCAGTGCATCACCTATACCGATTTTCATTATGCTGAACCTTTGACTCTGGCTTTTTTTGCTGAAAGATGCCATGTGACAAAATCCTATCTATCCAGCCTCTTTAAAAAGGAAACCGGAAGGAATCTGACAGACTATATCCACTCAGTCAGAATAAGCCATTCCCTGTTTTTGCTGAACTCCACACAGATGCCAATTCATATTGTGGCTGTGAACTGCGGATATAATGATATCAACTATTTTATCAAACTCTTTAAGCGTTTGAACGGTATCTCTCCAAAACAATACCGGATACAGTTGCGTAGTAATTAAATATTAGGAACAACCTGAAAATAGCGAAGCAGTATAAACCGCTTCGCTATTTTCTCTATCTTTTCTGGGGCATATCAGTCAATTCTGCAGCTTCCCCATCTCTTAATATCGCTTTATTCCGATACATTATCTCATCCGCAAGGGTAATTGCCTTGTAAATATCATCTCCACGACGGTGAACGGATATTCCATAGGAGAAAGAAACCGGCAGTTGAGACATCTTGCCGCAATACTTTTGTGCTGCTTTTAATACTCGGTGCATCTCTTCTTCACAAATCCGGCTGCTGACAAGAACAAATTCATCCCCACCATAACGGTATAGTTTCATATGTCTGAATTTATGCTTTAAAATGGCTGCTGTTACGCTGCAGATTGCCGCATCACCTGATGAATGTCCATTCCAGTCATTTATTTGCTTTAGATTATTCAGATCAATCATGGCAATGGTACAAGGGTGCTTATAATTCAGCTTTTCCATTTGTTTTTCATAGGCAACCCGGCTGTATGTACCTGTCATGGAATCGTATAGTATTTTCTGGGTAGTCAAAAGTAAATAATACAAAACAACACATACAGATGAAACATTCCATATCATAAAATTCAAATCACAAAATAATTCCAGGCCGACTGCAGAACCAATTCCCAGAAATGCAGCTGTTAGAAATGTCGTCTCTGCCCTTCTGTTGGGCTTATTCTGCTGTTTGGCAGAAAATACAATCAGTGTCAGCAGATAGAAAAATCCAACCGTTAAAGACGTGGGAAACAGAGGCCCCCTTTTGTACAAATTACTGCTGTTCACAGAGAAAATCCAGCCATTCCATAAACTTAATACGCTTAGCGCAGTATTTATCACCTGGGGAAGATAAAACATTTTAGACATCTTTCCTGTCACACCGGTATCATAAATCAACACCATAATCATGGGAGAACACGGACCAATAACAAAATTCAGACAGGTAGTGATGCTTCTCAGCCTCCAAGCCATTCCAGAATCACCCAATGCTGCAAAATATTGATCCAGTGATGTGACAGCCATTAAAAGCAGCTGCAGAAAAATTTCCAGCAAAAATAAACGTTTAATTTTCTGGGAGAAAAGTTTGTCCGCAAAAACCATTACCCCGAAAAACAGTAGGATTAAAAGCGGTGCGTAATAGGACCTCATTGCCTCATGTAACATAAAAACTTCCTCACAATCTTTAAATGTGAATCATATTTAAGCAGGATAAACAGCAATTTATTATAAAACTATATTATCATCTAACAGGAGATTTCACAATTTCATTTTCTGCCATTTTCTACAAAATCCGACAAAAAGCGTGCTGCAAAAATCGTATTTTTCTGATCTTGCAGCACGCTCGCATTTTTTTATTTGATTATGTACTTGTAACGTCAGGTAAAATTATGATTTCACCCATTCACCCTTTTCATTAACCCGGTATCCATCAGGCGTAACCGTATTTAAGAGGCATTCTCCTGACTGGTTTAAATAATACCAGCTGTCATTTACCATAACCCAGCCAGTTGCCATGGAACCGTCCGCATTCATAAAATACCAGTTTTCTCCTGTCCATACCCAGTTTGTCTGCATTCCTCCGTCGGTTGCCAGATAGTACCATTTTCCCTCTACCTGCTTCCAGCCGGTAGTCATATATCCGGTCTGCCCGAAGTAATACCAGACACCGTTGACCTTTGCCCATTCCTCTTTGGGATAGGTGCCGTCTTTCTTCTTTAAACGCCATCCTTTCTCATCCTGCTTCCAGTCTCCTGTTACCTCTCCTGATCCGGTTGGCTTTCTGATACCATAATCCCTGTCCGAATCGGAATCACGATCAGAATAGGATGGGTTGGGAGCAGGGTCTGGTGTCGGCTCTGGTTCTGGTTCCGGTTCTGGTTCCGGCTCATCAATGCCAGGCAGCACTGCACCAGCCTTTGCATTTCGAATCACACTTCCTCTTTTCGGGCGCAGGAAATCTCCAAACATAATCTTGCCGTCAACCCTGTAGTAGCAGGCTGCCGGATCCAGTGAGAGGAAATTTTCTCCGCCTATGGCGTTTCCGGTTTCGGTATAAAGATAATTATTGCTGATCTCACTTGCTGCTATTTTATCTCCATAAATCGTTTTCAGCTTTGCACTATATTCATCGGTCCGGTAGGAAACATTATTATTAAATATTCCATCCGCAGTCAGATTGCCAGCCACATCTTTCTTATAAGGACTTGGGCGTAAAATATAATTAAATCTGACGTTATCAAAAGAAGTATTGTTTTCAACTCTAAGCTCACCTGGATTAAAGTTATCTGTAATTCCATCCAGATTATTGTGGTAAGCAACGCTGTTGCGTAAGATATGAGGTACTTCTCTGCCCTCTCCTCCAAGCTTGAACCCATTATTTCCGTTGTTATATGCCACACAGTTCTCAATAATGGTTCTTCCGTTTGGTCCGTCTGACAACGTATTATACAGATCCCAGCCGTCATCCGCATTATCATGAGATACGCAGTTTACAAACCGGTTGTTTTCTCCGGATCCTGATTTTGAGGCGAAACCATCTGCATTAATCATAGATCCATCTTTGTTTTCATATGACTCACAGTTTACAACCACATTATAAGACGGCCATAAGCTTCTGCTGCCTCTTGATTTTGTAATGGTCAGACCTGCATCACTGGATGTATTGTGAATCAGGGAATCCTTCATCAAATTATAGCTGCCGTGAATCATAACACCTCGGCTGTCTACTACATTACGCCCATCCACATCAAGTCCAATAACATTCCAGTAATCTGAATCTAAAACAAATATCTTTAAGTTTCCTGTTATCGTAACTTTCCCCACAGCAATCAGGTTCTTTCTGTTATTCTCATTTCCTGACGCAGTCAAAGGAATCTGGAATGGCTGATAGATCCCCTCCTTCATGTAAATCGTTCCACCTGGTACAATTTTCTTTACTGCAGCCTCAATGGACATTGGATCAGCGGCTGTTCCCACCCCACTTTCTGATCCTTCCGATGAAGCATAAAGATCTTTACCATAATCTTCTCTTTTTACCTGAAATGTCTTTACGATTTCCTTTCCGGAATCCAGCCCTTCGGATGGTACAAAGGTCAGTTTAAATTCTCCTCCGGACTCATTTAACACGGCTGGTACTTTAAACTGAGTGCCACCGGTTACTTCAGCTTTTGAAACAATAACGCTTCCGTCCTGGCTTACTGTCATACTGCCAGACTGATTTGTCAGCGCCTGAACCATATAATCCTGGCTGTTTGAATATTCTCCGGAAGCCACATAAAGAGATGCCCCTTCATCATCAGGTGCTACATATGCCGGTGATTCATCCGGTATTACCACATCCGTTAAATCAAGAATAATATTTTTAACCGTTATCCTGGCATTTCTGGAAGCAAAAAATCCAACACACATCAAATCCTCATCTAAATGGGATACAATATTGGGAGTCACATTTTTATCTTTAAAGGTATATGTATTGATTACTTTTCCATCCTTATCCAGATAAGTAGTGGTAAATCCTGCATCCGTCCGTTCCAGTTTCAGCTTAAGTTCCGTATTATAACTATTGGTTTTTCCTCCTGATTTGTCTGCTTTTCCAACAGATTTTGCAAAGGTCTCAGTGGTCTTTACAGACTTTAAGTTTCCTGCCGGGCTGTTTACACCATAACGGGCTGATGCAAGTAAATTTAAGTCTGCATTAAGAGATTTTCCGGCTGCACCTACCTGCAGCATGACCATATTGGAAGCGGCTGGATACTCTTCGTATCCTTCCTCCAGAGGATCCTTTCTGGGCGGTCCGTTCACATCCCTGACCATAAGTCCCGCACCTTCCTGCAGATTGGGCTTGGTACCATTCTCCGGTCCCATCTTTTCCACTGTGACATCTGCAGTAAGAGCAAAGTTTTTGCTGGTCGGCACTTCGGTATAATAAAATGTAATCCCGTCATGTCCTGCCTGAAGCTTTCCTCCCCGGGATTCAATTACAACATCCTGAGCCGGCTTTCCATCCATTCCCAGCGGAACATCGTTATTCACAGGCCAGGTATAATTAGTTCCAACCTTATCATCTAAGACACCAGATTTAAAGTTCAAATCTGTAGACTGCCCAAATGCCGAAGACTTCCAAAGAATTTCAGATCCAGTCATCCTGCGCTTTTGAACGAAACCAGACCCATCCCACATAACCTCAGGCCCGCTGTTTGTCCAGTGGAACGGTCCGCTGCCATCCTTTGCTCTCCACCAGGCATCTGCCGCTTCTACGCGGAATGTATGTGGCAGGGATAAATCCAGATTATTTACCGTATAAAATCCATCCTTTGTGGTATAGGTTCCATTGACATGATTAAAATAATCCCCCTCCGTCGTGTAGACCGGTTTCTCATCCACATAGACCCGGTATGCATAAATTCCCGACTCATCCTCTGGTGCCTTCCATGTCAGGAGCACCTTCTCACCTGTAACAGTCGCTTTAAGGGAATCAGATTCCCATACTGGTGCTTTGTAATCGTAGTTCTTCATTGTCTTAACCGTTTTTTCCTTATATTCATAAGTCTGGCCTGAGTCACTGAATGCCTCAACGGTTATTTCATTGCTTTCCTCCATCATTCTTCCAATAGTCATACTTATGTTACTGGCTTTCGGATCAGTAAGCTGATATTTATAAACCGTAGCTGCCAGCTCCCCGTCTGCGTATGCCCGGTATCCCCTGACTCTTGGATCCTTACTGGCTGCAAACTTAGCAGTCGCCCAGGTGTAACCCACTCCGCTGAATGTAACCTGACTGGATTCCGGTTCTTTTAACTCCGGATCCTCTCCCTCTGATGTGGTTACTTCATACGCCAGCTCTGGTGTCCTGTTTCCTGTCTGATCAACACCATAAACCTTAAATAAGTAACAGGTATCCTGTGAAAGTCCCCCGATTTCACAGGATGTCCCGCTTACTGGTTTTGTTTTGTCAATTAATTCATCTTCCAGGTATGTTTCCACGATATACCCGGCAATTTCTCCTTTACCTGCCACCTGATCCCCATCCTTGGCTGCAGGCCATTTTAATGTTACTTTTCGCTCAGATCCACTCTTGGTTGCTTCCGATGCACTGGCAAGCACGGCTGCGTCCTCTGGCCAGACGGGCTTTGACATTGCATCATAGGAATTTACTGACTGTGTAGTTGTACCAATAAAATTCAAATCGCTGCAGGCGCTGATATTTGCCCATGCCTGATAGCTTTCTGCTGCTGCATCATCTGACCCTTTTTCGATATTCTTCCAGTTCATCACCACATTATTAAAGGTAACATTGGAAGCACCTTGTAAGATTTCAGAGTTCTTTGCAAGCTTTGTGTCAATATTAGTAAATGTTATGTCCTTGAAATAAAGATCATGATGGCTATGTACGGGTTTATGAGGCATCTGGTCATCCACATCTGCCACAATATCGATGGTGTTTTTTGTGATAGTATCCGCTGTGATGCGGAATGCATTAATGTTATAAAACTCTGCCGGTTTATCTGCCGGTTCCACAGTCATGGCCTGGTTCGCATCACTATAAGTCGTATTAAAGGTGAATACCTTTTGGGCATCTCCCACCGCACAGTCGCGAATCAGTACATCATAGATTCCGCCCCCGTTTACAGGTGCACTCTTAAAACGGAACGGCATATCACTGTGATTTAAAACATTGTCCTCCACAAGCATACTGCCAATGCCTGCTCCCGTATGGCTTCCTGCTGCTATTGCACCGCCATGGCATTCCCTCAGAAAATTGTTAAATGTCCAGATTTCGCTTGATGGCTTCTGATCTGTATCCTGCACACCTTTCCCCATTCCGGTTGCAAAATTGATCCCGTCATCCCCGGTATCAAAAAAATTGTTAAAGACCATAGCGTTCTGGGTATTGCCAAGCTCGATTCCATCCGCATTGTTTGCATCGTAAGTAATGTATTTTACGTTTTCAGATACCACATTTTCACTGTCAAGAACTGCTATTGTATGAAATGCTGGATTTTCTGCTGTGATTCCCTCAATGTAAACGCCATTTACATTTCGAAGCACAATGAGATTAGGTCTGGTGGCATAAGCTGAGGTATTGCTAAGCCCATTGCTTTTGCCATTGTCAAAGGCACTTTTGGCAAGAATTCCAAGGTTCATGTCATTGTAATTCTTATCTTTTCTTCCCACAAAACCTTTTAAGGCATATTGGGAAAATTCCCCGTTTGTCCAGTCCGGATCTCCGCTCTGCCTTGGCTGAATGGCAGGAAGATATCCGTTTCCGTCTGTAGCAGGAACCGTTCCCGAACCATATTTCCAACCATTTCCATAAATCGTACCCTTCCCCACGATCCGGATATTCTCAAATCCGCCTTCCTCATCTGCACTATAGGTGTTGATCAGTGCCCAGGACCTTGTATCTGTGGAATAGGGATAAAGCAGATAATTCTGATCATAATGATCTACATTTGGTGATCCAAACAGCACTGCCCCTTCAGAAAGCTCAAGAGTCATGTTGCTCTTTAAATATAAGGCTCCAGTCATAAAAATCCCCTCTGGAACTACAACCTTTCCCCCTTCCGAACAGGCATCAATGGCATCCTGGATTGCCTTAGTATTGGCTACTGTAAACGCATTCTTCTCCTCATCAATGGAGGTAAACCCTTCTTCTGACCGCTTTGCACCATAATCCGTAATGTCAAACAATTCAGGTTTGCTGGTTGTTGACCAGGAGATACCTGCGCGGCTGCCAAGTTCCTCTCCTGCTGCATCCACTGCCACCACAGAAAAGTTATAATCCGTATCCGGTTTCAGTCCGTCTGCACGAAATGAATGAATATCTACGTTTACCATATCGATGTTTTTTTCCTGGTAATAATCGTAAAATGCTTTCATGTAAACAGATGCCCAGTCTGCATGACTGGCAAAATTACTTCTTGCATCACCAAGTTTCACATCATTTAAGTATACGTAGTAGTTGGCAACGTCCGCATAATTCTCCGGCTTGTCCCATACCAGAGTAATTGATGTGTCGTCATAAGCCAGTGTGGGAACTCTTAAGTTGGTCACGTCGCTGCTCCCCTCTGACGCGCTGTAATGTTTTACATCTGCTAGTGTCAGGCTTGCATTGGATGGGGAAGCGGTTTCAACAGACAGTGAAACTTCGGCATTGGAAGGTGTGGCAGTTAACACTTCCAGATCCTTAGTTTCAAAAAAATCTGATACCGCCGCTTCTGACGGTGTGGCATAATCTCTTTCCTCCATTTCCTTTAAGAGTTCTGCATGTGCCAGACCGCCGCCCGGCACTCCCCACTGCGGCAGCATGACAACAGCTAAAAGCAAAGCCACACCCCTCCTGCATTGTTTTCCCAAAGCATTCATACTTATTTCCTCCCATTTTGTAGTGTAAGCGCTTACAGCAGAATTTTACAACTCTCTTACAAATTAATCAAGCTTGCTTATGCACTTTTGGTAAATAATTACAATATTTTTATGTGTTAACACCAATTTTTTCCAAATAATACTTTTATTATTTGTTATTTTTATACATATTTCCACATGTGTTTTTATTGGTTTTTTTGTTAACTCAAGTCGGTTAAGCACTTACATTTTTCGACATTTTTCATCTGCAGAACATGTTTGATCTTCCAAGCTAAATAATCTTTAAGGAGAACTATAAGTCCCGTTTAAGATTAAACCTCTATCATAAACCTGACACCATATAAAAGGAGGCAGATTATGATTGAGGAAATTCTGAAATACAATGACATCTTTGTAAACAGCGGTTTCTATAAACGCTTTAATACCAACAAATATCCCCGAAAAAGGCTTGCCATATTAACCTGTATGGATACAAGGCTGGTAGAGCTTCTTCCAGCAGCTCTGGGCATTCATAACGGAGACGTGAAATTAATTAAAAACGCCGGCGGAATGATCTTAGACCCTTGTGACAGTACAATCCGGAGCCTGCTGATTGCCATACTGGATTTTGGTGTGGAAGAGATCATGGTAATTGGCCATACTGACTGCGGGGCCGCATCTGTCAGTTCAGAATCCATTATTACCCGTTTAGTGCAGCGGGGTATTACAAGAGAAACAATACAAAGTCAAAGAGAAATGGGGTTTGATTTTGAAAACCTGTTTCAGGGATTTGAGGATACAAAAACTTCTGTCAAGCGCTCTGTTTCTCTGTTAAAAGAGCATCCACTTATGCCTTCGGGTGTTATCATAAAAGGCTTTGTTATGGATATTTCCTGCGGCAGGCTGGATCCTGTCAGCGCCTCATAAAATTAAAAATGCGTTCTGGGAAGCTTAAGTAAATCAGCTTTCCAAAACGCATTTTTTAATGTAGCAATATATAACGGGGCCGCAATTTGCAGCCCCGCTATTCTTAGGAGATAACTTAATTAAAATGTAATGACGCGAAGCACAATACCGGCAACCAGACATACAAGGCTGACGCCCCAGATCCAAAGGAACGAATTCTTTATATGGTCTTTGATTTCAACACCAGCAAGGCCGACACCAAGGAACGTTGCCGGAACTACCGGGCTGATGAAGGTTGCACAGTTACGGCATACTACCATGGCAATTGCCGTATGAACAGGATCTACGCCAAAGCTGTTTCCTACACTGATCAGAACAGGAAGCAGTCCGTAGAAATAAGAATCCGTACAGAACAGCATCGTCAGCGGTACAGATAAAACGCCGATAATCAGAGGCATAAAATGTCCCATAGACTGTGGAATAAATGAAGCAAGAATATTAGCCATATGGTTCATGATTTCACTCTGCTCCAGCACACCTAAAAATACACCGGCTGCAAGAATAGTAGAAGCCATCATAAGAGCAGGACCGGAATGAGATTTAATAATCTTATTCTGAAGTTTCGCTCCTGGATAGTTAACCAGAAGGGCAATTACACAGCCTACCATGAAAGTTAAGTAAGATGGAACCTTTAAAAATACAAGGCAATAGATGACAAGCAGGGTAAGACCTATGTTAAAGAATAAAAGCTTTGGTCTGGCAAGATCACCCAGTTCACTGGTAGAAGCACTTTCTTCCAGCATATCATAATCTTCCATTTCCAGAGTGCTGTCAATTCCTGCACCACGTTTTTTCTCCATCATTCCCCAGAAGAAAGCGGTAAATAACGCAATTACAATACCAACTGCCTGCATGGGAAGAATTCTCATCCAGAGTACATTGGCTTCAATTCCAAGAACAGAAGCAGCACGCATGGTAGGACCGCCCCATGGAAGTAAATTCATAACACCCATAGCTGTTACGCAGATTAAAAGCAGCGTAGTAGGACGCATTTTCAGCTTTTTATAAATCGGAAGCATTGCCGGTATGGTAATCAGGAATGTGGAAGCCCCACCTCCGTCCAGATGACCGATTATGGCAATAATACAGGTCATAAATGCAACTCCAACTACATTGTGCCCCACTTTTTTCATTAACGCATTGATGATGCTGTCAAACATTCCCGCATCCGTCATAATTCCGAAAAATAATACGGAAAATATGAACAATGCAGCTGTGGAATGCACATCAGCAACCCCCGCCTTAATGAAATCCCCAACTTCTTTGACTGTAAATGTTCCTGTTAATACCAGTATCAGCGCGCTGACACAGGATACTCCGATGAATGCCAGAGCTGGAACAGTAACATTTCTCAACAGTAAAACAATGATCATGATAATGGTTGCAAATCCCAATAATGCAAGCATTGTCTCATTCATGTTTTTCTTCCTCCTCTATAATTTGTTATAGAGAGAGTATAAAAGTCCAACCTTACAGCCTCACATCTTCTCCCTTTCATTTCTTTAAGAGAAAAATTAAAAGTTGTTAAGATTGGACTTTCAATTAAAATATATCTTTTAAATTCATGACTGCTTTTAAAATTGCAGAGTCTGAGACCGGCTTATCAATGTATTCATCTATCATTCTGCGTTTCTTTGCTTCCACAAGCTCTTTTGTCACACGATCGGCCATAACAATGCGAATTACCCCGGGATAGGGACCCTGTAAGGACATACAAAAATCCACCCCGCTTTTCCCTCTCACATACTGTTCCGTTACAACAGCAGCCACTTCCTGTTCTTTTAATATTTTTCTCGCCTCTTCAAAATCCATACAGGAAGTAAGCGGAACATCCAGCCTGCTAAAGCTTTTTTCTAAAAGACGTAATACTTTGGGATT
This sequence comes from Paenibacillaceae bacterium, assembly GCA_015057715.1. Lineage (GTDB taxonomy): Bacteria > Bacillota > Clostridia > Lachnospirales > Lachnospiraceae > Lacrimispora. Next base: position 69,854 of record SVDS01000006.1, read on the forward strand.
ATCATCTACAATCAAAATACGCAGAACCGGTCCTCCATCCACAAGTTTAATCTCCTCTTCCCGCTCCTTCTGCTCATTAACCGGAAGGTACATATGAAAGATGCTTCCTTTACCCAGAGTGCTTTCAGCAAATACATAGCCTTTATGAGAATGAATAATCTGCTCCACCAGGGAAAGACCAAGACCTGTCCCTTTTCCATTTTTCTTAGTAGTAAAAAACGGATCAAATATTTGCTTCAGCACCTCATCGCTCATTCCCTCCCCATCGTCTTCCACATCAATCCGGATATAATGATCCCACCCCTCCGGCAGTGTGGAGAGCTTGTGTTGGGCCAGATCCTCCCGATCCACCGTCTGGCATGATACACAAATGGTCCCTTCTCTGTGTCCGATGGCATGAATGGCGTTAACACAGATGTTTAATATCACCTGATTCATCTGTGTTTCATTCCCCAGGAAACATTCTTCCTGCATGGTAAATGATTCTTTAAGATGTATATTGGGAGGGCAGACAGAACTAACCATCTTAATTGCCCGTTTTAACACCTTTTCACCCTGAAGATTTTTAAAAGCTGTCTCCATATTCTTTCTGCTTAATGATGAGATCTGCTGGATTATTTCCTTTGCTTTTGTGGAAGCCTCATAGATTTCCGTAGCATTGTCATGATTCTCTGACTGTTCGGGCAGATCCAGCATCAGAAGCTCTGCATAACCCATGATGGGAGTCAGAAGGTTGTTAAATTCATGGGCAATTCCTCCAGTCATGGTTCCCATAATCTGAAGCCTCTGCTGATGAGCAATGGTTTCCTCACTCTGATGAATCTCTTCCAGTATTTTATTGAGTTCCAAAAGGTATGTAATCTGTTCCGTATCCTTTCGTTTTTGAACCCTTAAATCTCCGATATAAATCACCAGACCCAGAACAATTGCCATTGCACAGAAAAACACAAGTCCCAGCTTAAAGAATCCGGCTGCTACAGGGATGTAGATATCATTGTAATCGATGACCGCACTGATGACCAGAAATCCATCTCCGATCTGTACCGGTGAATAGGCGCTGATCTTCTTTACCTCCGGAACACCCGGATCAACCCACCAGTAAGAAAAATACTCCGAAACACCTTCTTCTCCACGGTTCTGTTTGTCGATCATTTGCTTTAAACTGGTTAAATCTACGCCTGGGAACATCTCTTTTCTCCCGGAAATTACATTAATTCCCCACTGCTGCTCCTGGGGGTGGGCCAGTATAATACCAGAAGAATCTTTTATGACAACATATCCATTTGTACCAAGGCGAATTTTAGATACCAGTGATTTATAGTAGTTCCGTTCATTGATTACGATGGAGATAGAACCCACATCAGGAATTTCCCTCTTTAACACCAGATACAGATCTCCATTTTCCAGCTTACACTGAAGAAACTGTTCCGACCGACTGATTGGTGTGACTGAATATGTTTTCACCACTCCATAGCCCTTCATGCTTTTTATCATATCCCCACGTTTGTCTTCCACAATCACATCATAGACAAACCGTCTGTGATTGGATACGTAATCCCCAATCATACTCCAGTCCCGGTTTCCGGTCTTTCTAAAGTTCTCTTCCTCTATATCATAAATTGTATTTAGATCTGCCTGATAGCCTTCAATAAAAACCTTTAAGTTCTCTCCCATACTCTGGGTTGTTAAAAGCATCTGCATTTTCTGATTGTTTATAATGGCATCCTTATAATCATTCCAGATCCCAAATGTGAGAAAGCAGAAAATAATCAGTACGGCCGCCATTGCGCAACAGATGAATATCCCGGTATACTTCCTCTTTCCTTTTATATTATTCATGATTCTGCCTTTCGTTTGCCTCTTCCTCATTGACTTGTTCTATTATTAATATTATAATAAATTATAACATATTTCGATAAAATTCTACATGATTTTCATTGGGGGAAACTATGTCTGATAAAGTATTAATTGTAGATGATGATCCGGCTGTTTTAAAACTGCTGGAAAAAGTCATGCACAGCAATGATTTGGAGACTACTGTGGCAGACAGCGGCCTCGCTGCTCTTAACTGCATAAAAAATCATACATATGATATGATTCTTATGGATGTCATGCTGGGAGATATGGAAGGCTTTGAAGTTATTAAAAAGCTGCGTGGCCAGGGAATACAGACTCCCGTTATGATTGTCAGCGGACGAAATGAGGACTACGATTCATTGTATGGACTGTCGTTAGGCGCCGATGATTATATTACAAAGCCATTCCGCCCTCTTGTGCTGGGTGCCAAGGTGAAGGCGCTTATAAGGCGCTACAAAAACCAGGTGCTGGACAGTTCCGATATTCTGGAATGCGGTCCCTTTTCCTATAACACTTCCACCATGCGTTTTTATAACAAAGGGGAAGAGATCGTTCTTTCTTCCAAGGAAAGCAGCCTGATGCTGTTATTTTTAAAGCATCCAGGACAGGTTTACACGAAAGAGATGATTTATGAACACGTATGGGGCAACAGTGTGGCAGTTGATGATAACGCCATTATGGTTTATATCAACCGTCTCCGCGGTAAAATTGAAGAGGACCGGCAAAAGCCGGCCCATATTGTAACTGTCAGAGGTCTGGGATACCGGTTTATCCCTTAGGCCTCTGGCCTTTTTTTATTTCCAGATATTTAAGAGTAGTCTCAGGTACCACTTCCTTAATATGATGAAAGTCCCCCTTCTCATACCAGGCTCTCACCATAGAGGCACTGACAGGAACGCCTTTCAACTGTTTTCTTTCAACTTCAATTACCTCAATCCCATATTGAGGCAGAATCTGTTTCATCTGCTCATTGTACTGTCCTGTTATGGCACAGTTTGGCTCTGTACCTACAAAACGTCTGGTGATCTTAAGTTCCGGAGCGATACGGCGTGCAAATAAAGTCAGATCCAAAAGGCAGTTGGCCTTTTGAGCCTGGGCTTTCTCCTTAATAAAATAAGTGGGAAATGTAGCCGCTGAAATAACAAAATCCGAGGACCGGTGAACAATCACCTTTGATAAATCACTGACGCCTTCCTTTACTAACTGATAACGGTCTTCCGCATGAAAAAAACTCCTGTCATCAGATAAAACAAGTACGTGAAGATAGTCGCAATTAAGAAGTGCCTGTTCCACCAGATAACGGTGTCCATTGGTAAATGGATTGCAGTTTACCACCATGCAGCCGATTACCGGACCGGACTCTAACGCTTCTTTGGGAGACTCCTCTTTTAAGCGATGTATAAACTGATCAAAACCCTCTTTCCGGTTTTCCATAAAAAGAATTTCATTGGTCTTTAATACACCATAGAATCCCAGATTTTCAAACATCTCCTGGTTTTCCGGTTTTGTGTAAAGAAGGATATGGGATCTTCCCTTTTCAAATTCATACTGAACCAGTGCAGAAACAATGGTTGCCGACAGTCCGAATCCCCGTGCTTCCTGTTCCACCGCAATACATTTTAGCACATTGTCATGAGCAGATCCGGTTGCTGCGATTTTGTAATTCTCATCTAAAAGGCAGATGGTATACTCAATCCCTTCATCGTAATCCAATTGATTTAAGGTAAGAAATGCCTTCAACCGTTCCAGCTCTTTCCCCCGGAAAGGTCTCCCTTCCAGTCTCATGAATTCCATAGGCTCCTCCCCACTCTCCGGTTATCTGTGCTAGAAATATGGTGACAGCAAGAAGATCTGCACTTCCTCCTGCACTGATATTCTTCTTCACAAACCACTGATCCATTTCTTTTAATAAAGAAAGACTCTCTTTCCTGTAGGCGCCTCCGTCTTCAATAAACCTGGCAGCGATGTCCTTCACCTGCTTTAGCACCACGGGATTATGCCTGGAAAGAATGTTTGAATCATCCACCTTGCTCATAAGATGGAACAGGGTTTCCAGCTTAATACTGTTCCATTCCTGTCCTTTATAAAGACCCATAGTCATCACCGGCAGTGAAATATGAAATACAGAGGAATAGCCGCTGATGGCCTCTCCCCTGGCGCCGGTCAGACCGTATTTCTGAAGGTTTTTTTCACCTTTGGAAACAAAGTGATCCATGCTTTGTACTTCTTTCACCAGAACATCTCTGACCATTGCCTGTTCCATCTCGATCAGCTGTTTTAAAGTAACTTTTCCAAAAGTGCGGTGGCAGGCTCCTGCTGCCCCGCATAATATCCCCAGATGAAAGACCAGCCCCTTGTGTGTATTCACTCCTCCAGTCGCCTGATACATGGCCCGTTCTGCCAGAATTCCGATTCTGCGAATGGTTTCAAATAACACAGGAGGCGCTTCCCACAACCTCTCCCCCTCAAGAGCCATTGTGACAAAATAAGGCTTTAAGGCCTTGGCGCTCCGTTCAAAAGAGACCACATTCATATCCGTATGGGCCCCATTGGAATAAGGATCCACTAACCCTGGCTTTGGAAGAGTATAGACCTCCTCCAGCAGCGCACCGTATGCCAGTTTTCCAATCCGATATGCAGCTTCTTCCTCCTTTGAAGGAACGTTTACACAAGACCCGCTTTGCATCGTCTATTCTCCTGAAAATTCAAATTTTTTAATTTTACGGACCACATCCATAACAGTACCATCACGTCCTTCAATGATTCCCACTACCTTATCATCAAATTGCACCCGTTCCGGCTCTCCTACGATGGAAAATGCAATATCCCGCAATTCCTCAATGGTTTTAAACGGAAGATCCACATTCTTCATGGCATCAATTAAATCCTGTCTTCTGGGATTAATTGCAATACCGTAATCTGTTATTACCACGTCAATGGATTCCCCCGGAGTGGTAACTGTTGTCACATCGGTACAGATGGCCGGAATTCTTCCCTGTAAAAGAGGTGCAATTACGATGGTGCATTTTGCACCGGCAGCAGTATCCGGATGCCCTCCCTGGGCGCCGGTAATAATACCGTCAGAACCAACCACAACATTACAGTTAAAATTCACATCGACTTCCAATGCAGCCAGAATTACGAAATCAAGCTTATTAACCACTGCTCCTTTATTAAACGGATCTGCATATTCACCGGCACTAATGCGGAAATGTCTGGGATTAATTACAGACTCCACCGCATTTAAGTCAAAATCCTGGGTATCAAGGAGTGCATCTACCTGATTGTTTTCCAAAAGATCGCACATGGGTTTTGTTAAACCTCCCACACCAAACTTCATTCGTATGTTTCTCTCTTTCATAATTTTAGAAAGAGATATGGTAGAAGCAATGGAAGCACCGCCCACACCTGTCTGATAAGAAAATCCATCTTTGAAATAAGGTGTATTTACTACAAACTGAGTACAATAATCAGCCATCATCAGCTTTCTCATATCTGTGGTAGGCTTTGCCGCTCCTGTAGCGATTTTATCGGGATTACCAATCTCATCAACCACAACCACGTAATCCACCTTTGTCATGGAAATATGGGCAGGAAAGTTTGGAAATGGAACCAGGCAGTCGGTAATCGCAACCACTTTATCCGCATAATCCGCATCCACCATGGAGTAAGAAAGCACACCGCAGTCGGACTTTCCGCCGATTCCTCGGCAGTTGCCATAATCATCACAGGTAGGAGATCCAATAAATGCAATATCAATTCTCACTTCTCCAGTCTCTATGGCTCGGACTCTGCCGCCGTGGGAACGCATAACAGCCAATCCTTTGAGCTTTCCTTCTGAAATGGCACGACCGATTTTCCCTCTGACACCGGAGGACTGAATGTTTGTAATCGTTCCGTCTTCTATAAATTCCACCAGCTTATCATGTGCTTTTCCAAGAGAGCTTGCGCAAATGGTAATATCCTTAATTCCCATTTTGTGAATCTCTTCCATTACCATGTTAACTACATAATCTCCATCCCGGAAATGATGGTGAAAGCCCAGTGTCATCCCATCCTGAATCCCGCATTTTACCAGAACTTCATGAATGTTATCTACCAGCTTGCTTCCCTCTGAATTAATGACACATCTGGTAGAAGGACCGTCTTTTTTATATTCGTATCCATCAAAATAGTGATTTCCTTTAAATGGTTCTTTTCCTGTTATTTTTATTATTTCTTCCGGAATCTCTCTTCCTACTGCGTTGATCATCTTATAAATCTCCTTTATATACGCCGGAAGCCTTTGCCAGTTCAATGGTTCTCCTAGCTCCGTCATAAAATGCAATGTCAATCATCTTTCCATCTACTGTAAATACACCGATTCCCATTTCCTTTTTCTCTTCGATCTCTCTTACCACCTTTTCTGCAAAGATAATGTCTTTTCCAGAAGGGGTAAAAATATCATGAACAATTGGAATCTGGCGGGGATTAACAATTGACTTTCCGTCAAATCCCATAAGATGGATTGTCTCCACATCACGGCGGAAGCCTTCCATATCATCAAGGTTTGTGTATACGGTGTCAAAGCACTGTACCTTTGCCGCTCTTGCAGCAATGATTAAATTCTGTCTGGCTCCCATGAGCTCAATACCCGTACCTGTAATGCGGGTCTGCAAATCTTTTGTATAGTCTCCTCCTGACAGAGCAATTCCAAAGAGACGGTCTGATGCTTCACAGATATCCAGAGCCTTCATAACACCTCTTGCCGATTCTATTGCCGCCATTATAAGAATCATACCTTCCGGCATGCCAAAATCCTTCTCTGCCTTTAAAATCTCCTCTTCCACTCTGTGAACGTCTTTGGGACATTCTACTTTTGGAATACGGATGGCATCACATCCACCAGCTACGGCACAGCGGATGTCCTCCTGCCAGTATGGCGTATCAAGCCCGTTAATTCTTACCACCCGTTCACAGCCTCTGTAATCAATCTCTTTGAGCGCATGATACAGGGAAAATCTGGCAGCGTCTTTTTGGTTTTCTGCAACTGCATCCTCTAAATCAAGGATAATGCTGTCCGGTCTATAAATATAGGGATCCTTAATCAGTCCCGGTTTCTGGGCATTTAAAAACATCATGGTTCTTCTGAGCCGCTTCTTCACTAAATTGATCATTTTAAAGCACCTCCCCATAAAGCATTGACAAATTGATCCATAGAGCGGGATACTGCCGCTTCTACCCTGGCTTTGATGGTGCAGTCCAGAGCCCCCTTGTCTACCATGGAAATTTTTATATTATCCACTCCCAGGTGACTCAGAGTTTCTAATACCACTTTTCTGATTTGGTTGCCATACTGATTGATCACTGCACTTTCCAGTGTAAAATCGATTCTTCCGTCTCCTGGCTCAACAGTTACCTGACAGTCACTGGATTCCAGCGTTCCGGCCATAGCCGGTCTTTCTATCTCCATTATGTTTAAAGCCTCCCTTTTATTTTCTATAATTTAAGTTTACTCGGGGAATCTTAACTCTGGAAAAAATGTACCTTAAAAAATATTAAGAAAGGAAGCCTGCATTTTCATGCAGACTCCCTACCCTCATAGTCTAAATTATTCAGAAAAATGTTCCTTTATAAACTGAATCGCGTTCTCACCCGCCATTCTTCCGGAATTGACGGCAAATCCAAGAGTATTTCCTGGAAGAACGAATACGTAATCCGGGTTGCATATGGAATTGGCATCCGTTCCTGCCGCATAAAGTCCAGGAATCACATGGTTGTCTTTATCCAGCACCTCTGTTTTATAATTAATCCGAATTCCTCCAAGGCTTCCATATGCACTGGGTGCAAACTTGAGTGCATAGTATTTTGGCCCATTGATTGGTTTTAAGTATTTTGGATTTTTGTTAAACATGGTGTCTCTGAATTTACAGCATTCATTATAATCAGCTATGGTTTTTTCAAGCCCCTCTTTGTCAATTCCAGTTTTATCTGCCAGTTCCTCAATGGAATCGGCTATGAAAAGGACGTCATTTCCATTTTTAATCAGCTCCTGCATTTCCTGTTTAAAATCATCCATGCTGATATTGGAAGTGACTACGTTAATCAGATCCAGTCCGTTTTTCTCGTACTGATGTAAAATAGCATCATCTATGATTGAAAATGCTACCCGGTCTCTCTGTCTGGCAATTGCATTTACAGAGAAAACAGGATTTTCCACCACTGCTTCATCATAGAACCGTTCACCATCCAGATTTACAAAGAGGTTGGGCTGACGAAACGGTAATTCAACAGGAGCATAACCGCCTGTATTTGGTGCAAAAAACACCAATTCCATATCCATGCGGTCGCTGGCAGCGCCTGCATCCCATGCCATACTGATTCCATCTCCTGTAAGCCCCGGTATTCTGTAGGAGAAAAGATCCTTTCCCCATTCATAATCGGTATATTTATTGATGAATTCAGGACTGTCCCCAAATCCTCCGGTCGCAATAATTACTGCCGATCCATAGGCACTTAATTCTCCTTCTCCGTCTTTTGCAACCACACCGATCACTTCACCATCTTCCTTCAAAATACGCTGTATGGGGGAATCCAGACAGATTTTTACGCCCAGTTCCTCTGCTCTGTCCGTCATTGCCTTAATCATGGTTGCCGCTGCTCTCAGCCCCGGAGCTCCCGTTTTCGGCTGAACAATATGCCAGGTTGCTTCTGAACCAGGAAAATATTTAGATGGCAGAGCAAATTTTACTCCCATATCCTGAAGCCAGGCAATTGTGCTTGCAGATTTATCTATATAGCCCTTTACCAGCCTTGCATCGGAACGCCAGTGGGTATAATCCATAAATTTCTGGAATGCACTTTCTCTGGTACAGTCAATCAGTCTGTCTTTCTGCAATTTTGTCTCCACTCCAAGAAGACCCATTGCCATGTTTGCACAGCCTCCTGTTGTATTGGCCTTTTCAAATACAAGTACCTCTGCCCCCTGCTCTGCAGCTGCGATTGCAGCTGCAAGTCCTGCTGCTCCTCCGCCTACAACGATTACATCCGCTTCCATCTCTCTCATGATTCCATCCTCCATCTCATTCATTTCATTTATTATAATTTAAATTATAATTCTGTTTTTGCTTTACCAAAACTCCTTACGTTCTCCGCCTTCTGCCAAGACCTTTTTTCATTCCGCTGCTTTCTGCCGAAAAACTTCCGACTTCTGACGGCTCTGACGGCAGAACGGGTTTCACTGTTCCATACCTCTTAACTGCATTACTGCTGCATGCCTTGCTGCATTTTCCACACTTGCTGCAAAGATCTGTATCAATGATGTGAATTAAATTTTCACTTCCCATAATGGCATGCTCAGGGCAAGTCATGCATTCGCCGCAGCCGTTGCAGACAGCAGGATCAATATAGAAATTCACATAGGAAATACAGCTTAAAGACTGGCAGATCTTTCTGTCTATATGCTTTTCAAATTCTTCCCCGAATTTCTTCATGGCTGCAGAAAGAGGGGCAGCTGCTGTTCTTCCGATATCACATAACGTTCCTGCTTTCAATGTGTCACAAATTTCCTTCATAACGGAAACATCGCCCTCCCTTCCTTTTCCTTCTGTTGCATCCTGTAAAATACGGAATAGCTGATAGATTCCTTCTCTGCAGTACACACAGGTTCCGCAGGTTTTCCGGCTGTTTAAAAGCATCCGCTCAGAAGTCCAGCCCACAATACAGGTATCATTGGAAAAAACCTCTATTTTTGCCGATTCAAGCATTGTGCCCTCTTTTAAAAGGCTGGAATAGGTAAATGGAGTATCCAGTTCATCCGCTCCATATACTGCTCCCATCTCCCCGCCTGCTGATATAAATTTAACCGTTTTCCCAGTTTTTACCCCTTTTCCGTATAGGGTAATAATCTCTTCCAGCGTGATTCCAAAGGGAATTTCATAAATTCCGGGCTCCATAATATCCCCTGTAACAGTTACTATTTTGTGAGGCACGTAATTTTCGTCCATCAAATACTGATGCAGAGCCAGCATCGTCTCTCCATGATGTACCAGAACACCTTCCCTGAATACTTCCTTCTGGGTTTCTTTTGTAGCATCTGCCAGCTTAGTCTCAATTCCTTTCACATGAAATCTCTCTGCATAATTTTCGTAATTCTTAGACAATAATGCACAGATGCTGCTTAGTTGAAGCCGGTTTTTTAAAGCCTCCATTCCGCTTATTGCCTCATCCAGATGATGCTCCAGCAGATATTCCATATTCCCGCTTCCTCTTTGATCTTCCAGAAAAAGGCAGACAAGCTCCTTCCATTCCCTGCTGCTCCATCTTTCAGCAGAAGGTCTTCCTTTAATCCCGTGTCCGAATATTTCAATTCTATCCGTTTCCATTATTTTTCACCCTCTTTATTTATACTGATACTCTGTCCAGAATCTGGATCTGGTAAGCCTTGGACGCAGATCGCATTGTA
>SVDS01000212.1 GCA_015057715.1 Paenibacillaceae bacterium
ACCCTGTTATATTCTATATAAATGCCAAATGCTTTAAGGAAGCCTTTAAGACATCCTCCACAGACATGGTGTCCGTCACCTCTACCTTACGCACCGCACGTCCGGCTTCCGCAGGAGAGTAACCAAGTGCAGTGAGTGCATCAATGGCCTCACCAGTGACTCCGGTCTCTTTTCCCAGATCATTGACCGCCTCTTTAAAGGCAGCTGGGATCATATCTTCTATATCAATCTTATCCTTTAAATCCAGAATAATTCTCTGAGCAGTTTTCGCACCCACGCCTGGCGCCTTGGAAATAGCCTTTGCATCTCCTGATATCACTGCCCTTTTTAAATCGTCCGGATCCATGGCAGACAAAATTCCCAGTGCTCCTTTGGGGCCAATACCATTCACACTGATCAGCTGCTTAAACATCTTTAGATCCTGGCGGGACAAGAAGCCGTAAAGACACATGGCATCCTCTCTCACCTGGAAATATGTATATAACTTTACTTCCCTGCCGACACCTGGAAGCTTCTCAAATACAGACAGGGGAATGAAAATTTCATACCCTACGTTCCCGCACTCAATTACGACACAGTCTCCTGTCATCTCGGCAATCGGTCCTTTTACGAAAGAAATCACTCTGCAGTTCTCCTTTTATGCCTTGCAAATACTTTTGTAAAACCATTCCTTTGATTTTTATCATAGCATACTGCCAGTTGATATGCAAGTAATTGATCGAACAAATATTCTGTACTCCGTTGACGAACCAGAAAGCTTTGGCTATAATAAGAAGGGAAAAGAAAGGACGAAACTGCTGATGATCACTCTAAAAAAACAAATAGCCTTTGAAGAAACCTATCCCCTTCACCGTCTGGGAAACCGGGAGGAACTTCTGTTCTTTGACATAGAAACGACCGGATTTTCAGGGGAGTATTCCACTCTCTACTTAATTGGATGTGTCTATTACAGGAACGGGGTCTGGAATCTGGTTCAATGGTTTGCCGATACTCTGGATTCGGAAAAAGAGCTTCTTATAACATTTTTCGAATTTCTTAAAAGCTTTCAAAAGGTAATTCATTTTAACGGGGATGGATTTGATATTCCTTATCTGTTAAAGCGCTGCCGTGCCTACGGGTTTCACTATAATTTTTCAGGCACCGAAAGTCTGGACATCTATAAAAAAATCCGTCCATACCGGAATCTTTTAGGTCTTTCAAGCATGAAGCAGAAAGCCATTGAAGCATTCTTAGGTGTGGAACGGAAGGATCTTTATTCCGGCGGACAGCTGATTGAAGTTTATAAAGATTACTTAATCTCCAGGGACCAGTACCTTTTTGATTTGCTGATCTTACATAATGAAGACGATTTAAAAGGCATGCCGTTAATTCTCCCCATTTTAAACTACCCGGATTTTCTGGAGCATGATTTTTCATTGTCAGACCAGGAGCTTATCATCAATCCTGATTTACTGGGACGGGAGCAGCATCTTCTTAAGCTGACCCTTGAAAATGGTTTTTCTGTACCTGTGGGATTTTCAAAAGCCAATTCCATGGTCAGGGCAACGGCAGACGGCAGAGAGCTCACCCTTCTCATCGACCTTTATGAAGGAGAGTTGAAATACTTTTACCCGGATTATAAAAATTACTATTATCTCATATATGAAGACAGAGCCATTCATAAAAGTGTAGCAGAATACGTGGACAAAGAAGCACGTGTGAAGGCGGCTGCAAAAAACTGCTATATCCGGCAGACCGGCTGCTATGTACCTCAGTTTTCTCCTTTATGGACGCCCGTTCTTCAGTATCAGTGGAAAGATAAGATCACCTATTTTGCCTATGATCCAAAATTCTTTCAGGATCAGGAGAAGTTACAGGCTTATATCCGCCACCTGTTCGATCATCTTTCTTCTTAAGCCATTTATCGGATCCCCTGCATCTTCCGGAAGTCTCTTGGAGATACACCTTTGATTTTTTTAAAGGCATCTCCAAAGTAATTTCCGTCACCGAACCCGCATTCAAGTGCGATATCTGTCACAGATTTTCCAGTATTATTTAACAGCTGGGCAGCTTCCCGAATCCGGATATTGGTTAAATACTCTTTAAACCCAAATCCGGTTACTGATTTGAATTTTCTGGAAAAATAGGCGGGGCTCATATGGATCATTTCTGCGACTTCATTCAAAGTCAGGGGTGCTCCGTAGTTATGGTAGATATATTCCGCCGCTTCTTCTATGGCTTTTTCTCCAACCTCCATCTTCCCTACATCCGACCTGGCTTCCTGACACCTGGAAAGAAAAATCAGTAATTCATATAGATAATTTCTCATCATCATGGGAGAATATCCGTCCTGACCAGCTCCCTCATAAACCATCTTCTGAATTAATTCTTCTGCGTAGGACCTGCTGCCTGCCGGTATGGAGACTTTGGAACTTTGAAATAAAGAATCTGTCAGATGGGAACCGCAGCTTTGAGTCATGTCATTTAAGTATTCCTTATCAAAGCTCAGAGTGATTCTTTCGTTGACCGGACTGGAATGATAAGTGGTCCGGTGGATTTCACCAGGTGTGATAAATACCATATCACCTGGTTCCAGATAATATAAGCTGTGATTAATAAATATTTTACAATGCCCTGATACCAGGTAGAACAGTTCGTAATAAGGGTGCCAATGGCTTTTCCACATATTAAATTCATAAGGACGTCTTGTCCTGCTGATTTGAAATTCCATAATTTCTTTAATAGTCCCCTTTTTTTAACAATTCTCTGATATAGGAAAATGTTTTTTTCTCTCCCTCATCTTTCAACATGATAAGAAGCGTTTCTAAAAGTCTTTCCGTCTCAGGCGCAACAATCATATAGGCCTTCCCCTGTACGTAATATTCCCATGGAGATGCATCCGTATAATCTTTTCCCTTATAGGTCTTAGACGCAGCAATCCGGTCCATCACCATCTCCACCAGATATTTAAGGGGCATTTTATAACCAACCATCCCCTTTGACGGATCCATGGAGAAATCGATCCAGTATTCACAGTGATGCTTGTTTCGTCCCTTGTGATGAAGCCATGCCTTGGAAAAGCCTTTTTCTTCAATTTCTGCAGCATTGGGACTTCTGTTCCCCTGATAATATAAGACACCTGGTATGAATTCTTCCAGACTGTATTTGGAAAGATCGTGGAGCAGACCCTGTTTTATCAGTCCTACCCGGAAGCAATTTTTCATAACCCGGATTTTGTGTATATGAATGGTACAAAAATGTCCCCAAAAATTTTTAAATTTCATATTTATCCTTCCTGTCCCAACGTAAAATCTTCACCCATTTTATCACAATTACCTATGATTTTACCACTTATTTTTCGGTTTCATTTTTTTAATAGAATTCTTGTTTTTTATGGTGGAAAATGTTTGACACCTTACCCATTTTATGCTATTCTTAGGGAAGTTACAGATATCCTGTAACAGTACAATTTATAGTCGTTTTGGAGGTATCATAATGAAAGGTACAGTTAAGTGGTTTAACAACCAAAAGGGTTACGGATTTATTTCCGACGAACAGGGTAACGATGTTTTCGTTCACTACTCAGGTCTCAACATGGATGGTTTCAAATCTTTAGATGAAGGCGCTGCTGTAGAGTTCGATGTAGTAGACGGAGCTAAGGGTCCTCAGGCTACAAACGTTATCAAAATATAATCATTGACTTATCAGTGTACCTTTTTTCAATATAGGAAGAAGTTATATTGTTTCACATGATTACGATTGGAGCCATCCTAGGATGGCTCTTTTTGATACTTCTATGGTTTCGCTTATTTCGCTTTCTCGTATAAGTCCGATAAATCTTCCACTGTAAACTCATAATGTTTGTTACAGAAATGGCAGTTTACTTCTATGCTCTTTCCGTCTTCAATCATCTCTTCCAGTTCTTTCCTTCCAATGCTGATTAACGCTTTTTCAACCCGGGCTTTATCACAGTTACAGGTAAACTGAACGGGTGTCTGCTCCATAATCTCAAGTCCAAGTCCGCCAAGAATATAGGTCAGTATCATCTCCGGAGTTTTTCCTTCTTCCAGAAGAGAAGTTACAGAGTGGATCTCACCCAGTCTTTTTTCCAGCAATTCAATCATCTCTTCCGATGCTCCCGGAAGAAGCTGAATAATAAATCCGCCTGCCTGCTTAACAGTATTATCTTTGCTCATTAAAACGCCAAGTGCTACGGAAGATGGCGTCTGTTCTGAATTGGCATAATAGTAGGTAAGATCTTCTGCGATCTCTCCGCCGACCAATATGGTCTGTCCCACATATGGCTCTTTTAAACCAATATCCTGGATCACGCTTAAAACGCCTTCTCCAACAGCACCGCCCACATCCAGTTTGCCAAATTCATTGGGAGGCAGCATTACACCTGGATTATACGCATATCCTTTTACATTTCCTTTGGAGTCTGCAGTTACTGTCAGACCCTCTATGGGACCGCTGCCCTGGATCTTAATCGTAAGTAAATCCTCTTCTCCCTTCATCATAATTCCCATCATACCGCCTGCAGTCAAAAGTCTGCCTAACGCAGCCGTTGCTACAGGACTTGTATTATGAGCCTGTCTTGCATGCTCCACTAAATCCCTGGTAGTCGCTGCAAACGCTCTGATCTGATGATTCCCTGCTGTTGCCCTAACAATATAATCAGCCATTATTTACTCCTTTCCATGCTCTCGCGCAATCAGATAAATTCGTTCACTGGTATCCTTAACCGGTTCCCTGGTAAAAGCATCGTATGCCTGTATAAATTCCAGTCCAGCTTCTTTTAATGCATTCTTAATTTCATCGATGGTATACGCTCTCTGGTAATGGGTTTCCATATATTTCCGATACAGATCCTCTTCCTCTCTAATAAAAAGAGAAAGATCGTATTCATTGATTTTTGTATCCTCATCATAATAATTATCCCAGATAAAGCTGCATTCCTCCCTGTCCTCTGCAATGGTAGTATCTCCCATCACCGTTTCATACTTATAAACAGTATTCAGATCAAAGATAAAAACGCCGCCGGGATCAAGATAATTATTTACCAGCCGGAATACCTCCACCAGATCTTTGTATTCCAGAATATAGTTAATACAGTCACAGATACTTAAAACAGCCTTTACAGTGCCATAGAGTTCAAACTCCCTCATATCCTGGAGCAGATAAAGAATATCCTTACCAGATTCCGCCCGCTTATCCATGGCAATCTGAAGCATATCTTCCGAGTTGTCCACTCCAATCATATCATAGCCTGCAGCTGCAAGAAGCTCTGTAAGACTTCCTGTTCCGCAGCCTAAATCCAGAATCAGGCCGTCTTTAACCCCATGCTCTTTTAAAAGGCCAGTCACATAACTGCACCAGTCTTCGTATGGAATATTATCCATAAACAGATCGTAGACTTCCGCAAAATTTGTATACGCTTCCACTTATGAGTTCCTTTCTTTATAGCTCTATTTCTCCCAATGGAAAAACAAAGCAGGTAGCCCCGTAGAGGTACCTGCTTTCCTGTCTCATTGTCTCACTGCAATCGCAGCAACCGTTACAATTACAGGTTCTGTCCGCAGCACTTTTTATATTTCTTGCCGCTGCCGCATGGACATGGATCATTTCTTCCGATTTTAGCACCCTTTACAATGGTTCCGGAAGCTTTCTGAGTCTTATAGATTTCCTTCTTCTTTTCCTCTGTCAGGATCTGATCCCACTGGGGAAGGCTGTAGAGCCATTCCGCTTTTGCTTCTACCATATTATAATAAAGCTTTTCCGGATCGATCTCGATTTTAACAACGGTATTCTCGTCCATCGTCTCAACAGGATTCTCGTAACCCTTTAAGCTTTCATTGATACCATCTAAAAATCCGGTCATAGTCTGCACATCTGTGCCATATCTCTTAGCCAGTTCTTCAACGGTTCCTTCCACTACTTCTTCCGGCTTAGACAGAATATGTTCGTAAATTCCTTTTTCAACCTTAAAATACTGGGTCCATAATTCTTCTTTTTCTTTATCATCCAGACCTTCGCCGTATGCCAGATTTCTCCAATTTTCTAAAATAGTCATGATTAAAACCATCCTTTTGTCTGTTCTTTCTTGTAATACT
>SVDS01000213.1 GCA_015057715.1 Paenibacillaceae bacterium
AGTATTTGCTGCTTCCGACTGCAACCTGGTGTGATGAACGGTGTGCAGCCATGCGCTGGATTGCCAGATCGTATTATAGGCTGGGTAAAATAAAAGAAGCTTACCAGTGGTATTTTAAAGCCATTGCAGAAGTTCCCGGTATGCGGGATCCTTATGTGGAATTTGCTAAAATCTGCTATGAGCAGAGCGACTGGCCAATGGCCTATTATCTGACCCTGGAAGCTCTCAAGGTCAAAGAAAAGTCAAGGACTTTTGTAAATATGGGATATTCCTGGGATTATACGCCGGATGACCTTTGTGCGATTGCGGCGTACCGGATGGGATTGTATTCTGAGTCCCAGGAACATGCAAAAGCAGCTCTTCTTTTTGCCCCTGACAATGAACGTTTGAAAAGTAATTTAAAGTTAATTCAGGCAGCCATAAAAGAATAAAAATAAATTCCGGAAGAAAGACACAGGTTTCAAACCGCCAAATTTGTGTCTTTCTTCTGGAATTTTTTTAATTGTTTAAAATTTGTCAAATATTTTACAGAAATTTAATAAACTTTCAGTGAACGACGGTTGCAGATTTCATAAATACCGTGTATGCTAATCCATATTGAATAAAATTGCAATCAGAAAGGGGTATTACATGAAGGCACAAAAGAGTAAGAGATTGCAGGTAACTGGAAAGCTGGTTGTGTTTGTCAGTGTCATGGTAATGTTAATTATATCCGCCCTGACGACCATTTTTTATATCAGTCTGGACCGGGTTTACCAGAACTGGATCGATTCCAGTTACGAAAGTTATGATTTAAATATTAAAACAGCCACGGAAAGTCTGGTCAGTGTGTTACAGGTTAATTATGACCGTTATAAATCCGGTGAAATTACAGAAAAAGAGGCACTTGACAATGCCAAAGCCATTGTCCGTAATACGCGCTTTGACAATGGAAACGGATATTTCTGGGCCGATACCTCCACTGGTCTCTGCGCAGTTCATATGAATCCAGAATATGAAGGAAAAGAACGGTACGATGAGAAGGATCTGAAGGGAGAATACTATATTCGTGAATTTATTAAAAACGGATCCCAGCCCGGAGGTGGTTTCACCAATTTCTATTTTACCAAACCAGGTCAGGAAGGTACGTTTGCTAAACGGGCTTATACCATAAAGTTTGAGCCTTATGACTGGTACATCAGTACAGGAAATTACATAGATGACATAGACAGTGCTGTTGCAGGTTATCAAAGGGAAAAAATAATTAATATTATACTGCTGGCAGTTGTAGCCTTAGTAATCTGCTTCACAGGTTTAATTATTCTTGTCAGATTCCTGCATAAGATTACAGCTCCATTAAGCCCTATATCCGAGCGGCTTAAACTTCTTTCTGACGGTGACGTTCATACCCCACCTGTCGCAGTAGTGAAAACCGGCGATGAGATGGAGGTACTCTCTCAGGCAACCGATGAACTGATCGGGCAGATGAAAGAAGTAGTGGGCGATATTACGATTCACTTAAAAAATATGGCAGCTGGAGATATGACACTTCCGGTAACCAGGGAGTATGCCGGAGATTTTTCTACCATCCATGATTCTTTGATTCTGATTTATAAGCAGTTAAACCGGACATTGGGCTTGATCCGTGAGTCAGCCGAACAGGTGAATTCAGGTTCATCCCAGGTGGCAGATGCGGCATCTGCACTGGCAGCCGGAGCGACAGAACAGGCAGGAACCATTGACCAGCTTTCTTCTGCAATAACAGAAATTACAGAGAAGGCAGAACAAAGTTCTGCTCATATCGGGCAGGCTGCCGGCTATGCAGAGCAGACGTTGTCGCGGGTGGAAGAAAGCAATAAGAAGATGAAGCAGATGCTACTGGCAATGGATGAAATAAAAAACACTTCCGATGAAATTGCAAAGATTACAAAGGATGTAGATGCAATTGCCTCACAGACCAACCTTCTGGCGCTGAATGCAGCGGTAGAAGCGGCACGTGCAGGAGAAGCAGGCCAGGGATTTGCAGTAGTTGCAGATGAAGTCCGCAGCCTTGCAGCAAAATCCGCAGAAGCTGCCAAACGAACTGCGCTGCTTGTGGAAAATGCAGCCCGGGCTGTGACGGATGGTATGGGGACAGCAAAAGAAAATGCCCAGATTCTGGCAGAGGTTATGAAACAGGCAAATCAAGCCAAAGGGCTTATGGAATCAGTGGAGCAGTCCGCAAGAGAGCAGGCCGTTGCTATGGTTAGTGTCAGCAACGGAATCAATGAAATCTCTTACGTAGTCCAGAGCAATGCGGCTACAGCAGAAGAAAGTTCCGCTTCCAGTGAAGAATTATCAGCCCAGGCAGCACTTCTCCAGAAAGAAGTAGATAAATTTAAAATAATCCAATAAGATGTTGAATTAAAAACTGCCTTATGATACCATGGAGATGGTCAGTTATTTCAAATACAAATAAGGAGGCTTTTAATAAATGGATATTCGTTATTCTGCTAATCAGAAAGATTTTAAGCGTTACACAACAGAAGAAACAAGAGACGAATTTTTAATTGAGAACTTATACGTTGCCAATGAAGTGGTAGCTGTTTACTCCCATGTTGACCGTATGGTAACACTGGGCTGTATGCCAACAACAGAAACCGTTTCCATTGACAAGGGAATTGATATCTGGAAAAACTTTGGTACAAGCTTTTTCCTCGAGAGACGTGAGATCGGTATCTTCAATATCGGCGGATCAGGAAAGATCAAAGCAGATGGAGAAGAATTCAGCATGGGCTACAAAGATTGCTTATACATCACAAAGGGAACCAAAGAAGTATTATTCTCCAGTGATGATGCGTCAAACCCAGCTAAATTTTATATGGTAAGTGCTCCTGCTCACAAGGCATGCAAGACTACCTTTATCCCCATCGAAAAGGCAGCTAAGAAGCCGCTGGGTGCTATGGAGACTTCCAATAAGCGTGTGATCAACCAGTTCATCCATCCGGATGTACTTGAGACCTGCCAGTTATCCATGGGAATGACAGTTTTAGATCCAGGCAGTGTATGGAACACCATGCCATCTCATACTCATGAGAGACGTATGGAAATCTATATGTACTTCGAGATTCCGGAGAACAATGTGGTATTCCACATGATGGGCGAAGGCAATCAGACCAGACACATCGTTATGCAGAATGAGCAGGCAGTCATCAGCCCATCCTGGAGCATCCATTCCGGAGCAGGTACAAGCAATTATACCTTCGTATGGGCAATGGGCGGCGAGAATCAGGCGTTTGATGATATGGATACCATTCCTACAACAGAATTAAGATAAGATTAGATTGGACAGGCAGATGCTTTTTACAGGAGCATCTGCCTTTTTTTACTTTTACAGAGGTTAATCGGGAAATGGTGTGAAATCTCTGTGAAAATGTAGATATTCCTCTATCAATTTGGTACAATATGTTTCATAAATACAGGAAAACAGTTGAGATCTGATTTCGGGAGGTTTTTATGGAACAGTTAAAAATATTAGTGGTAGATGACGAAGCCAGAATGAGAAAGCTGGTAAAGGATTTCCTCAGTGTAAAAGGATTTACTGTAGTGGAAGCATCAAATGGTGAGGAAGCGGTAGACATATTTTTTGAACAAAAAGATATTGTTCTGATTATTCTGGATGTGATGATGCCGAAAATGGATGGGTGGGAGACCTGCAAGACCATCCGTAAGTATTCCCAGGTTCCGATCATTATGCTGACAGCCAGAACGGAAGAGCGGGATGAACTTCAGGGCTTTGATTTGGGCGTGGATGAATACATTGCAAAGCCATTCAGCCCCAAGATCCTGGTTGCCCGGGTAGAGGCTATATTAAGACGCAGCAATGCTGTGAATACGGATTCGGTTGAGATTGGCGGCATCTGCATTGATAAGGTGGCACATCAGGTGACTATTGATGGAAAAGACATTGAATTAAGCTATAAAGAATTTGAGCTTCTGGCATATTTCCTGGAAAATCAGGGAATAGCTCTCTCCAGAGAAAAAATTCTTAATAATGTTTGGAACTATGATTATTTCGGTGATGCAAGAACCATTGACACACATGTGAAGAAGTTAAGAAGCAAGATGGGAGAAAAGGGAGATTACATCCGGACCATCTGGGGAATGGGCTATAAATTTGAAGTGACATAATCGTTAGAGGTGAGTGAATGAAGCATTCCATAAAGGCGCGTTTTGCCATCATATTTGTCTGTCTGATGGCATTTGTTCTTCTGACCACCTGGTGTGTAAACAACTGGTTTTTAGAGGGATTTTATACCAGAGCCAAGGTTCATATACTGGAAATGGCCTATACAGAGATTGATCAGGCAGTAGCCCAGGCCAATGAAAGCGGAAAAGGAATTATTAATTATTACCATGATTCCTATGATCCTGATTTTAAAAATGAGGGACCTATGCAGAAGATGTTTCGGACTATGGGTGAAAAATATAATTTAATGATGATTTTAATTGACAGTACAACAGACGAATATCTGATGTCTACAAGTGGTAACCCACAGTTTTTAAAAAACAGGGTAGAGGATTATATTTTTGGCAAAGATATGCCCCAGGCCAGAGTATTAAAAAAACATAATAACTATATTGTACAAAAAACTTATGATAAACGTTCAGATTCTTATTACCTGGAGAGCTGGGGGTATTTTTCGGATAATAAAACAATTTTTCTAATCTCCATACCGCTGTCGAGTATAAGTGACAGTGTGGCTTTGTCAAACAGGTTCCTGGCATATGTAGGGTCTATGGCTTTGATTATAGGTAGTTTGTTTATTTATTTCACCACCAAACGTATTACAACACCCATTCTTCAACTGGCAAATTTGTCAGAGAAGATGTCCGGTCTTGACTTTGAGGCGAAATACACTGGTGATGAAAAAGATGAAATCGGTGTCCTGGGTAACAGCATGAATCAGTTGTCCGACCGGCTTAAGGATACAATCGGGCAGCTTCGCAGTGCCAATGAAGAACTGCAGAATGATATTGCGGAAAAGGTAAAGATTGATGAGATGCGAAAGGAGTTTATCGCTAATGTGTCTCATGAGCTGAAAACACCCATTGCTCTTATTCAGGGGTATGCGGAAGGCTTAACGGAGGGAATGGCAGAAGATCCGGAGAGTAGGGATTATTACTGTGAGGTGATAATGGATGAGGCCAATAAGATGAACAAAATGGTTCGTCAGCTGCTGAATCTTACGGCTCTGGAATTTGGTAATGACGATTTACAGTTGGAATGCTTTGATTTGACGGAGCTAATCCGTGGAGTGATTGGGTCTGCCGGGATTTTAATCCAGCAAAAAGAAGCGAATGTGAAATTGGAGACCTTTGATACCATTCGTGTTTATGCGGATGAATTTAAAATAGAAGAAGTGATCACCAATTATTTAAATAATGCACTTAATCATCTTGGTGGAGACAGGGAGATTATTATCACTGCCGAAGAGAATGGGAAAGAGGCGCTTGTAACCGTATTTAATACGGGGCAGAGTATTCCGGAAGAAGATTTACCGAAGCTGTGGACTAAATTTTTCAAAGTGGATAAGGCTCACACCCGGGAATATGGCGGCAGTGGAATTGGTCTTTCCATTGTGAAGGCGATTATTGACTCTCACAAGAAGTCCTGCGGTGTGCGAAACGTTGAGGGCGGAGTGGAGTTCTGGTTTACTCTGGATTGTTATCAGGAACAGGGAGTTTGACTTATCAGTTCTATAATAAATGTCGATATAATTAGTGTTGACCCATAATTTCTTAAAACATGTGATGTGAAAGGAGAAAGATATGGATATTGCAGCAATGAGTATGCAGTTAAGCTCTTCTAAAATTCAACAGAGTGCCGGTTTAAGCGTTGCAAAGAAGGCAATGGATAACCAGGAA
>SVDS01000214.1 GCA_015057715.1 Paenibacillaceae bacterium
TTTTTTTGTATCATAATTAAATATTGTACGTATTGGAAATGTATGGTAATATGCTATCAGGAGTAACCGAATACAGGGTGGAACCTTCCAGATTTTATGTCTTTATGTCGTAATAAGATGGGAGGTGATGCAGATGGATATATACCAGACTTTAAGCACATTATTTTTAGGTGGTACATTCCTGATTGCATTGCTTACATATATAGCAAAAAAATAGCCTACCCTGACGCAAACAGGATAGGCTGGCTCATGGCTACATGAGCAGTTAGTCAATCATGGGAGCTTCCACCTAGTGTGGCGGTTACTCTTTTGTAATTCAAATATACCACATTAGAGGTAGAGTTGTAAAGTGTAATTAATATGTTTTGCTTTAAAACACGTCAATATTTTATGTATATCATATTGAAAAATTTCATCAAAGATGTTAGAATATAGCAATAAACAGGTTGAAATATTTGATAGTAATTAAATTAATATGAAATATTGGACTACCTTGTTTATAAAATTGAATTTATATTATAAAGGAGGATTAAGATTATGCTTAACAAAGACATTGTTGCTAAGATAAACAAACAGATTAATTTTGAACTTTACTCCGCATATGTATATCTGGATATATCGAACTATTATGCAGACCAGAATTTAAACGGGTTTGCAAACTGGTTTAAAATACAGACTCAGGAGGAGCGTGACCATGCAATGCTTTTTATGGATTACCTTCTTCAGAATGGAGAAAAGATTGTTCTTACGGATATTAAAGGCCCATCCTTCAATTTCACCGATTTCCGGCAGCCGGCCATGGAAGCCTATGAACATGAGATCAAGGTAACGGCTTCCATTCACGACATTTACGGAGCTGCTTATGAAATAAAGGATTTCCGTACCATGCAGTTTCTTGACTGGTTTGTAAAAGAACAGAGTGAAGAAGAGAAGAATACGGATGAGATCATTAAGAGATATGACTTGTTCGGTACTGATGCAAAGGGACTTTATCTCCTGGATACAGAGCTGGCGGCCAGAGTCTATACTCCGCCTACGCTGGTGATCTGATTTTACAGGTAAAGGTCCAATTAAATAAAGGTAGAGCCCCTTTAGGCAGGGGAAAGACCGCTTAAAAAAAGAAGGATTCTTCAGATGGAAGAATCCTTCTTTTTTATGTACCCGTCAGTCACTTATTGTATTTGCATAAGCTTTAGCCAGATCGATCAGGCATTTATGCGGCGGTGTCATAATTAAGTCCTTCCGGTAAAGGATGGAATGGATTCTGTACAGTTTCGGCTCCAATGAAAAGCAGGTGATACTTTTGTGAGGAAACTGGTATTCAGACGGAATAAATCCAACCCCAATACTACTGGATACCATATCACAAATAGACTGCACATGGGAGGTCATACAGGCAATGGTTGGATTAAATTCCTGCTTTTCAAAAAAATCTTCAATCAGATAACGGATACAGGAACCTTTATGCTGCAGGATGAAAGGCGAATTATAAAAATGTTCCAGGAGCTGCTCACTGGTAAGAGAACGCTGGCGGTACCCGCCTGTTTTCTGGCAATAGGGATGATTGCTGGGAGCAGCAAATACAACTTCTTCTTTTTTCAATTCAATGCTTTGACCTCTGTACTGCTCCATGGAATTTGCAGTTACAAAAGCCAGGTCTATCTCCCCTTTTGAAATAAGATTACTGGTGGAATGCAGATTATCATCCGACAGTACCAGCTCTGCTTTAGGGTAATACTTACGGAAATCCACCAGGATGCAGGAGAGCATCTGCATGGCACTGGAAGCGGAGGTGCCAATACGGATCCGGCTCGTATTTGAGACACGTTTAATATCTTTTTCCAGATTAGCGGTTAAAGAGATTACTTTTTTTGCGTATTCTGCGTAAATGTTTCCCACTGGAGTAAGGGAATAGGTACCGCTGGCCCTTTCAAAAAGCGGAGAACCAAGCTCCTGTTCCTGTTTAGTAAGAAACTGACTGAGAGTAGGTTGAGAAATGTAGAGTTTTTTCGCTGCTTTCGTCATATTTCCGGTTTCAGCCAGTGCGAGAATATATTCCAGATATCTGATGTCCATGCAAGACCTGCCTTCTTTTGTTGTTAGTCTTTATTATAGGCAATGGCTATAATAAAAATAGGAAAGGGTTATTGGAAAAAATGCATAATAAAATATATAATTAAAACCGGAAAGTGGTTTAAAATTCATATAGAAAAGGAGCTGATGCGTTTTATTAATCAAAATCGACTATATTTTTATTATAACAGACATTTGCTATATTGAAAACACGAAAAACAAGAGAATAAAAAAGAGTCATGCAAGGAGGGAGGAATATGGCAGGTTATAAGTTCCTGCTATAAAGTTATAATGAAAGCATACATCATAAAACGTACCGGACAGATGATACTGATTATATTTCTGATATCCATCTTTACATTCATGCTGGTATCGTTGATTCCTGGTGATCCTGTATATGCAATGCTGGGTCAGGAGGTATCCCAGGAAGAATATAACAGGGTGTTTCATGAATTGAAATTGGATCAGCCAATCATTCACAGGTATTTCAGCTGGCTGTCAGGAGCGGTTCAGGGGGACTGGGGGCAGTCAACCCAGTTTCATAAAAGTACTCTGGATATTATAAATGAACGAATTCCAATAACTCTGTTTTTTTCAATCAGTGCATTTATCATAAGCATCCCTCTGGGAATCCTGTTTGGTGTGATCAGCGCTGTATACAGGGGAAAGCCGGCAGATACAATCGTTACCCTGATTGCCAACATAACAGCCTGCCTGCCTCAGTTTTGGATCGGGTTGTTAGTTATGTACGTTTTTGCGATGAAACTGGGCTGGCTTCCTTCTTACGGCTTTACCTGGATTCATGAGGATCCTGTGACGGGCATTAGACAGGCTGTTATGCCGTTATTTTGTCTGGCACTTGGAGGAATTGCTACTGTGACGAGGCAGACTCGCTCCAGTATGCTGGAGGTCATCCGGCAGGACTATGTCAGAACTGCAAAAAGCAAGGGCTTGTCACAGCGGAAAGTCATCTATGTTCATGCTCTTAAAAATGCCCTGATACCTGTTATCACCATCCTGGGAATGCGCCTTGGTTCCATGCTGGCAGGCTCTATGTTTGTGGAATCTGTGTTTAATATTCCCGGAATGGGTTCCTTATTTGTAAAGGCCATTCAGTCAAGAGATATTCCGGTTGTACAGGCATGTGTGCTGGTTACCGCGCTGGTATCCTGTATCATCAACCTATTAACGGATATTCTATATGCTGTGGTTGACCCAAGAGTCCGGTTTGAATAGGGAGGTTAAAGGATGAAAAATAACGGAAGATGGAAAAAGACAGTTAAGATTTTATTTGCCAGAAAGATTGCCGTATTCAGTGCAGCGGTGGTCTTCCTGTTTATTGCCATGGCGGTATTCGCACCGGTATTAGCGCCTTATGATCCCAATCATGCAGACTTTGCTTCCTATCTTCAGGGACCTGGAAAAGATCATCTTCTTGGAACCGATAATTACGGGAGAGACGTATTAAGCCGCATTATATATGGAACCAGAGTCAGTCTCATTATCGGAGTATTCGCAGTCATGATCGCCTGTGTAGCAGGAACCTTTTTCGGAATGATCGCAGGTTATTTCGGCGGAATCACAGATGACATTATTACAAGAATCATGGAAGCCATTCGGGCAATTCCCCAGATTATTCTTGCCATGGCCTTAACTGCCGTGTTTGGCAGCGGGATCCGTAATCTGGCAATTATTCTTGGAATCTCGTCTATGGCAGGATATGTCCGGATGATGAGAGGACAGGTGCTGACAATCAAGCAGGCAGATTATGTTATGGCAGGAAAGCTTCAGGGGAATAAGAATTTTCGGCTGATGTTTAAGCACATTCTCCCAAACAGTATTTCCCCAATCATTGTCATGATGACCCAGCAGGTGGGACAGACCATTCTGGCAGAAGCTGGGCTCAGCTTTCTTGGTCTAGGAATCAGCGCGCCCACTGCATCCTGGGGAGGAATGGTCAGTGACGGCCGTTTGTTTCTTCTCCAGAATCCTGTATTTGCACTTACGCCGGGAGTCTGTGTGGCGTTTCTGGTTATCTGTCTGAATATGTTTGGTGATGGTGTCCGGGATGCACTGGATCCGAGACTTCGGGGTGAGGTTTGATGGGAGGAGATAAAATGGAACATTTGTTGGAACTGAAAAATATCGAGACCTGCTTTAAGACAGACGGACAGCTTGTAAAGGCTGTTGACAACGTATCCATGTATCTGAATCCAGGTGAGATTATTGGTATCGTAGGGGAATCAGGGAGCGGGAAATCCGTGACCATGATGAGCATGCTTCAGCTGATCGGTTCGCCAGGAAAGGTGACCGGCGGTGAGGTTTATATCAGGGGAAATGAGAAAAATATGCTGGATTACGGACCAAACAGCGAAGAAATGCGCCATATGAGAGGTGGAAAAATCAGTATGATTTTTCAGGAGCCGATGACATCCTTAAATCCAGTGCTGACCATCGGATACCAGATCCAGGAAAATATCATGGAGCACTTGAAGGTGGACAAGGAAGAAGCGGAAAGGCGTGCCATAGAGATGCTGAAGCTGGTTAATATACCAGATCCGCAGGAACGGTTCAATTATTATCCGCAGCAGTTTTCCGGAGGAATGCGTCAGCGTATCATGATTGCCATGGCGATGTCCTCAGAACCTGAGATTCTGGTTGCAGATGAGGCGACTACGGCTCTTGATGTGACGACGCAGTCCCAGCTTCTTGAGATGATCCGGGATATTGCGAAGAAAACCAATACATCGGTTATTATTGTAACTCATAATCTGGGAATTGTGGCCAGGTTTGCAGAGCGGATCTATGTGATGTATTCAGGAAGCGTTGTGGAGATGACGGATACCAAGCGGCTCTTTGCAAAGCCAGAGCATCCTTATACCAGAGCGCTTCTAAGAGCCATACCAAGACTTGACGATCCGAAGGATCGCATCCTGATTCCCATTGATGGGCTTCCACCTAACCCGGCATCAAGGCCTGAATTCTGCCCTTTTTATGAACGCTGTGAATACCGTATGGACCGGTGCAGGGAATGTGCAAAGCCGGTGCTCCAGGAGTTAGATAAAGGGCACTATGCCGCCTGTCATCTATCCGATGAAGAAAAGAAAATGATGGCAGAAGAGATTGCAGCAAAGGAAATAAAAAAGGCACCGGCATCAAAGGCAGGAGAAGATATTTGTCTGGAAGTAAAAAATGTCAGGAAGTACTTCCCTATTTATAAAGGGATGGTCAGAAAGAAGATCAGCGACGTAAAAGCAATCGAAGACATTGATTTTTATGTCAGAAAGGGAGAGACTCTGGGGATCGTAGGAGAGTCGGGGTGCGGAAAGACGACTCTGGCCAGATGTATCATGCGTGTGTATAAACCTGAGGAAGGAAACATTGTATTCAATGGTACAGATATTGCAGGTTTTAGTGACAGACAGATGTACCCCTTTAGAAAAAAGATATCCATGATCTTTCAGGATCCCTTTTCCTCTCTTGATCCAAGACAGACAGCAGAATCCATTGTAGGTGAATCGCTCATCCTTCATAAGCTGGTTAAGAACAAAGAGGAGTACGGCAAAAGAGTAGATGAGCTGTTCCGGATCGTGGGGCTGGATCCAGCCCTTAAATACCGGGTGCCTCATGAATTTTCAGGGGGCCAGAGACAGAGGCTAGGCATAGCCAGGGCCTTATCCTCCCAGCCGGATTTAATTCTCTGCGATGAACCGATTTCTGCCCTGGATGTTTCCATACAGGCTCAGATTATTAATCTGCTTGAGGAGCTGCAGTCAAAGCTTGGTCTGACCTATTT
>SVDS01000215.1 GCA_015057715.1 Paenibacillaceae bacterium
CACTTGATGAGCAGCTGCAAAAGGAAGAGGTAAAATCGTTAAGGTCAAAACGCAAACTGGATGGTATCTATCTGGAAGGACTGAAAACAAAACTTTCCAATCTTTGTTGAAATTAAATTTATTTATGTGAATAAAAACAATTGTATGGGTGATAATAGAAATATACCAAAGATAAGTGAATACTTATCCTCCCCTTTTTAATACCCCATGTGCGGCAAAGGCGTCGCATGTGGGGTGTTTTTTTGTGCAGAAGGCAAAGATGCTTGAAAAACGGGAGGATAACTGATATACTCTGACTAAAAATGCCAATTACCGTGCATTACATGTATGAAAGGTAAATGAAATGAATGAAGAAAAAACCAACAGACTGGGCTGGTTCTGGGGCACCTTATCCCTTCAGAAGAAAATAAATTATATTACAGCCAGTGGCGCAGCTGTAATCATACTTTCAATTGTTGCTAATTTTATGGTGGCAGGGTTTGGTATGAGGGGATTTAGTTCTGTTTTAAGAAACAACTCACAGAGCCTGGCATTTTGGTCTGCTATGGAAAATGAAAAGAATGCATTTGCTTCCTATATAAGAGAGGAAACGAAAGACAGCCGTGACGTATACGAGAAGGCCTGTCAGGATACAAAAAAAGCAGTGGATCAGCTGCCTTATGATTATAAAAAAACAGGCCGGTATCAATATGCAAAAGTATGGTCCATTCGTAATATGTATGAAAATTACTCTGCGTACAGGGATAAATTTCAAATGCTTACCAGGGAGGATCCGGATTATACAGAGCAGCTTTATACCATATACCGGTTACAGGGATATCTGACAACTCACGCAGGACAACTGGAGCAGATGACTGTAAAGCAGGGGAGTGAAAGTTATGAAAGAAACCGTTATTTATTGGTAATCGTTCCTGCAGCAAGTTTGTTGTGGGGGGGAGCCTCCCTGCTGTTTGTAAAACTTCTAAACAGTTCCATTCATCGAAGCATTATAAAACCTGTGGTGGAGCTGGCAGAGGATTCGTCCCGAATCGGTAAAAACGATTTTTCCGGTGAGGAAGTAAAAACGGAAGGAGATGATGAGATTGCCAGGCTGGTACGTGCTTTTACTGCCATGAAATCCTCAACCCGCGGATATATCAGTGCTCTGACTGAGAAACATGAAATGGAAAAACAGCTTGATGAAGTCAGACTGCAGATGCTTAAAAATCAAATTAATCCTCATTTCCTTTTTAATACGTTAAATATGATTTCCAGCATGGCTCAGATTGAAGATGCCTTAGTCACAGAAAAGATGATTTCTGCCCTTAGCAGTCTGTTCCGTTATAATTTAAAATCCACGGATTCAGTCATGCCACTGGAACGGGAACTAAAAGTTGTCCAGGATTATATGTATCTGCAGCAGATGCGTTTTGGACAGCGCTTTCAGTATATGACTGATATAAGCCCCCAGACACTGGATATTCTGATTCCCTCTTTTTCGCTGCAGCCCTTGGTTGAAAATGCGGTTTTACACGGACTTTCCAAAAGAAGCAGGGGAGGGAAGATACTGATCCGAACCTGGTTGAGGGATAAGAAACTGGTAATTTCAGTGGCCGATACGGGAGAGGGAATTGACAAAGAAAGACTGGAAGAGATCCGCAGCTCATTAAGAGACAGTGAGGATAAAAAGAATGGAATCGGTGTGGGAAATATTTATCGCAGAGTCCATGGGATGTATGGGGATGGGGAAGTTTTTATATTCAGTACTCCTTTAAAAGGAACAGCCGTGCAGCTTTCCTTTACACCGGATTACCATAAGAATTCATAGGGAGGCAGAGGCATGTATCGTATTTTACTGGCAGATGATGAACAGATTGAACGCATGGCACTGGCGAGAAGGCTCACCAGACATTTTGGTGACAGCATAGAAATCAGTGAAGCAGTGGATGGAGCAGAAGCAGTAGCTATATTTAAGCGGGAAAAGTGCCAGATCGCCATATTGGATATTGCCATGCCGGAATTAGACGGTGTGGAGGCAGCGGAGCAAATCAGGCATCTGAGCAGGGACTGCGTTATTATTTTTCTTACTGCTTACGATGAATTTTCTTATGCAAAACGGGCCATTGTTATAAGGGCTCTGGATTATCTATTAAAACCATGCGAGGAGGAAGAACTTCTTGCTGTCATGGAGGAGGCCATGCGCCTGGCAGACCATCAGGATAAGGAAAAATCTGGTTCGGATAAAGAAAATGACAGTTCTGAGTTTTCTGAAACAGATTCCCAGTTTTTAGAACCGGCGGATGGAGATCCAAAGAGCGAAGTGGCAGCACGAATACTGGAGTTTATAAAAAATAACTATATGAAGGAAATTTCCATGCAGGACGCAGCCCGGATGCTTCATTATTCGGATGCTTATTTTTGCAAATTGTTTAAGCAATGCTTTGACCAGAATTTTACCACTTATTTAACAAAAATCCGGATCAATGAAGCAAAAAAACTGCTTATGAACAAAACAGCCAGTGTAAAAGATGTGAGTATGCATGTGGGATATTTTGATTCCAACTATTTTGCCAAGGTATTTCGCAGATTAACAGGATTGCTTCCTTCTGAATTTCGTGACAGTCAGAATGCACAAAAATAAGATGATCTATTTATGCAAATTGGCAAAAGCTCCAAGGAGGATGTTAAAATATTCTCCCTGGAGGACAATTCTCTTCGGTACAAAAAAAAGCTTCAGGTTATATAATTGAGAAAGCATTAAGGCAGGCATTGCCCCTTTGTTGATTTACTCAATCATATAACCCGGGGCTTATTTTTTTTGCCGTAATCGATCTTAAATAAGTGGGAAGGAAGAAAATCATATGAAGAAATTCTTAAAAAGACTGGCAGCAGGAATTCTGGCAGCTGCAATGGCAGTGGGACTGAGCGGCTGTAATACGGCTACTTCAGGCAAACGGATCATCAGGATCTCTCATGCCCAGGCTGAAACACATCCGGAGCATTTAGGTCTTCTTGCATTTAAACAGTATGTGGAGGAACGTCTGGGAGACAAGTATGAGGTACAGATTTTTCCCAATGAGCTTCTTGGATCTGCCCAAAAAGCAATCGAGCTTACTCAGACAGGAGCCATTGATTTTGTTGTAGCAGGTACCGCAAATTTAGAAACATTTGCTGATGTATATGAAATTTTCAGTATGCCGTATCTGTTTGATTCGGAGAACGTGTATCGCTCTGTTATGGAAGATACGGACTATATGCAGAAAATTTATGCTTCCACAGACGAAGCTGGTTTTCGGGTTGTTACCTGGTACAATGCAGGAACCAGAAATTTTTATGCAAAGACACCAATTCGCACTCCAGATGATTTAAAAGGGAAAAAGATACGTGTTCAGCAAAGTCCTGCCAGCGTGGCGATGGTTAATTCATTTGGAGCAGCAGCAGCGCCTATGGGATTTGGCGACGTATACACGGCGATTCAGCAGGGGGTTATTGATGGAGCGGAAAATAACGAGCTGGCTCTGACCAATAACAAACATGGTGAAGTAGCAAAATATTATTCCTACAACAAGCATCAGATGGTACCGGACATGCTGGTAGGCAATTTAAAGTTTTTAAACAGCTTAAGCCCTGAAGAATATCAGGTTTTTGAAGAGGCAGCCAGATATTCCACAGAGGTGGAACTTGCTGAATGGGATAAAAGCATTGATGAAGCAAGGGAGAAAGCAAAATCAGATATGGGTGTAGAGTTTATTGATGTGGATGTAGAGGCATTCAAAGAAAGGGTGCTACCTCTTCATGAAAAAATGCTCAGTGAAAATCCCAAAATCAGAGATTTATATCAGCATATTCAGGATGAAAATAATAAAAATAAAGGAGGACAATAAAATGTCAGTGATGCATCAGGTAAAAGACTGGATCATGAAGGCTCTGGGAGCCGTCATTATTGTACTTTTTGCAGCTATGACGGTAATTGGCAGTTATCAGATTATTACCAGATATTTTTTCAACAGACCAAGTACTATTTCAGAAGAGCTGCTGACTTATTCATTTACGTGGATGGCTTTGTTTGCATCTGCCTATGTATTTGGAAAACGGGATCATATGAGAATTGGATTCCTGGCCGATAAATTAACAGGTACTCCTAAGAAATGGTTAGATGCTGCCATTGAAATGCTGGCATTTGTCTTTGCCGGAGTCGTGATGGTATATGGCGGAAGTTCCATTACAAAGCTTACAATGATTCAGACAACGGCATCCTTACAGATTCCCATGGGATATGTGTATGCAGCAGTCCCGGTTACAGGTGTGCTGATCATGTTATTTTGTCTGGTAAATGCAATCGATCTGCTGCATGCGGATTACAAAGAAAAGGAGGAAGCATAAATGAATATTTCCATACTTTGCGGACTGATCATTTTAGTGGTCCTTGTAGTCCTGCTTTTATTAGGCGTACCGGTTGCCGTTGCACTTGCCGTTTCATCCATATGTGCCATTCTGCCTATCTTAAATACTGGCGCAGCTGTGCTGACAGGAGCTCAGAGAATTTTCTCCGGTATCTCCATATTCAGTCTTCTGGCGATTCCGTTTTTTATATTGGCAGGCAATATCATGAACAAAGGAGGCATAGCAATCCGCCTCATTAATTTTGCAAAACTCTTTACAGGAAGAATACCAGGATCCCTTGCTCACACAAACGCTGTGGCAAACATGTTATTTGGCTCTATCTCAGGATCCGGAACGGCTGCCGCCTCTGCCATGGGAGCGATCATTGGTCCCATTGAGGAAGAGGAAGGCTATGACAGAGACTTCTCTGCAGCTGCAAACATTGCTACTGCACCAACCGGACTGTTAATCCCACCAAGCAATGTTATGATTACATTTTCCCTTGTCAGTGGAGGAACCTCTGTTGCAGCTCTTTTTATGGCAGGCTATATTCCAGGTATCTTATGGGGACTTGCCTGTATGGTGGTTATTTATTTTCTGGCTAAGAAAAAGGGTTATCAAAGTAACAAACGCTTTACAACTCAGGAAAAAATCCGTGTGTGTCTTCAGGCAATTCCCTGCCTCCTTATGATTGTAATTGTAATTGGAGGAATTATCGCAGGAGTTTTCACGGCTACAGAAGGAAGTGTGGTATCCGTAGTTTACAGTCTGATTTTATCTTTATTCTTTTATAAGTCATTAAAGCTTTCAGAACTTCCAAAGCTGTTTTTAGAAAGTGCCCAGATGACAGGAATTATTATATTTTTAATTGGTGTTTCCAGCATTATGAGCTGGGTTATGGCATTTACCGGCATACCAACTGCAGTTTCAGAAGCAATGCTTGGAGTCAGCAGCAATCGATACGTTATCTTATTCATTATAAATATCTTACTGCTTCTGGTAGGAACCTTTATGGATATGACCCCTGCCTGCCTGATTTTCACACCCATCTTTTTGCCAGTCTGCCAGGCACTTGGAATGAATACCATACATTTTGGTATTATGATGATCTTTAATTTATGCATCGGAACCATAACACCTCCTGTTGGGACAACCCTGTTTGTGGGTGTAAAGGTTGGAGAGACAAAGATTGAAAATGTAATTAAGACTTTACTGCTTTATTTTGCGGCAATCTTTGTCGTGCTTCTTATGGTATCCTATATTCCTGCGTTGTCCTTATGGCTGCCGGGACTTCTTGGATATGTTTAAAATCTGATAAGTGTAAGCTGCCTTCTATTCCATTTTCTTCAGGAAGGAAGGCAGTTTGTATTTTTCTTAAAAGCTGCATTGCAAAATTTTTCAATATGTTATATACTGTTTGATGGAGTATTACAAGAAAGAACAGACAAAAGGATGGTTTTAATCATGACTATTTTAGAAAATTGGAGAAATCTGGCATACG
>SVDS01000216.1 GCA_015057715.1 Paenibacillaceae bacterium
CAGATTTCCTGAGATGTTTTCATTCCTATTCTCTGAAAACCTGAATGATCAATCACTCTATGAAATTTTGAAAACCAGGTATAACATTTTTTTAGAGCATTCTTCCAAGGAGATAGACATCATATTCGCGCCTCCGAAAGAAGCCAGATCCTTAGAAATCGCAAAAGGTTATCCTCTATTACGTATTGACAGTGTTGTACATGATTCAGATAATACTCTCACCATTCTTTGTCAACAACTTTGTATTGGTGATAAATTCAAATTAATAATCTGAGTAATAAAATATCCTTATACAAAAAAACTGCCGTATAAACCGGAATAAATCCGGTTCTAACGGCAGTTTTATTGTTATTTTACAGCACCAGCCTCTGGGCTTACCGCAAATTCATTCTGATCCATTAAGTATTTCATGGTTTTATTTATCAGAATATCCTGCTTCAGCTTTCTGCCCTCACTTCCGGTCAAAAGCTTTCTGATCTGGTCAGCCGGCGTCAGATAAAGTGCTGATAAGCGTTTCAGCTCTTTATCCAGTTCCTCAGGACTG
The DNA here is from genome assembly GCA_015057715.1 of Paenibacillaceae bacterium. Lineage (GTDB taxonomy): Bacteria > Bacillota > Clostridia > Lachnospirales > Lachnospiraceae > Lacrimispora. The sequence goes on from SVDS01000216.1 coordinate 545, forward strand.
ACCTTAATCCCCTCAGCCTTTGCAACGGCATGCAAAACCAGCCGCCCCTTTACCCTGCGCTCTGCCACAGGCTGAAACTGCTTCATTAAGTCTGCCAGGGAGCTGCCTGTCATCTTGTAAAACTGTTCAAGGGACAATCCCTCCTGACTTAAACGGGTGGCATATTCTTCTGTCATCTGCTGTATCATCTTCTCAATCATTGCTGTGATATCACCAAATCCAAAACCCTGAATCAGAAGTTCCATTAACGCCGTCTCTCTTTTATCCGCCTCAGTATAAGAATCCTCTTTGACAAACACTTTAAGATTCTTATATTGACCAGGGATGACCTTGGGTGACAGCTCAGCCTTTATAGAAAAAACCAGCGGCTTGTCAAGCTTCATCTGTTCCATATGAAAAGCGGACTCTGAAAGTATGATACGTTCACAGTCCTCCGCAAATTTTTCAAATTCTTCCTGGGCGAATCTCTCCAGCTTATGCTTTGTTTTTCCTGCATCACTCTCCAACAGCTTCATCCAGTGGGCGGCAGGTGTTGTAAAATTGATCTTCCAGTGATTCTCTGTTATTTTTTCAATTATATATGCCATCTTCTTCGATCTCACCCTTTTCCTGTTGCAATGCACGATACAGTTTATATGCTGCTTTCCGCAAAAAACCAGCGCATACGATTAGAAACTCGTTCCAGCTCGTCACCTCTTATGATTCTGACACACATACCCTCTTTTTTAACCCAGCCATTTTTATAAAATCTGTTAATTATATTATAAAAATTTCTTCTGCTGATCCCCATGGCTTCGCAGATATAATATTTACTGAGCGCAACCAGATCTTCTTTATCTGCTTTGGAAAGCAGGTAATAAGCGATCATTTCTTCCTGTGAAAACAGTTCTTTGGCTAACAGCTTACGGTACATGAGATAAACCCTGTCACTGGTGCTTTTGTAGAAGAAGCAGGCAAAATTCTGGTTTTTCATCAATTCATCAAACACCTTGTCAGGAAAATCCAGATAAATGCAATTTGTTTTGGCAATGACAGTGGCGAAAAAGTTTTGTCCCCTTACCTTGCTGATGTGTCCGCTGAAACTGTTTTCACATACCTCATCAATGAGAATCTGCTTGCCTTCAATGCTGGTAGTCACAACCTTAATAGCGCCCTCCAGCAGGAAAATTACATGGATTCTGTCATCGGCCCCATCTGTAATGACACTTCCTTTTTTGCAGCTTTTTAAAGAGATATCACCGATATTTCTATCCTTAATAAATTCATAAATGTAACTGTCCTTCAAATCCATACTCTTCTCCTGCTGGTTATAGGTGTCAAAACAAGGTGTCATCACCGATGTAGCACGCTATATTTGCTTTTAGATAAATATTTTGCAGCTCTTTCATCCGCTCATCGCTCATATCTCCATGATCGGAGTATTCATAAGATTTACCCAGCTGCTCCCACTTCGTTGTCCCCAGCCGGTGGAATTTTAGAAGATTCAATTCAAATAAGTCATTCTTCTGCATGAACGCAATCAGCTGCCTGGCATTTTCATCACTGTCATTATAACCCGAAATAGTGGGTTGGCGCAATACGAGCCTGCCCTTCCAGTTGGAGGCTTTCAATGCGGAAATGTTGGAAAGAATCCGTTCATTTCCAACCCCCGTTCCCATTTCATGAGCAATAGAGTCCATATTTTTTACATCAATAAATGCGAAATGAATGTAATCCATTACGTGGAGGAATATTTCTTCTGGAAAATACCCACTGCTTTCGATGGCTGTATGAATATTCCATTTCCTGCAGTCTTTCAGCACCTCAATGAGAAACTCATGCTGGAGTATGGGATCGCCTCCGGAAAAGGTCACACCCCCCTCAGCCCCCCAGTTATTAAAATCACGCCGCAGAATGCTTACCAGTTCTTCCGGCTCATACTCTTTCACACATTGCTTTAAAACATTGTTCGGGCATGCTCCGGTGCATTCAAAGGTCCGGCAGTTATTGCATATCTCCCAGTTTATACGTGGCTTTTCGCTTTCCGTTATGACAATGGAGCCGTAAGGGCACGCATCCCTGCATGCCCTGCATCCATGATCATATTTGCACATTTTTTCAGCAAACATCAGGTGCTTTTTACAGATCCAGCTTTCGGGATTGGCGCACCATTTACACTGAAGCGGGCAGCCGGCCAGAAATACATTGGTGCGGCAACCCGGTCCGTCATGTACGGAAAAAGCCTGAATATCAAATATCAGCCCCTTTTTTTCCATATCAGGCTTCCTTATATCTTCTGCTTTCATATTTTTCACAGGAGAATGCGCCGCAGGTGGCATATGCCCAGTTTTCCTTTTCATATCCTTTGCACATTCCCATTCCGTATTTGTCTCCATCATAGAAATGGCGGCAATTTCCGCATTCCGGAGCCGGCTGGTAACTTTGACATGCGTCACTTCCTTCTCCATCAATCGGAACGATTGCCTTGCTCAGGGCACACATTCCCTTTTCACAATCTAAGTTTAAAAAGTTCACGCATTTAACATGCTTCATCTGTTCTTCCTCCTTATTGTCGGCTTTAAGCCTGATCATACTCGGTTCTATAGATCACTTCATCCTGAATCGGCTTGCCGATTTCACACCAATACTGGGTGAACCCGGCTACACGAACCATTAAGTCCCTGTATTTGTCCGGCTCCTTTTGAGCTTCCTTTAAGGTATCCGAGCCAACAACATTAAACTGAACATGGAAACCGCCCTTACGCATATAGGCACGGATTACGTCAAGGAGCTTTCTTGTTCCGGAAAGTCCTTTTACAGCTGACGGATGAAGCTTTAAGTTCATCTGCGCATTCTGATTCTGAGAGTGGTCATATACAGTGGCAGACTCAAAGATGGCATAGATTCCATTCTTATCGGTTCCTGCCGCTGCGGAAACAGAACCGTCGGAATAAGTGGTTCCTGCAAGCCTACCATCGGGAGTCGCCAGAGTGACAAAACCCTGAGGGCCATGGGTGGATACGGAAATCTGACATAAATATTCCGGCTTACCATAATAGGAGCGGAGTGTGGGCAGGTAGTGAAGCATAAACATGTGATAGTCCTTCAGCAGACTGTCTACATAGGAATCCGCATTTCCGTATTTGGGAGCATGGATGCAAGCTGCAAATATCCGGTCATACTTTGAAGCAGACTCTGTGCTTTCTCTGAAATCCGGAGAAAATACATTGGTCTCATACGCAGTCTTAAAACCGAAGTTATTAACCAGAGCCTCTGTCATCTCTTCCAGCGTATACGCCCGGTCATCAAATACATTCTTCTTTATGGAAGCCAGGGAGTTAATAAATGTTATGGTGCCGCAGGACTCAAAGTTGATACAGGCATTATATCTCGATCCGCAGTTGCCGATGTGCTGACCCTTTGCAAAGCAGTCCGGTTTCAGCAGGGAATTCACAGCAGGCATATTATACTTTCTCCAGATATCCATCTGCATATTGTTGATCCGGTTCACAATCCGGTTGGAAATATCCAGATACTTTTTCCATAAATCCACCATCTGCTCATATGTATCAATTTTCTCATTATGGGGAGGGAATACCTGTTTTCCGGTTCGCTTATCAAGTCCGTTTGTAAGAACCAGCTCCAGAATCTTTGGCAGACCGGTAAAATGAATTCCGGTTCCGCAGGTCGGGGAAGCGCCTCCTGGAATCATGGTGACTTTTCCGTTATAATCCAGAGGCATAAAGCAGCCCGGAGCCGATTCCAGGCAGCCGCCCAGACACCACGCTCTTGCATCGTAAAGGTCCATTCCCTCTGCACCGTACTGCCTTAACATAAAGTTCATTCCGGTCTGATTGTTCATCCATGCCGGGAATCCCATACCAAGCTTTGTACAGGCTGCGGCTTTCATTAAGAAATCTTCCGGTGTCTTTTCATCATAAAGAACAGAAAGTGTGGGCTGCGGGGTCTTTGCTCTCATAGCCGCTTCCACAATCAGATACTCTAGAGGAGTGACTGCTGATAAACCGTCATAATTCTGCCCTCCGAGGGATAAGTTATTAAAAGTATTTCCGGAAAGCACACCGCCTGATACACCGGCAGAGGCAAAACACTCGATACAGGTTATCTTAATCCGGTAGAGTTCCAGCAGTTCGATTACTTCCTCATCTGTGGTAATTCCATCTTCGATATCTTTTTCATAGAATGGCTGAAGCACCTGACCCAGACGTCCGATGGATTGTCCTGACTGAGGATCTTCATTTACGACCCCCAAGTGGCAGCATAACGTCATCTGAAGGGCTTCACGGAAGGTGGATGGGCGTTTATGGGCAACATTGTGCATTACCTGGGCGATTTCTAAATAATTTGCCCTGACTTCTTCATCTGGTTCTCTTGTTGCAAGATCCTCTGCCCTTTTTCCATAGTTATCGCACCATTTACTTAAGCCTGCCGTAATTTCCTTCATTGCTGCATAATAATAACCGCGGCTCATTCCTAATATGCCGTCTTCGCCTGCTTCCCCCATTGTCTCATCAATCTTTTCATCGCAAAGCTGGATGATCCGGTCAAAACCATACTGCAAAGGCATATAATAATTGATTACCTCCCTGCCCTGAGGAATGGCAAAGGAATCAAACATGACAACCACTGCATCCATAATGCGCTTAAACTGATCGTAGTCTGGAAGCATCTGTGCATATTTATCACTGATGTCTTCAACAGATATGCCCTCCCAATATTTGGAAACCCTTACCAGTACGGGAATTTCTTCTTTTCTCATTCCAAATTTCTTTGCAATGGAAATAATGTCTCCATAGCTTTCAGTTACATTACCGCCTCCTGCACCTACTACTGAGACAGCATCTGCCTCGCTCTCTGCAGGGGCATCTACTTCATTCATCAGGGATTCTGCCAGAGAATTAAAAAAGCTGGCACAGACCCAGGGAAATGGAAATGCTCCGCGGAAATTCTTTGTTTTGCTCATAACCAGTTTTTCATAAGGCAGTACTGTCGGAGTGCTGTGAGCATATGCACCTCCCACTGCTCTGGCTCTTCTTACCTCAAGTATATCTCCGTCATTCTCCCACCACAGCCTGTTGTACCAGTAAGGTATCTCCATATCTGCGGTAACTTTCATAGAATAATAGATGTCCATTAACTTACTAAAGCGTTCTGACGCTTCCGGTATATCCTCTTCCTTAAGACCATCAGCGTTTTCTGCATCAATTCCACGTGCTTTTAAAATATCATATATTCTACTTTGTGCATCATTCATAAAAGCTTCTCCCTTCAATACATTTGTACTGATTGTATTCTTTTATGACTTTTTTTGT
>SVDS01000217.1 GCA_015057715.1 Paenibacillaceae bacterium
TATCACTCAATTTTAATGCTCTTACCATCGAATGTAACCATATCTCCGCTTCTTAATTTCTTCCCTCTCTGATACTCAGGCTGACCATTTACGGAAACAAGACCATCCTCGATCACAAACTTGGCATCAACACCGGATCCTACCAGGCCGGCAGCTTTTAAGGCCTGGCCTAACTTAATATACTCATCCCTTAATTTTATTGTCTCCATAGTTTCCTCTTTCTTGTCCACGCTTTCTGGACATAAAGGTATGTCCGTAAGGACGCTCCTCTTTCTTGCCCATGCTTTTCTGGACATAAAGGTATGTCCGCAGGACGCTCCTGCAGTTAGTTTAAACAGATGCCGCGTTAAAGTTTACAGGAAGAATCAAATAAATGTATTTTCCTTCCTCATCCCGGATAAAGCAGGGGGATTTGGGATTTAACATATAAATTGTCACTTCTTCGTCATCAATGATCCTTAATGCATCAATGAGGAATTTGGGATTAAACCCAATCATGATGTCACTTCCGGTTTTATGGGTTGGAACCTGGGCATTCATAGATCCAAAACTGGAATTCATACGAAGTTCCATTTCCTGATCTTCAATATTGATGATCAGAGGTTTTTTGTCATTTTCTCTTACCAAGATGGTTGCCCGGTCAAGACAGTCTAAAAGCTCTTTCTTGTTTACACTGACTTTTGTTTCGTAATCACTGGATAGCATCTGGTCAATGCGGAAATAATCTCCTTCAATCAGACGGGATACAACGATTGTATGATCAAATTCAAAGAGAATGTGGTTCGTACTGAAGAAAATAAGAACCTCTTTTTCGTTATCTCCGCCAAGTATCTTGCTGATTTCATTTAGAGTCTTGCCAGGAACAATGACTTTTATATCACGATAGGTATCTTTTAATTCAATATTTCGAATGGATATTCTGTGACCATCCAGAGAAACCACTTTTAACTGGTTTCCTGTAACCTGAAACAGTTCTCCTGTCATCATCTTATTACTGTCATTGGGTGCGATGGAAAAAATGGTCTGCCTGATGACTTCTTTTAAGGAAAACTGGGATAAGCAGATATAGTGATCACGCTCAATATAAGGTAAGTAAGCGAATTCTTCCCCATCCCGTCCCTGTATATGGAAAATAGAGTTGTCACAGGAAATTGTTGTTGTAAATTTTTCATCGCTTTCGATTGTTACCGTGGAATCACCGGAAGAGGACAGCTTTCTTACAATTTCTGAAAGTAGTTTGGCTTCTAAGGCAATCTTTCCCCGCTCCTGGATGGTTCCTTCCACCTTTGTTTCAATACCAAGTTCCATATCATTGGCAGTGAGTTTAATTTCAGAACCACTGGCATCGATAAAGATGCACTCCAGGATGGACATGGTTGTTTTGCTGGGAACTGCTTTTAATACAATATTAATACCATTTAAAATGGCATCCTGCTTAAATGTCAGTTTCATAATTGTTGATAACTCCTTTGCTCTCAAAATAACAATAAATAGATAAATAATATAGATTAATTTCGTCGTATTAGTAGTAGGGGCTGTGGGTTTGTGTAAAAGCCCTGATAACCGTTATAAAGCCTAAAGTTGTCCTGTTCATAACAATGTGAATAACGTCCACAAAACGTGAGGAAAAATGGAAGGTTATCCACAGAACAATGAGACTCCTTTTGAGACCCCTGATTATCCACATGAAATTAACACGTGATTCACATCCTATTGTGGATTAATCTTCTTTTTTAAGATCTCGATGGTATTGCTTAAGGTTTCGTTTTTATTAGTCTCTGCTGAGATCTTCTCAATACCATGAATAATGGTGGTATGATCTCTTCCGCCAAGGAATTTTCCAATCATCTGCAGTGGAGTTCCAACCATCTCACGGCAAAGGTACATCACAATCTGGCGTGGATATACGATTTCCTTGTTACGCTTTTGAGAACAGATGTCAAGAGGTGTCAGACCATAATGGTCAGCAACAACCTGAATCACCAGTTCTGGGGTTACTTCCCGCTTATCATTGGGTGATATAATATCTTTTAAGGCCTCTTCAGCCAGCTCAACGGTGATTTCCTTATTATCAAGGCGTGAGAGTGCAACGATTTTTGTCAGGGCGCCTTCCAGCTCCCGGATGTTGGATTTGATGTTGGTAGCTATATATTTAATAACTTCGTTGTCGATATTGTAGCCTTCCATTTCTTCTTTTTTGCGAAGAATGGCCATTCTGGTTTCGTAATCGGGAGACTGTATGTCCACTGTTAAACCCCACTCGAAACGGGATCGGAGACGTTCTTCCAATGTCTCAATTTCTTTTGGCGGTTTATCAGATGAAATAATAATCTGCTTTTTCAATTCATATAATGCGTTAAATGTATGGAAGAATTCTTCCTGTGTACTTTCTTTACCAATGATAAACTGGATATCATCGATTAAAAGAACATCGTTATTTCTGTACTTTTCCCTGAATTCAGTAGGAGAGAAGTTGTTCTTGTTTCGAATCGCATCGATCAGCTCGTTGGTGAACTTCTCACTGGTCACGTAGAGAACCTTTGCATTCGGATTATTCTTTAATATGAAATGACCGATGGAATGCATTAAGTGAGTTTTACCCAGTCCCACACCTCCATAGATGAAAAGAGGGTTGTAAATTTCACCAGGAGATTCTGCAACTGCCAGGGATGCTGCATGTGCCAGATTATTATTGGCACCTACAACAAAGGTATCAAATATGTACTTCGGATTTAAATTCGCGTTTATGATTGCGGACTGACTGACCGAATTTACCGTATTGGTTATCAGTGTATTACCTGCAGGAGCGGGAGCTGCTTCTTTTTGAATCTGATTTTCCACAACAAAATCGACGCTGCATTCAAAACCAGTCACTTCTTCTATGGTTATTTTTAGAAGAAACCCGTATTTTTTGCGGATGTATCCCAAAAATTCTACATCCGGTACCGAGACGATTACCTTTTCACCGTCAACGGCATGAACTTTTAGCGGGAGAAGCCAGGTTTTGAAAGAAACTTCTGTAATTTCGTGTTCTTCTTTTAAATTCAATAAGATTTCGTCCCATTTTTCTTTTAACTTTTCTAACATTGTATGTCTCCTACATCTATTAAAATGCAAATATGCGCATTAGCCCAATCTACTGTTCATTCTATACTATTTTGTAATAATTTTCAATGATAATAGTAAAAAATTGTGGATAAGTGTGTGAAAGGGCTGTGAATTAGCTGTGTATGGATTGTTGATAAGCATCCAGAGGGAAAGTTGTCCACAAAAAACCTGTTTTTATAACTCATTTTATTCACATCCGGAAAATATTGATTTTATCAAAATGTTTAGGACAGGCATGTGTACAAAAAAAGGTTATCAAGATACTATCCATAGAGTTTTCCACAAGTTATCCCCATAATGTTGATAACTTTATGTAAATTAACAAAGAAATGTCGATTTAATAGACAGGATTGACGGATAAAGGTCAGTTATGTATAATGCAGTTGTAACCAGATGCATTGTATCTTATAAAAGAACAGTAGCACAGGAGGAAAAATATGAATACTGGAAACAAAACACGCGACATGGTACTGGCAGCTATCTTCGTTGCCCTTATCATCATCATGGCGTTTACGCCCTTTGGATATATTCCTTTGGGATTTATGAACGCCACCATCATTCACGTTCCGGTCATTATTGGAGCCATTATACTTGGACCAAAATATGGCGGATTTCTGGGAATGATTTTTGGGCTGACAAGTCTGTGGAAAAACACCAACATGCCCAATGCAACCTCATTTGTATTTTCACCATTTGTAAAGATGGGAGAGTACGGAGGTAATTTAGGAAGCCTGATTATCTGTATGGTGCCAAGAATTCTTATTGGAATTGTGGCATATTATGTTTTCAGGGGAGTATTAAAAGCGTTAAAGGGAAGTAAGATGAAAACAACTGTGGCACTTGCAGCGGCAGGCGTTGCCGGATCATTAACCAACACGTTGCTGGTAATGAATCTGATTTATTTTCTTTTTGGCAAAGAGTACGGTCAGGCTGCGAAGGGGCTGACGGAGGGAATCTATTCTGTAATTATTGGTATAATCTGTATGAACGGGATTCCAGAGGCGATTGTCGCAGGGATTTTAACGGTTGCCATCACTCAGGCACTTTTTAAGGTTATGAGAAATTAAATAGATTATAAAATATAAATATAAAAGTCTCCGGTATTGAATTATGCCGGAGACTTTATTTTTTTAAGGGAATATTTTGAATGTTTTTATGCTTCTGATATCAGCGTCAGAAGTAAATTGCTTAATATAAAGAAGATTACCGGAAAGATCCGTTATAATTTTTAAGTCTTTTCCTGATTCAAAAACTTTTTTTCCGTCAACAAATGCCTCAGCTGTTTTCTTATTATTTATTATTTTAAATGAATGATTTCCCCAGATCTGTTCATAGTCACTTTCATATCCTTTGCATGTTCCCCAAAATATGTGATCCTGCTCTATATGTATTCCCAGCATACGGGAGGTATATTCCATAACAGACAACATGGCGGGGCCATAGGAATCCTGAAGACCATCCAAAGATATTAAGGAAGGTGAGCCTGTAAAAGGATCATATTGCTGCACAAAAACACAGGAATCTCCAATGGCATGAAACAGTTTTTTACCCAGTTTAGGGATCAGATCATCATAATCATAATTTTCAAGAGCACGTATGGCTCTCTGGTAGGTAAGGGCTTCACATTGTCCGCTCCAGTTATTTGTTTTTATGTTACGAAAAAGAGGATCATTTACTGCAACGGAGGGGAGGGGCATATACGTCCAGAATTCTTCTGGATTTAATAAGTGCTTTTTTACAAAACGATCTGCCATTGGTTTTGTAAAACTGTTCCAGTACATTGCTCTTAAATTGTTGTGAAATAAAACATTGATGGTTTTATGGTTTTTATCCCGGTCAAAGCAGGCATCTTTTGATTCGATCCAAAGATAATCTTTAATCGTTTTCTGGATGGCCAAAGCCTTTCGTTTCCACTGATTTTTACGGTCTTCATTACCTTGTATAGAGCTGATAACGGACAGGGTCTCTCTGGCAGAGTAGGAAAAACTCATAATATCCAGAGATGCCATGGGAACTGCTGTGCAATTTTTGGGAGGAGTTTCTTTACTCCAGGAGTCGGGAGCATCCTGGTATCGAAGTGCATGATCTTCCCCTGTATCATATTTGCACCAGCTTTCCAGACAGCCATCCCCGTCTGAATCCCTGGTTTTCCATAAATAGGAATCAAATTTTTCCAGAGTGAGGTAAAGAAGTGTTAGATATTCTTTATCTTTTTCCATTAAGTAATACATGTTAAGGGCAGAAGAGGGGAAGCAAAAGCCTTGGAATTTGTCAAACTGGGGAGTGATCCGTTTGTTGATTAAGGCAATGCTTCCGGGCATGCGGCCATCCTCTCTTTGATGCTCCATAAAAAGGAGCTGATTATTTATTCCGGCTTCCATGTTACGTTTGGCATACATTTCTCCGCCCATAGGCTGGGTTTCCAGCCATATTTTTTCATATCCGCCTCCTTCGATCAGAACGAGCCGGTTCTCAAACATTTTTAAGTTGTTTAACGATTTCCTTTGTGCTGAATCCATTAGTTTTTGCAAAAGTTCGTTGGATGTCTGAAATGATACACTGGTTTGGATATTCACGTTTTTTCCTCTCTGTATGTATATTAACCTTTGATTCCACTTCCG
>SVDS01000218.1 GCA_015057715.1 Paenibacillaceae bacterium
TTTCGCTGCACATGGCAAGCTGATCATAAAAGCCATCTGTATCATTCAGAGAAAAATCGATACAGCTGTCATGAAGCTGCTTTTTGACCTCTCTCATCAATCTGTCCCGATCGGCAGCTGGCTGATCCATCTTATTAATAAAAAGGAAAACAGGGATCTGATACATGGATAAAAGACGCCATAAAGTTCTGGTGTGTCCCTGTACTCCGTCTGCGCCACTGATTACCAGTATGGCATAGTCCAGCACGCGAAGGGTCCGCTCCATCTCCGCACTGAAATCCACATGCCCCGGAGTATCTAAAAGGGTGATTTTAAGATCTCCCATTTCAAAAACTGCCTGTTTGGAAAATATGGTGATCCCTCTGGCTTTTTCCAGCTCGTAGGTGTCTAAAAATGTATTTTTATTGTCAACTCTTCCTGGCTTACCGATCTTCCCGCTTGCATAAAGAATTCCTTCTGACAGCGTGGTCTTACCTGCATCGACATGAGCCAGTATTCCTATGGTTAATTGTTTCATAATATTTTACGAATCCTTTGTGCCATTCATTTCTTGTCTGATTTGTCTTTCTTATCATACCAGTTTCCCGTAATTTTGTATACGGGAAGATCATAATTCAATCAGACTCTGACACAAAGTTTTTTGTCAGCTGGTTTCTAAACAGCTTCCACTGCCACACTTCCACCTCTGACAATTTCAAACGGATTATTCAACTTTTTGCATAATAACTTCAGCATAATATCATTTTCTTCTTCCGCTTTTATGCTTTCCATCAATACGCAGTCTTTGTTAAAATCCACAATTCTGGTTCCATATATATCTGAAAACTGAAAGAGGAAAGCGCGGTCATGTTCTGTGCATTTCAATATTTTTAAAAACATAATCTCTTTTCTGTAAATGTCAATATCCGTATAATCGATTACTTTAATCACTTCCACCATGCGGTTTAACTGTTTTTTTATTTGTTCGAATAACTGATCATCACTAAACAGGCTGATGGTAACCCGGGATACCGTCTCATCCTGTGTAATCCCTACCGTAAGGCTGTTAAGATTATAAGCTTTCGCAGAAAAAAGCCCGGTAATTTTTGCCAGTACGCCCACTTCATTTTCTACAAACAGACAAAGCCACCTTTTTTTCATACCTTTACCTCCTTTTTAGTATTCCATAATCATATCACTTAACTGACTTCCAGGCGGAACAATGGGAAGAACGTTTTCTTCCGGTTCAATAATAAACTCTATTAATGTAGGAGCAAGTTCATTTTGGGCGGCATGATTAAATGCTGCCTCAACTTCTTCCCTGCTGGTGACACGAATTCCAAGTGCTCCATAACTTTCCGCCAGCTTCACAAAATCGGGAATATAGACAGGGCAGGTTTTTCCAGGACCGGTGCAGCCCTTTTTGCACCGTTTTCTATACTTCAGGCAGGTGGAAGAATACCGGTTATTATAAAACATCTGCTGCCACTGCCTTACATTGCCAAGATATCCATTATTCAGAACACAGACAATTACTGGCAGTTCCTGTACGACTGCTGTTGCCAGCTCCTGAATATTCATCTGAATCCCGCCATCTCCACAGACAGCGACTACGTATTTCTCCGGATTGCCAAGCTTTGCTCCCAGTGCGGCGGGGAGACCATATCCCATGGTTCCAAGACCTCCTGATGTCAGCAGTTGTTTCTCTTCATTTAACTCCAGAAACTGTGTCGTCCAAAGCTGATTCTGCCCCACGTCCGTCACTACAATAAGTTTGTCAAACATCTTATTGATCTTCTCAATAATAAACTGGGGTGTCAGACCGGTCTGCTTCATTGCAAGAGGATACGACTTTTTTAATTCTTCCAGCTGTTTTTTCCAGCTATCGCAATGACTGGACTCTGTCTTTTGAAGCAGACGACAGATTGCTTTTTTTGCATCTGCCACAATGGGGATATCAACTGCGATATTCCTTGATATGGAAGCCGGATCTATATCAATATGGATCAGTGTTGCCTTACTGGCAAAAGTACCCGCTTTTCCTGTTATTCTATCGTTAAACCTTGTTCCAATGGAACAAAGTACATCGCATTCACTGATTGCCTTATTGGCTGCATAACTGGCATGAATACCAATGTTTCCTATGTAAAGCGGATGGTTTGTAGGTATCGCACCTTTCCCCATTATAGTTGATACCACCGGAATCCCGGTAATATCCACAAGCTTTTCCATTTCTTTCCCCGCTCCTGCTGCCAGTACACCTCCCCCTGCCAGAAACAGAGGTTTTTCTGCCTGTTTTAGCGCAGCCAGAGCTTTTTTAATCTGTCCCTCATGGACTGATACACTGGGTTTATATCCCCTGATTTCCACTGTATCCGGATACGTGTCAATGCCATATTCCTGCTGAATATCTTTTGGAATATCTACCACTACCACTCCGGGTTTTCCGGTAGCAGCAATATAAAATGCTTTTTTTATAATTGATCCAAGTTCCTGCCTGCTTCGGACTGTCACCGCATATTTACAGATATTTCTTGTGATACCTACGATATCAACTTCCTGAAATGCATCATTACCAATGAGGTGGGTGGGCACCTGTCCGGTAAAACAAACAAGCGGAACACTGTCATAATTGGCAGTTGCTATGCCTGTTACCAGATTGGTTGCACCAGGTCCGCTGGTTACCAGGCAGACCCCGATCTTTTTTAATGACCGTGCGTATCCATCTGCAGCGTGTATTAATCCCTGTTCATGGCGGGGTAAAATAACCTCAATATCACTCTGACCATACAACGCATCAAATAGGTCAATTGCCTGACCTCCAGGGTATCCAAACAGAATATCTACTCCTTCCTTTCTTAAGGCTTTAACAAAAAGCTGGGCACCTGTTATCTCCATGGCTGAACCTCCTCTTTATGCAAGTATTCACTTGCATATTATTTATTATAAATGGCATCACCAATCAATGATGATACCATCTAATCTGTCATCGCTGCTCAATACCTTTCACAAACAAAGACACACTGTTTTTAATATATTCTTCCTGCCTGACCGTTGTAAGCTGGTCATCAAAAGAAGCTTTTAAAAAGGTAAAACCAAATGTTGAGGAAAAAACAGTCATTGCCAGGCATTCGTAATCCAGAAGTGGCAGTTTGCCCATTTCATGCATTTTCTCAAAATACTGGATTAAGGCCTCAAGAAATACTTTTGGTATTTTTAATATCTGAGGTCTGGTATCCTCGTAAATCTGGGGCGCACGCAGGCCAATAGATAATTTAACAAAATCTGGCGTGATACGGTCCAGATAATTACGCATAAACATCTCCAGATCCGGTTGAAGCTGCCATGTTATATTTTGAAAAATGGCAGGCGATATATTTCCCCGCCACTTTTCCTGCTCCATTCCTGTAAGAACAATCTCTTTTTTTCCCTTAAATTTTCGAAATATAGTACATTCATTGATATCGGCCCGGCCTGCTATGTCTTTCGTGGTAGTAGCAACATATCCCTTTTCTTTAATCAGTTCCATGGCAGCATCAATGATTTTCTGACTTGTCTCGTCCAATCCGGATTCCTCCATATGCAAGTATATGCTTGCATTCTAACGTATCAGACCGTTTTTGTCAACAGGTCCTCTTCCAGACCATCTCATACTCTACTTCGCCGTTTTCCCTGTCCTCCTGTTTTTCAGTCACAAGAAAACCTTCTCTTAAATAAAAATTAACTGCACGTTGATTTTTTTCATACACCTTTAACGATAATTCATTGTGATTTTCTTTTACATGATGAAGCAGCTGGCGCCCAATTCCCCTGGACTGGTTGTCTTTGGAAATAAAAATACCAGCAATGTAATTTTCCATCAGACCAATAAATCCCTCTATGCTTCCATTGTCTTCATACACATATACAGAAGCTTTTGGGAGTATCTCCATTACTTCATCAAAGTGATCCTGCCAATAGTCTTTTTTGATAAAATCATGGGCCTGTATGTTTGTCTCCAGCCATAATTCCATGATCCGGTTTAAATCATCTGCCTGAAATTCTCTTACCATGTTTCCAACTCCTTTGTTCTTATTTTAATAAAAAACAGATAACTCTAATGTGTGACTCACAAAGAGCTATCTGTTTTCCCTACTAATTCAAAGTTATACCTTAAATTTCATCCGTTGTCAAGAGAACCTCCAGCTGAGGATCTCCCTGGAGTAACCCCACTGCATAAATTGTATTAAGACTATCTGCCGTTAATGGAACATTGGGGATTTCCAACACTATGTCTGATGACCCTGCCGGTCTGACCTGCAAAGTAAGTTCCATGGGATCTGCAGCGATGTAGGGGGTGATCTGTTTAAATGCGACATTGGGGAAGATCACAGTTCCGTCCTGGAGTGTGATGTCTACGGCTGGCGCATCTGGAGAAAGATGTATAAAACGTACCATGGCTTTTCCCGGAATGATATTACTGCCCCCATCTGTGATAGAAAGCAGGCTGATATTATCAGGGGTTCCCACTGCTGCTACAGTGAGCATCACATCCGGCTCAACAGGAAGCATATTGGCTACAATGGGATTATCCTGAGTTCCCGCCACATAAAGAGTTACTTTATAGGTTCCTTCCTGTACGGGTAAGTAATCTGTAAAATCTCCATAAGCAAGATTATCAATTATCATCTCATCATCCACGTATATGTCAACATTCGGTGCATTGGGAACTGTGTGCATGACACGCACATAGCCTACTTGTACTTCATCTGACGGTCTGGTTGTGTACTGATCCATATGATACCTCTCGATTTATATATACGGTATAATATATGCTCTCAGGTGAGGAAGTGACCGGATTTTCCTTTTTATTCCATTCGGTAAAAATATGTTTCTGTTCCCTTCTGCTGCTTAGCCGCATACATGGCGGCATCCGCTTTTACAAGAAGCTGGTCTATGGTTTCTGCATCGATTGGATAAAAGCTGATTCCTCCGCTTATGGACAGAGAGATGGTTATGTTTTGAATCTTCACCGGTTTTTGGGTAAGTTTAACGATTCTGGTAGTAACAACTTTATAATTGTCAACATCCTTCATGTCAGGTAAAAGAATGACAAATTCATCTCCCCCATACCGGCATACCATATCACTTTCTCTCGCCGACTTCTCAAGAAGTTTGGAAATATGAATCAACACCTTATCCCCAAACTCATGACCGTAGGTATCATTAATGGATTTAAATTTATTAACATCACAAAAAATCAGCCCCAGAAGAGTCTTATTCCTTTTTGCCTGTAAAAGTAAGCCTGACGAGACTTCGTAAAATAAACTGCGGTTTGCAGCTCCCGTTAATTTGTCATGATATGCCAGATTTTGGATTATCTTCTCCTTCTCCTTCAGTTCTCTGTTGGTATCCCATAATTTATTTACATAGGATTTCAACTGCTTAATCTGATTGAACTGACTGGTGACATTCATAAACTCCAATTGTATAAAGTGTTTATCTTCATTTTCGATCCGGCTCATTTTCAAGTTAAAGTGATCGGAATTATTTAACATCTGCTTATGGATTGCGCCGGAAAAAAACCGGATGGTTCCCTGTTCTATTACATCGTAAAAGGCATCCCGATAATATCTCATACTTAAATTAGGCAGGACATCCACAATTGATTGATTGAGAATATCATACCGTTTCAGACTTGTAATATCTTCCATGTAATAATTCCAGTAAATAATCTGTAGTTCCTCATTTAACAGAACAAT
>SVDS01000219.1 GCA_015057715.1 Paenibacillaceae bacterium
ATCTCTCTGCCAAATACCGTATATATAATATCTTTCAGATTATGGTTGCCGGAGGTGTGAAGCTTGTTCTGATTGTTCTGTATAAAACGTATGGATACCTCCGGATGGGATAATGCCAGCTTTTCTACCAGATCGGCCACATGGGCACCTTCCGTAACCGGAGTTTTTAAAAACTTTTTTCTTGCCGGAGTATTAAAAAACAAGTTTCTGGCAATAAAGGTGGTTCCTTCGGGCGCTCCGATCTCTTCGATGGAACGTTCTATCCCGCCTTCAATCTGATATCTGGTACCTGTTAATCCCACACTGGTTTTCGTAATAATTTCCACCTGGGAAACTGATGCGATACTGGCAAGAGCCTCACCGCGAAAACCTAATGAGGACACAGTAAACAGATCCTCTACAGATTTAATCTTACTGGTGGAATGGCGCAGGAAAGCAAGGGAAACCTCTTCCTTTGGGATACCGCAGCCATTATCCGTCACACGGATAAATGTGGTTCCCCCTTCTTTGATTTCCACCGTAACAGCTGTTGCCTTTGCATCAATTGCATTCTCCAAAAGCTCCTTTACCACAGAAGCAGGGCGTTCAACCACTTCTCCTGCTGCTATTTTATTAATCGTATTTTGATCCAGTACGGTTATATTTGCCATGGCACCTGCTCCTTTTTTTATTATTGCCAGCGATTTTTTAATTTGGTCTGCAGACGATATAACGTATTAAGGGCATCTATGGGTGTCATATTGCCCAGCTCAAGTTCCCCTAATTCCCGGATAATATCGTCATCCTTTACCGTATCAAACAGTGACATCTGCTGTAAATCTACTTCATCCGGCTTTGGAACAGCCTTTCGCTGGGATATGCCGCCATTTGCTTCCGCAATTTCTTTTGCTTTTGCTGTAATATCCGCATCGCTTAACTCTGCAAGCAGTTCCTTGGCTCTGATTATGACAGTATCCGGAACGCCAGCCAGCTTCGCAACCTGGATTCCATAGCTTTTATCGGCTCCGCCTTTAATGATTTTTCTTAAGAAAACAATGTCATCGCCCTGCTCTTTCACAGCGATGCAATAGTTATTGACCCCGCTCATGGTTCCTTCCAATTCGGTAAGTTCATGATAATGAGTGGCAAACAGTGTCTTTGCACCAAGAAGCTTTTGGTTGCTGATATGCTCCACTACCGCCCATGCAATGCTCAGACCGTCAAAGGTGCTGGTTCCTCTTCCAATTTCATCAAGGACAATCAGACTGTTTTTAGTCGCATTTCTAAGAATATTGGCAACCTCAGTCATCTCTACCATAAAGGTACTCTGACCGGAGGCCAGATCATCAGAAGCTCCCACTCTGGTAAAGATCCGGTCACAGATTCCTATGTTCGCTTCATCAGCAGGGACAAAACAGCCAATCTGAGCCATCAGTACAATTAAAGCCGTCTGCCTCATGTAAGTTGATTTTCCTGCCATGTTAGGTCCGGTTATAATGGACAGGCGGTTTTTGCCATTGTCCAGATAAACGTCATTGGATACAAACATATCATCCCGAAGCATCTTTTCTACTACCGGATGGCGTCCGTTTTTAATATCAATAATGCCCTTTTCATTAATCTGGGGTTTTACATAATTATTTCTCGTCGCAACAGAGGATAAGGAAACCAGCACATCAATGCCTGCAATGACTCTGGCGCTTTTTTGAATTCTCAGCACCTTGGAAGCAATGGTATCACGGACTTCACAAAACAGGTCATATTCCAAGGAAAAAAGCTTATCCTCAGCTCCAAGTATAATGTCTTCCAGTTCCTTCAGCTCATTGGTGGTATAACGCTCTGCATTGGCCAGCGTCTGCTTTCTGATAAAATAATCCGGAACAAGATCCTTAAAGGAATTGGTCACTTCAAAATAGTATCCAAATACTTTGTTATATTTTACTTTCAGATTCTTGATTCCGCTTTTTTCTTTTTCTTTTGCCTCTAAATCTGCCAGCCAGGTTTTTCCTTCTGTTTTTGCACTGCGAAGCTTATCCGCCTCTTCATGAAAACCTTCCCGGATGATTCCGCCCTCCCGGATAGAAACAGGCGGGTCTTCTATAATTGCACCCTCGATATAATCCTTAATATCATCAAGGGGATCCAGTTCGTTGTATAAATCAGTTAAAAGTTCGCTGGTAAATTCCTTCAGCAGCGTTTTAATATGGGGAAGCATCTCCAGGGAACTCTTAAATGCAATTAAATCTCTTGGATTTGCGGTCTTATAGCTGATCCTTCCGATCAGACGTTCCAGATCATAGATGGGATTTAAATACTCACCAATCTCTTCTCTGGATATGTAATTCATGTTCAGCTCTTCAATGGCATTCTGACGCCCGATAATCTCAGATTTATGGATCAGAGGCTGCTCTACATAGGTACGCAGCATTCTGGCTCCCATAGCCGTTTTGGTGCGGTCAAGAACCCATAAAAGGCTTCCTCTTTTCTGCTTTTCCCTAAGGGTTTCAAGAAGCTCTAAGTTTCTTCTGGTAGAAGTATCGATTATCATGTACTGCCCGGTGGAATAAGGTGTGATCGTCGTGATATGGGACAGGCTGCTTTTCTGGGTCTCATACATGTACTGCATCACTGCACCGGCTGCAATTACACCCATATCGTAATCATCAAGCCCAAGCCCGGTAAGGGTGCCTACCTGATAATGCTCACGTAAAATTTTTCTGCAGACTTCGTCGGAAAAATAATGATGATCCAGAGATGAAATAACAGTTTGATACCGGTTTTTTATGTCTTCAATGTCCACGCCTGACACGTAAAAGGCTTCATTACAAATGATCTCAGAAGGTGAAAATTTATTGATTTCATCGATCAGCTCCCGATCGGATTCCACCTGCGTCACCAGAAAGTCTCCAGTGCTGATATCGGTCACAGCAATTCCAAATGCTTCTCCGATGTAAACAACCCCCATCAGATAATTATTTCTTGTTTCATCAAGAGCCTGCGCGCTGGTTATGGTTCCGGGAGTTACCACACGGATTACTTCCCGCTTTACAAGTCCCTTCGCCTGTCTGGGATCTTCCATCTGTTCGGCGATGGCGACTTTGTATCCCTTTTGAACCAGACGGTTTAAATAGGTTTCAACAGCATGATGAGGAACGCCGCACATAGGTGCCCGTTCCTCTAATCCGCATTCTTTTCCTGTTAAAGTTATTTCCAGCTCTCTGGATACCGTAATCG
The DNA here is from genome assembly GCA_015057715.1 of Paenibacillaceae bacterium. Taxonomy (GTDB): domain Bacteria; phylum Bacillota; class Clostridia; order Lachnospirales; family Lachnospiraceae; genus Lacrimispora. Next base: position 3,214 of record SVDS01000219.1, read on the forward strand.
CATCTTCAAAAAACATTTCATAAAAGTCGCCCAGTCTGTAAAATAAAAGACAGCCCGGGTATTCTTTTTTTGTTTCTAAATAATGAGCCATCATTGGCGATAATCCAGCCATTCTCTTTTGTTTCCTCTTTTCTTCTGTTTATGGTCTTAAGGTTCCCATATAGTAAAATCCCTTTGATTCATCAAGATATACGTCCACTATTGTTCCGATCAGAGAAGAATCTCCTTTAAAATGGACTGTGGTGTTGCTGCTTAACCGTCCGGTTAAATAACCTTCTTTATGATCATTGACTTCCTCTGCCAGTACCTTCTGAACCGTATGAACTTCTCTGCCGCAAACTTCAGATGAAATCTGCTGGACTAAGGACAGCAAACGGTCAAACCGGTCCTTTACAACTTCATCCGGAATCTGGTCTTCCATTTTCGCTGCCGGTGTACCAGTACGCTTGGAATAGATAAAGGTAAAGGCACTGTCAAAACGTACTTTTCTCACTACATCCAAGGTTTCTAAAAAGTCCTCCTCTGTTTCCCCCGGGAATCCTACAATTATATCGGTGGTAAGAGAGATATCCGGCATGGCAGTACGAATTTTATCCACAAGTTCCAGATATTTTTCTTTTGTATATCTCCGGTTCATAAGCTTTAAGATCCGGCTGCTTCCCGACTGGAGAGGAAGATGAATGTGACGGCATACTTTTTTTGAATTTTTCATCGTCTCAATCAATTCATCGGATAAATCCTTTGGATGGGACGTCATAAAACGGATGCGCTCCAAACCCTCCACTTCATCTGCCTGGGAAAGAAGGTTTGCAAAGCTGACAGGTTCTTCCAGTGTTTTTCCATAGGAATTAACATTCTGTCCCAGCAGCATGATTTCTACCACACCGTCATCTGCAAGTCCTTTGATCTCAGTAATAATGTCTTTGGGGCTGCGGCTGCGTTCTCTTCCTCTTACGTAAGGTACGATACAATAGCTGCAGAAATTATCACAGCCAAACATGATGTTAACACCGGACTTAAACGAATATTTTCTGTCTGCCGGAAGGTCTTCCACTACCTGATCTGTTCCCTTCCAGATGTCAACCACCATCTTTTTGGCTTCCAGACGCTGGTATAAAAGTTCTGCCAGCTTATAGATGTTATGAGTACCAAAAATAACGTCTACAAACCGGTAGCTCTTTTTAATCTTTTCTACCACATCCTCTTCCTGCATCATACATCCGCAAAGGGCGATGATCATATCAGGATTTTTCTTTTTCAGGCTGTTTAAAACTCCGAGTCTTCCGTAAACCTTCAGATTGGCATTCTCTCTTACCGTACAGGTGTTATAAAGAACAAAATCCGCCTCTTCGGTATCTGTCTGCACAAAGCCCACAGCTTCTAAAATTCCCTCAAGCTTTTCGGAATCTCTGGAATTCATCTGACAGCCAAATGTCTGGGTACAAAAGGTCATGGGGCGTCCAAGCTCTTCACTCCGGCGTTTTACATACCCACTAACTTTTGCCATAAAATAATATTGTCTCTCAGGTTCTCTTACCGGTACTTCCCCTGTTAAATCTATCTGATCTATATCAATCTGCATCTGAAAAAATCCCTTTCATTCGTTCTGTTTTTAAACCCTTTATCAAAAGCATTTTACATGAAACACCATAAAATGTCAACTTTGCCAGGCAGTTCTGACGATTTTTTAAAACTGCAGCCAACAGCGTTTTTAGTAAGAAGACAAAACCGTAACCGGTTCTGCTCCCACATTCTGCGTAAAGAACTCATCATGCTCTACTAACAACATGGCCGGCTGAAATTTCAGTATCAGGTTTTCAATCTGGATTCTGGAGTATACATCGATAAAGTTTAATGGTTCATCCCATATATAAAGGTGAGCCTGCTCACATAAACTGCGTGCAATTAAAACTTTTTTCTTTTGTCCTTCACTAAATGTTTCCATGGGCTTTTGAAATTGTTCTCTTGAAAAATCCAGTTTCCTTAACAGTGCTTTAAACAGGGAATCCTCTACCCCCCACTGTTTTCCGTATTCTGTCAGATCTCCCTTTAAAAAGGAGGTATCCTGTGAAACGTAGGAAATCTTAATTCCGCTTGCAGTTTCAATTGTCCCCTGGTAATCAATAGGATCACCCGCTGCCTGATTACCCATAATCAGTTTCAGAATGGAGGTTTTTCCGCAGCCGTTCTTTCCCTGAAGGGATACTCTCTGTCCCTGTTCTAGGCTTAAACTGACCGGTTCACACACCGGTCCCTGGTAAAATGGGACAACCTCTTTTAAAACAAGAAGTCTGCCGGAATGATGCTTTAATGGATACAGCTTTAAATCTTCTGCTTCCTCAATATTTTTTAACAAACCCTTTTTATCATCAATTGCCTGGTTCTGTCTGCGCTCCAGATTTTTTCTGCGCATCTGCATGCGCCTTGACTTTTCTCCCACATAGGCTCTTGTATCAATGGA
>SVDS01000007.1 GCA_015057715.1 Paenibacillaceae bacterium
GAAACGGCTCCCATGCGTGAAGATGCGATATATCTGATGGGTTTGGGGCATCCGCTGATTCGAAGTATGTTCAGGGAAATTTCAGAACGCCTTATACGAGGCGGAGCTATTCTACATATCGATGATATATACTGGCTCACAAAATCAGAATTGGATGCACTTGTAATCCAGTTAGATAAAAATATGCATTTATCGGATCTGAAAGGGGTAATACCTGTCAGAAGGGCAGAATTCAAAAAATTCCAGGGCTATGTACCTCCCTCCAGATTACCGGAGAAAAATGAAAATACTATGTTACATTTGCCACAGAATCGAAAAGATGGGAAAATTGTATTGAAGGGAATAGGCACCAGCACCGGCGTTGTTACAGCACCAGCCTGTATCGTCCACAGCCCTGCAGATTTTGAAGGCTTTAAGCCTGGAAGCGTGTTAATTGCCGTTACCACAACTCCGGCATGGACACCGTTGTTTTCTCTGGCAAGTGCCATTGTAACGGATATTGGCGGTCCGCTCAGCCATTCAAGTATTGTTGCCAGAGAATATGGAATCCCCGCAGTCATGGCCGCTCACAACGCGACACGAACGATCCGGAGCGGACAAATGATAACGGTGGATGGAACAGCGGGGACGGTGACCATCAGCGGGGAGTAAAGTTTATAATTGGTAAAATTACGAATTTAAAATAATAAAGTCCACTTTCAGATTGCATAGAAATATGTTAAACTAAGAATAGTTCCCCCTTGCTCCCGCAATCGCAGGCCGACTTTTCTAAGGCTTTAAATATTTATATTGTGAACCTGCAATCAACAGATGCAATCAGGAATTTTTTTAATTTCATGGAATAACAGTTACATAGCAGGTCTGATTTTTAAAATCAGAAGAAAAGAGGCATTTATCATGGAGAGCAAAGTATCAATTTTAGCTGACAGGAGGAATTACTCATGGAAGAATGGCTGACATTGGCGGGAATTTCAGTAGGAGCAGTTGTGTTGCTTTACCTGTTTATTTTCAAAATACTTGGTTTAAGAGTTATTAACTCAAACGAGGTAGCAGTCGTAGAAAAATGGTGGAGTCTTAAGGGATCACTGAAGGATTCCATTATTGCCTTAAACGGAGAAGCCGGATATGCGCCTGGGCTTTTGAGGGGCGGTATCCATTTCAAATCCGTACTCATGTACAAGATACATAAATATCCGCTGATTACCATTCCTCAGGGGCAGATCGCCTATTTATTTGCCCGTGACGGAGCCCCGCTTTCCCCAGTGCAGACTCTGGGACGGATTGTGCCTGAAGCCAACAATTTTCAGGATGTTTCCGGATTCTTAAAAAATGGCGGACAGCGTGGACCACAGAGAGGAATCTTAAGAGAGGGTACCTATGCCATCAATCTGGCACAATTCATTGTGATCACACCCAGCGCCATCAAATCCATTTCCAGCAATTTAAAGCAGGAGCGTAACGAATTGGTCAGCATGCAGAAAACCCTGGCTGAAAGAGAAGGCTTCTCACCCGTGGTGATTATGGGCAGAGGGGGCAATGAGTCCAGTGACATGATGGGAATTGTTACGGTCCATGATGGAACTTCTATTTCCCAGGGAGAGATCATCGCTCCGGATGTGGGCGAAGAGCATGCCAGTTTTCAGGATCCGGAGAAGTTTCTGGAGCTCGGCGGAAGACGGGGAAAACAGATCCAGATTTTGACAGATGGTACTTATTATATCAATCGTCTTTTTGCCACAGTTGAATTCCGTCCTAAAACAGTGGTTCCCATTGGTTTTGTAGGCGTCGTGGTTTCTTTCTTTGGCAGTGAGGGAGTGGATACCTCGGGAGAAAACTATAAGCACGGAGAATTAGTCAGCGTAGGCTCCAAGGGTGTACTGGAAAAACCTCTGATGCCAGGTAAATATGCGTTCAATACCGATGCGGGAAAAGTAGTACTTGTTCCCACCACCAATATCATCTTAAAGTGGAACAAGACCGAAACCGGCGACCATAAGTATGATGAAAACCTTACGGAAGTGGATATTATCACCAAGGATGCGTTTGAGCCTTCCCTTCCATTGTCCGTAGTCATGCATATAGACTACAAGCAAGCACCATGGGTCATTCAGCGCTTTGGTGATATTGGGATGCTGGTAAACCAGTCTCTTGATCCGCTGGTCAGTGCATATTTCAAAGATGTGGCACAGACGAAGACGCTCATCGAACTGATTCAGGAACGTAGTGCCATTCGTGAACGGGCTGTTCTTGAAATGAAAGAGAAATTTGAAAAATATAATCTTCAGCTTGAGGAAGTTTTGATCGGCACACCGAAAACCACAGTAACCGACACTCAGATTGAGAATATTCTGATGCAGCTTCGGGAACGTCAGATAGCAGAGGAAAAAAAGGTCACTTACCAAAAACAGCAGTCTGCGGCGGAAAGTGAGAAATCCCTGCGTGAAGCCCAGGCAGTAGCTGAACAGCAAAGTTTCCTGACCAAATCCAAGATTCAGATTGAGATTGAGGGGAACAATGGTGCAGCACTTGCAAGCCGTGCAGAGCAGGAATCCAATCAGATTATTGCTCTTGCGAAAGCCAATGCATCTAAAATCAAGCTGGAAGGCGAGGCGGAAGCTTCCAAGGAATCCAATGTGGGATTAGCCAAAGCCCAGGCCATTGAGGCACAGGTAAAAGCTTACGGCGGCGCTGAATACCGGGTCATTCAGGAGATTACGGATAAGCTGGCCGATGCTGTTAAAAATGCGACTGTTGATATCGTTCCGAAAACAGTTGTGCAGATGGGGAGCGGAGAAAACGGAAGCAATGGCAGCGCAACTGTAATGGATACACTGCTGAGATTTATTACGTTGGATAAACTTGGCGTATCCCTGCAGCATATGAATGAGCCGTCTGTTGTTACACTGGAAGAAGAGCCCCCGGTTAAATCAGAGCAAGTGGAAGAGAAAACAGATTAAATTGCTGACTTAAATAAAAGACCCGATAAAAGCCAATTTACTTTATCGGGTCTTATTATTTCAATCCTGTTATACTGGTCACAGAAAGGAGGCAGGATGGACTATATAAAAGATATGAATCATGCACTTGACTATATTGAAAGCAATTTGGATGGAGAGATTGATTACTCCACGGTAGCAAAGCTGGCTTGCTGTTCGATCAGCTGTTTTCAGCGAATGTTTTCCTACATCGCAGATATACACTTGTCAGAATATATCCGGCGCCGGCGAATGTCATTAGCTGCATTTGAGTTGCTAAACAGCAATGTAAAAGTAATAGACCTGGCTGTTAAATATGGTTATGAATCCCCCGATTCTTTCTCCCGTGCATTTCAGGCGATTCATGGAGTGATTCCCTCTGTGGCACGCAGTGACGGGAAGTCTTTAAAAGCTTATCCTCGTATAACCTTTCATATTTCTGTTAAAGGAGATGCTGAGATGAATTACAGGATTGAGAAAAAGGAAGGATTTAGAATTGTAGGAATGAAGAGACATTTTCACGCACCTGAGGATGATCCGGGGGCTGTGGACAAATTTTGGAGGGAAGTCTTTAAAGACGGAACTTACGAAGACTTAATCCGCTTATCCAATGGTACGCCTAAAGGTGTTCACGGTTTTATTCAGGTGTTAAGTGAGGAAAATGTGGATTATACCATTGCATGTATCACTGATCAGGAGCCGCCGGAAGGTATGGAAAGCTTTGTGATAGGTGAATCAACCTGGGCTGTATTTGAACTGGAAGGTCCGGTGAGTAGAACATTGGAGGAGGCATGGAAAAGAATTTTCAGTGAGTGGCTTCCTGCTTCAGGCTATCAATATGCAGAATCTGTGGATATGGAATGCTTTCCTAATAAGGGTGACAGAGGTGCCAAAGATTTCAAATTCGAGATATGGCTGCCGGTTAAAAAAGAATCATGATAGTGAGATACCGCCAGGGATTTAACAAATCCTGACGGTATCTTTTATTTCTTTTTAGGAAATTCCGCTAATAGTCAAAAATAGTGTATAGAAGTATTGGTCCGCTCTTCCGTCATGGCTATATGTGATGGTCTTTCATTGTTTCGTCAATCTGAACTGTTTTGGCAATCCGCATGTCTAAAAGCTCCATATCTTTTAATCTTAGTTTACGAAATTTGTATAGTAACATTAAATTATAGCCCGTCCCATTCAAAACTACTTCATTTTTATTGCTAACAAATATAGAAAAAAAGTGTGAATATTAAAATAGAAGATGGATGAATAATATATACTTTACCCTGTATTCATTTACGTTTATACAGGTTGTTAAAATAATATATTCCAGTAAAATAGTGGTATATAATAATTTCTCTTAACTTGTACTCTTCTAATGATTTCTAATGCTAAAATTGCTAAAATTTTTTGAAAGATTCCTTTAATTTCAGAAACCAATTTTGTTTTTCCAATTTGCACCTAGCTTTGTAATGATAGGTACTATAGACCTTGTACATTGCTGACAATATTCTTCATGCACATTGACAATAAGTAATATTATATAAATAAACGAAAAAGTCATTAACGGAGGAATTATGAATTTAAAATATATAGAGCAGATCGGTTTGATAACAACAGATCACTACTTAAAGCATAATGTTGTTGATCAAATTACTTATGCCTGTGCAGATAAAAAGACAGGATATATATGGATTTCATACAATAACAAAGGAGTTATAACCTGTGTAGAGAGAAATAATAAGTCTGTAATTAAAACATTACAGATAAAAGCTAACTGGTTTATAATTACAAAAACTAATAAAATTATATCATGTTGTAAAAAAAATAATATTGTTGAGATACATGATACTGATGGAAATTTTATTAATTCATTTCATTTTGAATCACCTATATCCATAGCAGATGCTGGAGATAGTTTAATAATAGCTCATGAAAATCCAAATGGATTCACTATTGTGAATTTTCTGGGAGAGGTGCAATTTACCTATATTCCCCCAAATGGTTTATTAAAAACACCAGGAAATGTGATTTCAAGTAAGTATGGTTTCCTGATATCAGATCGGTTTTCTCATGTGATTTTTAAGTATAGTAAAGGTGATGAACAAAATGTATTCTATGGTATAAAAGATAAGCCTCAATCTAAAGATAAACATTTATGTGCACCGCATTGTATCACATTTAATGAGTTTAATGATACTTTTGTAATTTGTGATACTCTTAATGGAAGAATAATAGAATGTGATTATGATGGTGTCGTTCAGTTTGAATATGGAAATTCAGAATACTATGGGGGGGGGATTGGACACCTATGGGGGCCAACTTACGCTGAGTATATTAGTAATAACGAGTTGTTTATATGTGATTCGAAAAACAATAGAATAATAATAATTGATAAAAATAGAAATATAAAATGGGAATATGGAGATGCTTTAATAGAAGCATCAACATTAAAGTTACCTAGAACGGTAATGATTTCAGAAGAAAAATTATTTATTGCAGATACTCACCATAATAAAATAGTTATAACAAATATGGACGGAAATACGATAGAAACTATAGAAAGTGCAGATGGAATAAATTTTTTGTTTCCAAGACATATAGGAAAATGTACAGAAGGATTGTTAATTGCAGATTCGGGAAATAATCGCATCATTTGTCTTGATAATAATAAGGAGTTAGTATACGTAATAAATCAATTAATTGAAAATGAAACTCTTGTAAGATTGTCTGATCCCCACTATATATGTGAAGTTAATAAAACCCAATTGCTCTTAGTTGACTCAGGAACAGATTCTGTTTTGCTTATTGATAAAAAAGGTTGTGTTCTTTGGAGATACTCTAATCTAAATGATCCTCATTGTTTGGCAATAGATAATGAGGATTATATTATAGCGGACACAAAAAATAATAGGCTTGTAATATTAGATCAACAAGGTAGGCTACTTAATACAATTTATCAAATCAATGGTTGTAAGTTAATTGAACCTAGATTTGTTTTAGCTGATAATAAGTATCTTATTGTTGTAGATAATCGTACAGATGACAGGAGAATTATTATTACTAACAGAGAAGATGACAACCACTTTGTTTGTGAATTTGTTGATGAACCGTTACAAGCACTCAATCATGTACGATCACTTGCATTACATGAAGACTACTTATATATTTCAGACACTGGAAATAGCAGAATTATGAAAGTTAAAATAATTACATAGCTGGAAGGATTAATAGATAAAGCACTAAGCGAAAGGAAATAATATAATTATGAAAAATATAATTAAATTGTATGATGAGGCAAATTTGGCACAACTTTATGGGTGGAAAGCTCAAAGATTGGGTGAACTTATAAGGCTGGGATTTAATGTACCAAAAGGAGTCGCAATATCATGGAGTGTATTTTCTGAGGTGTTAGATTACAATGAAAAAACGAGTGAATTTAATATGTTACTTAAAAATGATCGCATTATAAATATTCAGGAAATTGCCAATCTAATAATAAAATTAAAATTACCTGATGAATTTTGGAGTAATTTAAATGATGCCATGAGAGGTATGGGGAATAGATTTATTGTTAGAAGTTCAGGTAAAAATGAAGATGGAAATCAAACAAGTTTAGCCGGAGTCTTTAATAGTTACGGAGATGTAGGTAAAGATGATCTTGAAGAAACTATAAAAAATGTATGGATATCTTCATTTAGTCCAATTGCCACAATGCTTGGCTCAGGTAATGAAGCAATATCAGTAATTATACAAGATTTTATTCAAGGAGAGCAGTATGGGGTAGCATTTAGCAGAGACCCATTAGATCAGTGTAATGATTGTATTGTAATTAATGGAAAATCAACACATGCATCAGTTGTAAATGGTGATGGGGGTAGCTGGGAGGAAAGGGTATTTAATCGCTCGGAACTAAGTGGTGGATTGATTTCAGATATTACTAATGTTATTTATAAAATAGAATCATTATTTAATATTGGATATGTAGATATAGAATGGATCATGTCTAGGAATAAAATTTATGTAGTTCAAGTCAGACCTTTGACGTATCCAATATCAGAGAAAATTGGGCATTATGCAATGTATTCATTAGAATCAACAGAGTGTTTAAACATAGATTTAGATCAACTCAAAAATATACATAAAAGATGGTTTGAAAAAAAATATTGGGCAAGAAAATATGCAATTAGTCAAAATATAGACATCCCAAAAGGTTACTATATATCATATGTAAAGTCTAAATTGACTAGTCTTAATGTAGATAAAATTTTAGAAAAATTTGAGACGAAAATATTAGTGGTGGATCGTGCTGATGATAAAAGAACAATATTCGTAGATCGTAATGACCTATATAAATTTCTTATTAATCAAAATGAGTATAATAATGATAAAATAATTACAGTTAAATTGCGCGAGTTACCAGAGTATTCTGATAAAATCTTTAGCGGTTTCTCTACAATGATTGGTAATGATCAAATTCTAATAGAATTTATTCCCGGAGCATTTTCAGGTATTTACAAATACCACATTGTACCAAGTTATATGGTTGTTGATATGCATGGAAATATTATTTCTTACAATTTAAACTATTTTAGCGAGGTTTGCGTTTTTGATAATAAACATCTGGAATTTGTGAGAAAAGATATTCCTAAAATAAAACCTGTATTATCTGATTTTATTATAAATGAAGTAATTAGAATCTCTAAATCTATGGCAGATAGATTTAAAGAACCAAGATTGGAATGGACAATAAGTAATAATAAAATAATATTGTGTGATTTATCATTTGAGAAAAAGCCATTTTTTATTGAAGACAATAATATGAATAAGCTATCGAATGGCGATATTGTTGGTACAGTCTTTAAACTAGAAGATCTTAATGTATTAATTGACCTTTGTGAATTACATACTGTGAGCGTAGTACCTGAAGAACAATTCTACAGAACTCAAATGAGAAGTAGTATTAAAGAGATAGTAAATAGTTTTAAAATATATGAAAATCCAATTATAGTATGTAAACAGCCTATAACAGAACTAGCTCTCATAATGGATGATGTAAAAGGTTTTATATTCGAAGAAGGATCATTTTTATGTCATCTTGGGATTATGTTGCGTGAAAAAAATATACCTGCTATTTTTATGAATCAGGCACTTAATAAGCTGGAGAATGGTAAAGATATTATGTTTGTTGATGGGAGATTATCTTACGAAAGGTAGGAACAAAAAAAGTTGGAAAGAACTGTAAAATTACTATTGATTGGATTTGGAAGGCATATGAAACAAGTTCATTTGCCAGTAATCTCTAAATTATCAAAAGAATATAAAATCGAAGTTGTTACTGTTGTTGATAAATCATCTGATTTTGATAACATTAATGGTGATTTACATAATTTTGGAATATACGGTCTTATATCAACCATAAAAGTTGAAGATAATGGTTTTTTTGAATCTTATAAAATGTCTGCGAATTTTAAAATAAAATTAGATAGTATTGTACTTAATAATTACATAAACGGTGTAATAATATCGATTGACCCTCTTTATCAATATGCATATATCGAATGGGCAATAAAGAGAGGATTAAATGTTTTTGCAGATAAACCATTAACATTTATTCCATATATGAATAAGAATAAAGATCATTTTACAAAGTTATTTTTAGATGCTAAGTATTTATATGGATTGAGTAATACATATAGAGATTATCAAACAAATAATAAATTGATTATTATGGTCTTCACACAAAGAAGATTTCAAAAGTGTTATGAGGAAATACTAAAACAAGTTCAAAGAGTAAGTACTAAAACAACTTATCCAATATCTTATTTACACATGTTACATAACGATGGACAATATCACAAGCCAGAAGAATATTTTAAATCAGGTGTACATTCATTTTTAAATGGTAGAGGAAAATTGGCTCATACAGGTTATCATGTTGTCGACATAGCAATGAGGACTGTTCTAAGTAGTTATAGTCAACTAGAATCCATAGATAAAATAGAAGTTGAATGTCAAGTTACAAAACCAAGAGATTTGATAAACCTATATAACAACACTGATACTTGTAAATATTTCAGGCCATGTAATGAAATAAAATATGATGAAAATATTTTAGAGACAATGGGAGAAGTAGATGTATTTGTTACTATAAGAATTATATGTAAATCTTCTATAACAAGTACTATCAGACTGGATATGCTTCATAGTGGCTATAGCGAACGATATGAACAAAATAAACAATTTAACAACTATGTTAATCCTTTTGGAAGAGTTAAACATGAGAGTTTGAAATTGTATCAAGGACCATTTCAGTATATACATTTAGAGAAGCGCAGAGGAAGAAAAGAGTTAATTAATACCTCCCAATATTTATCAGAACTGCATATAGTAAGAAATTGTAGTATATTGGATAATCTGGAAGAGTGCTCAGTAAATAAAAAGTTTTATGAATATGAAAATGGACTACAGAAGGACAGAGTAGAGTGTATTGAGGCTTTTATTAAAGGCATAAAAAATAATGCGGATGATTATTTGAAATCTTCTCTGGAATCTCACCTGATAAGTATTCAAATATATGCAGCAATTTATAATAGTATTATAACTGAAAGAAAGGTAATAATAAAAGATTTGGTGAATAAGTATGACTAAACAATTAATCTGTCCTATAGTAGGTATGCATACATCAGGTAAAACTACCTTGTTAAATTATTTCAAAAATGAAGGATATGCAGTTGAAGAAGAATTAGCAGAAATTATAAGAATTAAAAATAATTGTAATGCAGGGGCCAATGGGCAAAACGATTTTGAAGAGTTAGTCATGCTAAATGAGAAAAGGCGTGATTTAGATAGAACGGGAGATCATGATGTTATTATTATAGAAAGTTGGCATATCTTAACTATTGCATATATGTATACAAAAGAATATGAAGATAGAAAAATTAGTGAATACTACAAGTATGTAAGAAATTTATTGAATAACTATTATATATCTGTTATCTATCTTGACTCTGACACAAAACTTATTTTAAAAAGAGGATCAAGATTTCATAATGAAGAAGATATTGTACATATTTCAGAGTTTTATGATAAATTAAATAAAAATATTTATAGAGTTATTAAAGAATTAAATCTGGATTATATTCATATAGATTCAACCAAACCTAAAGAATTAGTTGCGGCTAATGCTTTGAAATTTATTAAAAAAAAAACAAAACTATTATCTTAGGAGGTATTTTTATATGTATAAACGTGTATTGTTAAAACTGAGTGGTAGTGCATTAGCATCTGGAGAGATTGGATATAATGCAAATTCTATAAAACATATTGTTAAAGAGGTTGAAAATGTTAGTAAATTAGGTGTTGAAGTTGGAATCGTTATTGGTGGAGGAAATTTATTTAGAGGAAATTTGAGCCAAGACTGGGGTTTTGAGAGAGAAGAAGCAGATAAAATTGGTATGCTCGCGACGATTATGAATTCTATATTTCTCAAGGAAGCTTTCTTACAAGGAGAAATAAATCGTGTTAAAATAATGTCTTCGGTAAAAATCGAAGGGATTGTTGAGGGTTTTGAACGAAGTAAAGCTATAGAATATTTGGAAAAAGGTGAAGTTGTTATCTTTGCTGGGGGTATTGGTCAACCCTATGTAACAACTGATTATCCATCTATACAAAGAGCACTTGAAATAAAGGCAGATGCGGTATTTATGGCTAAGAATGGAGTTGACGGTATACTAAACGGCGATCCTAGAAAGAGCGTTGATCTACAGGTTTATAAAGAATTGAGTTACACTGATGTTATTAATGAAAAGTTAAAAGTTGCTGATATGTCAGCATTTGTTTTAGCCGAAGAATTTGGCTTGCCACTACATGTTTTTAACTTTAATTTAAATGGTGCGATGGTTGATCTATGTAAAGGTATAAGTGTTGGGACTAAAATAACAAGAGATGGTAGAAAAATTATATATTAGATTTTACCGTAAATCTATTTGGATAAATTGGGGGTAATATAGTATGTGTAGAAATGTATTGGTAACTGGTGCAACTAGTGGCATTGGACTGGAAATTGTGAAGAAGATGTCAGATTTAGATAATCAAATAATTTTGACGGGTAGAGACATAGATAAGGTTAACAATTGTGTCAATAAGATTGGAAAATCTAACGTGATGGGTTGTCATTTGGATATTACAAATGAAGAATCAATAATTGAAGCATTTAATTATGCTAGAAAAAGAATCGGAAAAATAGATACATTGATTAATAATGCGGGGGCATGGTCAGCAGGATCTATAGTTGATCTGACAAAGGATGATTGGTTACAGATGTATGATACAAACATCTTTGGCCCTGCTATTTCCTGTAAATATTTTGTTAAACAGTTTATAACAGAATATGATAAACAAAGTAAGGGATATATTGTAAATATTGGTTCTAATGCAGTATACCAAAATTTTGAGAATCAAATACATTACAACTCATCCAAAGCTGCATTAATATCATTAACTAAGGGATTATCAAAAGAAGTTGCCAGATATAATATTAATGTGAACGCAGTTTGTCCTGGATCGGTTAATACAAAGATGTTTGATAAAGTTATGTCGGAGTTTAGTAAAAAGGGAATTTCTATTGCTGAAGAAGATATTTATCCACCCCAATTAAAACGTTTCGTTACTGTAGATGAAGTAGCTCAAACTGTAATTTTTTTGACCTCTTCAAAAGCTGATGCTATCAGGGGACATGTTATTACTGTTGATGGTGGATCATCGTTGTAACTAGATTAACATATAATAAAAGACAGGTGTAAAGTGAAAAAAATAAAAGATCGATTATTGACAGTTGGCTGGGCATATAAACTAGCGCTAAAAATGAATACCAAGGTTTTTTTGGTATGGACAATAATTAGTGTGTTTGTAGCAGTTTTACCTGCAATATCAATTCTATATTATAAAAGATTAATAGCAGTGATGTCTAATTATATCAGCAATGGTTTGGGAGCTTTTTATGATATCGTACCCAGTATCATCGCATTAGGCATTGTATTAATTCTGACAGGATTATCAAGCAGAATTAATGGTGATTTGCTTTATATGATCATGTATGATAATTATCATATTGGAATGCAAGAGATGATTATGGAAACCGTGCAAAATATTGATATCAAAGTATTAATGAGTAAGGAATACAATGATGAATATAAAGCATTATTGAACCGGGCGGGGGCTTTAACAGATTTTATGAGTGCATCCTGTTTATTAATCTCAAAAGTAATTGGTATTGGTTCCTTGCTGTTGGTTTTGTTAAGAATATCGAAAATAGTATTTTTAATGGATATTATATACGCTGTCATTGTTATATTTGTATGTCTAAAGCTTGCAGACAATGCCAGATTAGATATGCTCAAAATTCGTGAAGCTGAACGAAAACTTACATATATTCAAAATGCAGTTGTAACACCTGGTATAGCAAAAGAATTACGAATTTATGGAACCAAAGAAGAGTTTATGAATCAATGGGAAAATGAATATCAGAAGTTAGATAACATTAATTATAAGATGGAATTCTGGCGTTCTATTATTAGTTTCATGTGCGCGCTAGGGTTCTACATTTTCATTATATTCATTGTCATATATAGCATCTTTAAGGTGTATGATGGAAAGATGAAAGTTGAAGATTTCTTAACTCTATATTTGTTGGGAGAAAGCATGGAGAAATTCATCTCCTCTTTTGCAACCATTATTCAAAATGCCGATCGTGGCTTATTTTCTCTTGAGAGACAGAGAAAGTTCATCTTAAATGTTCCTAAGTTAAATGATCACGAAGATGTTAAGAAATTAGAAGAGATTATAAGTCAAGGAGATTGCGTTTTTAGTGCTGACCATCTCTATTTTAGCTATGATGATAAGCAAGAAGTGTTACATGACATATCATTTTCAATTCATAAAGGTGAAACTATTGCTTTGGTCGGAAGTAATGGAAGTGGAAAATCTACACTTGTAAAATTGTTGATTGATCTATATCAGCCAACCAAAGGAACACTTAAGTTTTATGGGAAACCATATGAAGATTATAAGAGAAATACAATTAGCAATAACATCGGTATATTTTTTCAAAATTTCAATATTTATCATGCAAGTTTAAGGGAAAATGTTGGATTTGGAGATATCAACAATATTAATAATTACCAAATGGTAAAGGAGGCTATCCAAAAGGGGGGGGCAAGTGAATTTATAAAACGAAAGAAAATTCAGCTCGATCAGTGGCTAAGAAGAGATGTGCTGCAAGATGGCATTATATTATCGGGTGGAGAGATGCAAAAAGTTGCAGTGTCACGTTCTTACATGAATAACAAAGACATCCTGATTTTTGATGAACCAGCGGCTGCATTAGACCCACTTGCAGAATTGGAACATTTTAAGGCAATAAAAAATAAAATCGATGATAAAGTTGCTATTTTAATTAGTCATCGTGTTGGTTTTGCTAGACTAGCAGACATTATTATGGTGTTAGAAAAAGGTAAACTGGTCGAAAGCGGAAGCCATGAGGATTTAATGAAGAAAAACGGCGTGTATGCCAATTTTTTCAATCAGCAAGCTGAATGGTACGATGATATTAGTCAATCCGAAAGATATGGAAAAGAAGAAAAGGATTCGTATCAGGAGGAGAAAGAACATGGATAGTAATAGTAAACTGAAAACATTTGTGAAAGCGTTTAAAGTTAGTTTAAAAAACCGTAGGAAGTTATCTATAGTTGTAAATGTTATTGGTTTGTTCATGGCACTCATTCCCTCTGTTACAGCAGTTGTATTGCAGAAAATGACGGATTCCATTAATTTACTTATGGAGCGTAAAATAGAGCCAGGTTCTGTTATATGGACTTTTAGTTTGTTGGTATTTCTATTTTTATTACAGGTTATCTATGATTCATTAAAAGATTTCACTCAAAATGTTGATTCCAATATAACGATGGTAAAATACATTAAGAAAAGGATTTTGCAGAGCAAATGTGAGGTTCACTACAAATATATAGAGAATTATGATAATTATTTTGATAAAGTATCGTTTGCTGAAACTCAGTCTGGATTGGAAGTAGCAGCAAGCTTTAAAAACATAATATGTATTTTTCAAGATACGATTACATTTGTATCTATCGTTATTTTATTGGGAAAAGTGAATCCTTGTATTGTAATCGCCTTGCTAGTAACCAGTATTCCAGCTACGATAATATCCTATCTGCAAAAAGATGAGGCTTATTATAAACATGCGAAATGGATGAAGGAAAATAACCTGGTTTTATTTTACTATTATGTAATAAGTGCCGAGGAAAATGCACAAGAGATACGTCATAATGGATTATTCAAATATATGAAAGGGAGATGGCGAGAATTTGCAGATAATTACATAGGCAAGAAAAAGAAACTTACCATGAAACATGTTACATATAACAGCATAGCGGATTTTCTACGAAGTGCTGTATATATTTTTATCATATTAGTAACAGTACATAAGATTTATTTGAATCCTGAAGTTGGTATAGGAACATTTGTTTTGGTATATTCACTCTCAGAAAGAATGCAGACGATTACTGCAAGACTATTTACTTCGATTGTTCAATTGTATGCTTCTGTTCCTTATATGGAAGATTTCTTCTATTTGGATGAAATGGAGAAAGACCAAGGGGATAGTAATAAACCAATTGCGCAGGATGGTGATATCAAATTCGACCACGTTTATTTCCGTTATCCAGGTACGAACGAGGATACATTAAAGGACATCAATCTCACAATTAAAAAGGGCGAGAAGGTTGTAATTGTTGGACAAAATGGATCAGGGAAGTCTACATTTGTTAGCTTATTATGTGGTATGATGGAACCTGATAAGGGACAAATTGTTTTTGGAGATCTTAGAATGAATGAGCATATAGCAGAAATCAGAAATTCTATATCCGTTGTATTTCAAGACTTTGGACATTATCAGGATACTCTAAGAAACAATATAACCATATCAAATAAGAAGAGAGTTGCTGTTGATCTAGAGATAATGAATACAGCAAAGAGCATTGAAGTTGATGAGATTATACATCAGCAAGCGAAAGGGTTAGATGAAGAACTTGGTTCATTTAATAAAGAGTATAAAGATTTATCAGGTGGTCAATGGCAAAAACTTGCTATTGCTAGAGCAATTTATCGTAATGATGCTAATGTAATGGTGTTAGATGAACCTACATCAGCACTTGATCCAATTGCAGAAGCACAAATTTATCGGAACTTTTCTGAACTTACTGGAGGCAAGACAACACTGTTAATTTCCCATAGACTTGGTATAGCTTCTGTGGCAGATCGAATCCTGGTATTCAATCAGGGAAAAATTGTTGAGGATGGAAATCATAAAGAATTGATGAGTAAGAATGGATATTATGCCAAGATGTATGTAGCTCAAGCAAAATGGTATCAAGAAGGATTTCTAATGAGAGGAAGAAAAAATGAGAGTATATGAACGGTTTTTTGAAATAGTAAAACAATTGTTTGAATCAGAAATGGACTTTGAGGGTGTGAATGTTGATATAACTAAAGAAGATATTAAAGAATTAATTGATATTGCCATAAATCATAAAATGCTTTATATAGTATATCAAGTACTAATTCATAAGTTTCCTGATGACATATATCTTAAAATGCTGAATCAGAAACATAAAAAATATCTGGATCATACCATTGAGGCAATAAAAACTGTGGTTAACATATTAAATGATATAGGATGTTCATATTGTATAATTAAAGGTATGCCCTTATCTCTACTAATATATGAAGATCCATACATTAGATACAGTAGAGATATTGACATAATTATGAATGAGGAACAATGGAAAGATATATACTTACGTCTAAGAAAATTTGGTTATTCACAAGTGAATAATGAAAATGAAGATGAGTTAAGTTTGTATTTTTCTGATGCATATTTTGAAGTAAAACTTGTAAATAAGGAGGTTCAAGACTATCCTGCAATTGAATTAAAATGTGGAAGTTCAGCTTTTGGAAGGCAAGATATTGGCTGGCTTGACAACACAGAGATTATTGAACTGGCCGAATGTCAGATTAAGGCACAAAGTAGGGAATATGCATTAATACATATGTTTGCGAATACATTTACAGATAATGAGGACCGAGTACTAGATAAGGGAAATTTAATGCGGAATTATTTTGATCTTGCATATTATCTGGAATATTGTTTTGATGGTGATTTTGAAAAAATTATTACAATAGCATCAAAGTTAAAATGTAGCAGGAAAATATATCGCGTCCTAAATAGTTTAAATCAAATTTTTGATTTCAAAATGTTTAAAATTGAGAGTGCTATAGAAACATCAAGGAACGAAGCATTATTGTATCCACAGATTATGCCGGCATTTTCTCAAAATGATGATTTTATGGGTGGGTCAAGAGTACCAAATAATGTGGTATGGTCCAATGCTATTTTACGATTAGTGAATAGAGATATGGCATTTTGTGAGTATGTTAAAAACCATAAGGCCTCAGTATTCTCTAAAATCAATTCATATTATATAGACCGAACAATCCTTGCAATTAATGAATCAACAGATTGGATTAAGTATGATGCAATGGATGGGGTACACTATCGATATTGTAATACAGATACGAATGCAATCATTGAATGTAAAGTAGCTAGTAGCAAAAATGACGAATTGAAGGATCGATATAAGATTAAGTTTATTTTAATTAATAGCAATTACTTTGTACCAACCCTATATGAAGATATTCATGTAATGATGTGTGCCGCAGAGTTTAATAATCAAAAAATAGTTTTTAATGAAGTAGATTATACAACAGAATTTATGGAGAAACACAAAGATTTGTTCATTAAAACCGTTGCATATGTAAGTATGTGCAAAAAAAATAATTATAACATATATACATTTAATATTAAGAAACAAAGTGTTTTGCTAGAACATAATACACTTTTGTTTGAATTCAGTTTGTCTAAAGTGTTACCGAATGGGTTTGACACGAACATGGCATCAAGGCAGGAAATTGTTGAATTTAACTAGTGAATCATGATAGTAAGATACCGCCAGGGATTAACAGGTCCTGGCGGTATCTTTTATTTAAACTTTTGTTAACGGCTTCCGCCGCCTCCTCCCCCAGAGAATCCGCCGCCGCCCATAGAGCTGACACCGCCTCCGGTTCCGTCCATGTTGGCACTGGGGGATGCAGCACTGGATACATGGTTTGTCATGGTCATTAAATATAACATACTATAGGAATTGCAGCCGTACAGACCTGCAAAGGAATTAAAATATACTGGGTCAAGTGTTTTCATACTTTCAAGAACCTGTTCTCCCATATGAAACAGGGTGGCAAAGACCAGATAATCACCCCATAATGCGCCCTGTGAGGTCTGGTATTGTTTTTGCCCACTCATATCTTTTAAATATTTTTGAAATCCAAGTATTCTGACTGCCTGTTCAAAACCAGAAGATGTGAAACGAAGAGAACCTTTTATGTCTTTGGCGGCTGCATTTAAGTGCATTAATTCATTATCGCCTTCCAGTTTCACTGCTGTTTCCCAGGCAGTGAGCTTCTTATGAAAATTTTCTGAACGCTTTCCAATATCAGAAATCCGAAGTACTCCATTTTCGTCAGCTTCACTGGCTAAGATTTGATAAAGGGAATTCTCTGCTTCAGTTCCATGAGGTTTATTCTGTCCGAATACCACCGCTTCTTCTTTTTTTAGCTTTTTTCCGTCCTCATTTTCCCCATTCTCCATGCGGATATAACCTGCTTCCTGCCAGCGGATAAGATATGCACCAAGCGTATCTAAGGGATTACCCCTGCGCAGCAGATGCATAGCGGAATATACGGCAGGAATACTGCCATCAAAGGGAATGGTCCAGTTGATATCTATTTTTTTCATTCCAGGAAGCCTCATAACGGTTCCGTCTGCCAGCTTATATCTGGAATAAAAGAAGATACTTGGAATAATGACAGCTGCTGCCGCTCCTAAAATGGAAAAGAGGATCGTTTTAGCCAGATCAGATTTATCGTTATCAGCTGATTTCTGCAATTTTTCAAAGGACATACCGCCTGCTTTCGCCATGGGAAATAAGCTTCTGTCAAAGCGGCAGAGCACATTTCCATAATCATTTTTTCCCAATGCTTCTGAAGAATATGCAATCAGACTGCCATCCGGGTCTATTTCCACCTGACCTGTAAAACCGTAAGCCCAGATTCTGGAGTTGTCCTGGGTTAACTGTGTATCAGGCATCCGGATTTTCATGGAAATCGATTCTGGAGCACTTGAAAGTTCTGATATAAACTGATGGTAAAATCCAGCATAGTCACCGTAATCTTTCACCAGACCATCCAGTGTATATTGTATGGTATATTGATGGTCGCCATAGTTTCCAATTCCCCAGCAAAGCTCATATCCCTGTGAGGTTTTTAATATGCCGCAGGTACCGGCCTTTTCTTCTCTGGAACGCTTTGTATCCCAGTTTTCCAGGGTTTTGTATTGCTTTCCTGATTCATCTGATACAAGAAGAGAATGAACGCTCATTTCTTTCATGTTGTACAACGCTTTGTAATATTCCGTACCGTCAGATACACCGCGGACATCCCAGACTTCTGTTATAACGGCAGATCCATCTTTTTTTAACTGGACGTCTACATTGATTGATGGGATTGCCTGTTCGGCTGCAAATACCGGGACTGCATTCATTAAAAAGACAACTGCAATCAATAAAAAAAAGTGGAATAAACTTTTTTGTTTTATTTTCATTTTCTTCTCCTGTCTTATAATTAGTCAATATGTAACGAAATGTTGTTTAAAATACGCTTATTGTAGAGTATACCACATTTGTAAATACATATCACATTTTAAACAATACTGCAAAATCAGGAGGAGCACTTCCTGCGTCCTTTGCATATCATATAAAGGGAGGCGATAATTCACAGATTTGCAAAATTGTGTCGGACAGCCAGTGGAAATCACCAAGGGTAAAAGGGCAGAAAAATGTATTAAGGGAGAGAGTATATGATGAAGAAGCAATTAAGTGCAACAGCAGTATCCAATCCAACATGGTATGCAGATGAGAGAGTTATTTTTCATGGACAAGCAAAACCCTATGATTATTATGGCGCTAAAGATCCCACCATTGTTTATTATGGAGGAAAGTATCATGTATTTTATACCGGTGCCAATCAGGGCGGTGGATGGCAGATGCTTTATACATCAGCCTCTACGATTTCAGGTCTCAAAAATGCTGCACGAACCTATATGAGTTCCATTGGAGAAAACTATTTTTGTGCACCTCAGGTATTTTACTTCGAACCAAAGAAGCTATGGTTTCTGGTTTATCAGGATGGAACCCATGGAGCAGCATACGCAACAACAACAAATATTGCTGATCCAAAATCCTGGTCTGGGCCTAAATCCTTTGGTATTTCCGGAAACATGGGGTGGGATTATTTTGTGATTTGTGATAATTCCTATGCTTATATGTATAATACCCCAAGTGATGGTTCCGGTAAATTATATGTACGAAGAACTTCACTTTCTAATTTCCCGTCAGGCTGGGGATCTCCATCCGTAGCCATATCAGACACGTTCGAAGGTGCAAATGTCTATAAGTCTCTGGCAGATGGCAAATACTATCTTGCAATTGAAGATCAAAAGGATGGCCGGTATTATGAATTATGGCAGTCAGGCAGCGCCGGAGGTCCGTGGAGCAAAGTGGCTGAGAAATGGGCATGGAGAGGAAATTTACAATATAAAGCTGACAGGTGGACCACCAATGTGTCTCACGGTGAATTCATCCGAGCCGGATATAATCAGAAGATGGAGATCTATGATATTAATCGTGTTGATTTTCTTATACAGGGTACAAACAACTTATCAGGACCATATCAGAATATTAACTGGGATCTGGGAGTGATTAGAAATTACAAATAAAGAAATGGTACAAGCAATCCCGGGTGCTATATGCCCCGGGATTTTTTTGCCCCCCCATTGTTAATTAGATTTTCTGGGCCCCACCAGCTTCTGTCTGATTAAAGTACCTGCAGAATAAATTCCTGTTAAAACAATAAAAATTTCAAGTCTTCCAAGCATCATACCAAGCATTTCCACCACAAGCGTAGCATTGCCGGTAGCAGGAGAGGTGAGTCCAATGGACAGACCTACCGTACCCAGGGCAGAAGCAAATTCAAACATGGCCTCTGTCAGTGAACAATTGGAAGTTACTGTAATCAGAGATGTGCCGATGATATAAAGAAACAGATAAGTTGTTACAAAACCAGTCGTATCCGTTGCCAGAGTGGTGTCAATCTCCGTTTTTCCCTGTGCCCTGAAGTAGTAGATCGTCTCCACATTTCTTGGTGAAGTAAGGCGTTTGCGTATATTTAACAGGGCAGTACGGATCATCAGATAAACACGGGTCAGTTTGATACCGCCAGCCGTGGAACCGATGCCGCCGCCGATTAACATGGTTAATATCAGCATATTCACTGCAAGCGGCGGCCAGGAGGTATAGCTCATACTGGAATAGCCGGTTGTTGAAAGTGCAGAGGTTACATCAAACAAAGCCCGGCGAAGTCCTTCCGGCACACCCATATTCATACTGTGTATCAGAGAAAATGCCGTAACAGGAACAGTAAGTATCAGCACAAGAAACATGAAGCGGACTTCGCTGACTTTCCATACCTGTTTCCATTTCCTTTTTGTCAGAAGCAGCAGTACAGCGAAATTTGTGGTGCCTATTAACATTTGAATTATTGTTATAATCTCTATGGGAAAGCTGTTATATTCCCCGATACTGTTTAATCTGGTTGAAAATCCACCGGTAGACAGAGAGCACATGGTATGATTGACTGCATCAAACAAACTCATACCAGCAATTACATAAGCTGCGGTTCCTATTACTAAAAATCCATTATACATCAGACAGATGGTCTGAGCAGTCTTTTTTAAGTTTGGCAGAAGCTTATCCGGATGCCCTTCAGCGTTATACAGATTCATGGATTGTTTATCCTGTATCAGCATTACCATCATCATTACAAATCCCAGGCCTCCGCAAAATTGCATAAAACTTCTGTGGAACAGATAGATATGAGGAGTTATAGTCACATCCATGACAGAAAGGCCGGTAGTCGTCCAGCCGCTGACTGCCTCGAACAGTGCCTGAACAAATGTGAGCTGTCCGCCCAGTACGAATGGTCCGGCGCCAATCAGGACACCCCAGCCCCATGCAAACAGAACTGTAAGGCTGCTGCGCTGCATGGAAGTACGCCATTCAAACGTGGATTCTTCCTTTTTCCTCATGAGACAGAGGATACTGCCAAGTACGATAGAGCCAAGTGATGGAAGAATAAACGGTATCATATAGATTGTATCCTGTGGATAAAATGGAATGATTACCAGAGGCACCGCCACAAGGATACCGATCAGAAGCATGAGTTTTCCTATATTACTGCGATTATAAAATTTACGGGTCATGTTGTCACCTTCCTGTCAATTCCTGAATGGCGGCCATTTCCTGTTTATCCGAGGAGATCAGGACAAGCATATCACCGGCCAGAATCCGGGTGTCACCTCTGGGAACCATGGTCGTATCTCCACGCAGAATACAGCCCACAATCACTTCTTTTGGAAGATTAATTTCCCACAGCTTTTTACCCACAGCCGGTGAAGTGCCGGGAATAGGAACCTCTGCAATATTGACCCGCCCTTCCCCAATGGGAATTAATGTTGTTATCTTATCTACAAAAGCCTGTTGTTCAATAATACCGGTAATTGCAGTAATAGCACAGACAACGCTGTCGATTCCCATCTTGTAAAAAAAGTCAGTTTTTTTCGGATCGGTTAAAAGTGCGACTGTCTTTTTTACCTGAAACTTTTTCTTGCACAATTCGCAGATAACCAGATTATCTTCGTCTTTTGCAGTCATGGCTATGGCGATATCCGCATCCTGGGCGCTTGCATCTTCTAATACAAACGGACGTGTTCCATCTCCATGAATCACAGTAAGTCTGTCGATTTCAGACAGCTTCACACAGTCTTCCAATGTATCATTAATGACGGTTACCTGATATCCTTTATTGATTAACGAAACAGCAAGAGATTTTGCCTTGCTTCTTCCACCAACCAGCAATACCTTTGTTTTCATGATTGTGCCTCCTGTAATGTATCCTTAAGCATATCGGGCCTGGATAATATTTTATCTATTTCTTTTACAGACAAGACCGCAGGGCATATGGTATCGATACCAAATTCATGATAAACGTATTCTCTTTCCGGATCATACAGCCTTGCTATAACACGTTCAATGTGGAATATTTCTCGCGCAACCTGAGCGACCAGTATATTTGCGTTATCGTTATTGGTAACTGCGATTACCGTAGTTGCATTGTTTATTTGCGCTTCCTGCAAAATGTCTAAGTCTGTAGCATCGCCATTTAAGGAAAGTCCGCCATAAGCAGGGGACAATTTTCGAAACGCTTCTTTGTTTTTGTCAATAATCAGAACATCTTCCCCGTTGTCGGAAAGGGTATTGGCCAGGTTCGCACCTAATCTGCCGCACCCAATGATAATTGTGTAATTTTCATTTTTTTGTTTGTTTATTTGGATTTTCATATTCAACTCCTCCTAATGGCCATTGCCATCCGTTATACAATCATTCTCATCATAAGCACACCTGCCATTTGAGAAGAATGTTCCGTAGCATTCCAGATTCTGCCGTGCAGGCAGATATGTGGGATCTAGTGCCCAGGCTGCTCGAAAGTGCTTCATGGCAGCTGGGTGATCCCCCGTTTTTTCCAGCAGGATTCCAATCAGATTATGGGGCTCCGGCGCATGAGGGTATGCTCCAATTGCCTGGCAGATCATGGTTTCACACGTCTGATAGTCCTGCATACTGATCAGATCCCGTATCGTCTCACAGAGGGCTGTAAGAGTTTCTTTATTTTCGTTTAATTCTTTCCTTGCCATTGAGCGGAACCTCCTTTGCAGATTTCTTACACATTTATCCTATCAAAAAGGCTGTGAGCATGGTGTGAGAGACCAGTATATCCTGTGAGAAAGCTGTGAGGATGAAAAAAAGACCATTTCCGGGTTATGGAAATAGTCTTATATGAAAAATAAAGTTGTATTTATACGTCGGAAAGCCGGTATCCTACCCCGATTTCTGTCAGGATATAACGTGGTTTCGCCGGATTCTTTTCGATTTTCCGTCTTAGACCCGCCATCAGCTTTCTAAGAGCCTGAGTGTCAGATCCATACCCTGGCCCGTAGATTTCTTTAATAATATAGTTTGTAGTCAGTACTTTTCCAATATTTCTGAAAAATAAAGAAAGCAGGCTGTATTCCAGTGGGGTGGTGTGCAGTTCGCTGTCATCAAGATACACCAGACGTTTATCCAGATCAATTTTAAGTTCCCCTACAGCTAAAATAGTCTGTGACCGGGTGCCTCCTGCTTTGTGCAGATGGCGGATGGCAACCCGGATTCGAGCCATAAGTTCCATGGATGAAAATGGTTTTGTGAGATAATCATCCGCTCCATTGTCCAGTGCAGATGCTTTTTCCTTATCCTGATCCCGTGCGGAGACTACAATAATAGGCATTTCCGACCATTCACGAACCTTTTTTATCACTTCCATTCCATCAAAATCAGGAAGTCCAAGGTCAAGAAGCATAAGATCAACCTGCTCCGTAACCAGTGTTGACAGTGCACCCTGTGCAGTTCCTGCAGTGATATAAGAAAAACCTTCCTGTTTCAGTGAATAGCAGATAAAGTTACGAATCTGTGAATCATCTTCTACAATCAGGATTTTTTCATTCCGGTTTTGCATGATTGTGATCCTCCTTTGGCAAGGTGAATATAAATTCAGCACCCATCTGGTCAGCTCGGTTATGACCTTCGATGGTGCCTTCATGAGCTTTGATTATTGCTTCACAGATAGGCAGCCCAAGGCCAACACTTCTTTGGGAATCCGCTTTTCCGGTATGAGTGGTATAAAACATCTGAAAAATATTGGGCAAATCTGATACTGCTATGCCGCACCCGGAATCCGCGACGGAGAAGACGGCGAGGTTGTTTTCCTGACTCACTGTAATTTTAATCTCACCAGTGGGCGGTGTTTGCTTAATGGCATTATCAAGTAAATTAATCAGCACCTGCTCAATCAATTTTGCATCCATGGGGACAAGCAGAACTTCTTCAGGGACATCTACCGTAATTTCGTATTCCGGATGGCGCTTTAAGATATGCCCTACAGCTCCGCCCACAACTTCTTCTGCGGCTTCCAGCTGTTTTGTAATGGTGAGCCGTCCATCCTGCAGCCGGGTCAGACTTAAAATGTTTTCAACCAGTGAATGCAGCCAGTCCGCATCTTTATGAATCCCTTCTGCCAGATCATATCTTGGATCCTGTGGTTCGGTCATGTCCATAAGTATCTCTGATGTGCCCATAATACCGGAAAGGGGTGTGCGCAGGTCATGAGAAATAGCCCGCAGGAGATTACTGCGGTACCGCTCCTGGATTGTTTCCTCTCGTGACTCCTGCTGTTGTCTGGCACTTCGAAAACGATCCATGGCAAGGGCCGTGCTTTCAATCATGGAACGAAGCAGACGTTTTTGAGGCTCCCCCATAGAAACTGCATGTTCTTTCGGTATTCTAAGAATTCCAAGTATGGATTCTCTGCCGTAAATTGGCCAGTCGTAAAATTCGCTCCCTATGGAATATCCGCTCCTCAAACCTTCTATCCGGTGCTTCACTTCAGCCGTATCATCCACTTTTCTTCGCACCTGTTGATTGCTGTTCAATTGCTGAATAAAGCTCTGCTCTGGCTGACCGCTTTCGTCAAAGCACAAACAGGCAGCACGGCAATTGATAATACCGCTGATGGTTCCTGTTGTGATACTTGCAATATCGGCTATATCAGCGGCATCCGTTAATCGGTTGGTAAGGTGAAACAATGCACTTGTTTCCGCTTCTTTTTCCTGTGACTCCAAAGCATTTTGTTTTACTTTCGAAGTAAGTGTGCTTGTGATAATTGCTGTGATTGTCATAATACCAAATGTTATGAAATAAGTTGGATCGCTGACTGAAAGAGTGTAGTAGGGTTCTGTAAAAAAATAGTTAAAGGTAAAGGTAGCTACTACAGCAGCCACAAGACCGTAAGTATATCCCCTTGTAAAGCGGGCAGTAATTAAAATAGAAAGAAGATAAACAATAACGATGTTTGTTTCAGGGAAGCCAATCATTAGAAAAATCCAGCCGATTCCGGTGGTAACGGCAATGATTACTAACGTTATTAAAATATATTTTATTATTTCTTTAAAACCCTTATTTTTGAAAGATTTCATGATTTTTGCCTCCGAAACGAAAGAGTTTTGGTAATGAACCTTAATATTCAGGGTGTACAAATTTTTCTTATCAGAGCATATCACATTTAGTAAACGGATTCTACCATTTTTATGCAGTTATTTACAGAAGTATATTTGATATTCGATGCTAATATAATTCTTTAAAATTGCATGGTTATATGCTAAACTGAAAATAGCGAGCGAACTTTATAGAAAACTACTCCCCAACCATAGGTTGATTTGCCTTAATTCAACTTATGGTTCGTTTATATCACCGGCAAAAAGGTGTAAAGTTCGATAGGAAAGGAGCCACTGCGATGAACCAGGTTGAAATTGGAAAATTTATTGCTAAATGTCGCAAGGAGAAAAAATTGACTCAGGCCCAATTAGCAGAAAAGTTTAATATTACAGACAGAGCTGTCTCTAAATGGGAAACAGGAAAAAGTATGCCTGATTCTTCTATAATGTTAGAACTTTGTGAAATATTAGGTATTACAGTTAATGATTTATTAAGCGGGGAGGTAGTTGTTACGGAAAATTATGAAAAAAAAGCAGATGAAAATTTAATTGCACTAAAAAGAAAAGATGAAAATAACATGAGTAAAAATATAATTATTTCAATTGTTTTTTCAATAGCTCTTTTAATAGGAATAATAGTGTGCGCCATTTGTGATATTGCAATATCTGGTGATTTAACGTGGTCTCTCATTCCCATCAGTTCCATTATTTTTACCTGGGTTGTATCGTACCCAATTATTATATCAGGGAGGAAGGGAATTAATGGAAGCCTGATATCAGTAAGTATCTTTATCATTCCATATTTATTTATATTGAGAAGCCTTATAAAAATTAATGCTATTTTTTCAGTTGGTGCAATTATGGCAATTATTTCGACAGTGTACTTATGGATCTTATTTGTGATTTTCAATCGCTTAAGAGAAAGAAAATTAGTTGCTGGAGGAATAACTTTTTTGTTATCCATTCCATTCATGTTAATTATAAATGTAATATTATCAAGAATGATATCTGAACCTATAATTGATATATGGGATTTACTGTCAGCATTCATATTATTGATATTTGCATTCACGTTCTTTGTTTGTGATTATGCTAAAAATAAAGGATTGGTAAAGTAACAAAAAAGGACACTTCTATGACGCAAGGAAATCCCGGTGCTGTGTACCACGGGATTTCCTGCCTTACTATTGTTATTTATAGAGATTTGGTAAAGTAATAGCGCTTTCCTGTTACTGGATAGTTCTCTAATGTGAAGACTTCCCTGTATCCATGTTTCTTATAAAACTGAGGCGCCTGAAAACTAAAAGTATCTAAAAATGAATACTTACAACCACGTTCTTTTGCAGTTTCTTCTGCCTGTTTTAAAATTTCACTTCCGATCTGCTTTCCCCGTAACTCTTTGCTTACCCACAGATATTTTACAAACAGCCAGTTTCCATGGGTGCTGCCGATTAACCCTGCAATTTTTCTACCTGTTTCATCCGGAAGATAGATCCCCAGATCCCTGGGATTTTTGTCTTCAATTCTTTCTAAATTATATTCCAGCAAGCCGTCAAAAATATATTTTTCATCGGTTTCATGAATAGTATCTGTTATCTCGAAAATCATTAACTTTAATCTCCTTTATACTCAGGCGGTTTGATTTTTACTTTATCAGAGCATATCACATTTACAAACAGGTTTCTACCATTTTTATACAGTTATTTACAGGAGTGTACTTGACAAGGTCTGAAAAAGAAAGTAAACTTAGTACTATTTTGAATATACGGAAATGATCAGTTATTTTTTTATTAAGGAGTGAAATTACAATGTTTTTAGAAAAGTTGAAAAATATAAGGCAGCTTTTTATATTGGGGATATGTGCAGTGGTAATCGGAGCTGTAGTAGGAGTACTTGATGCAGGTTTTGGTAAAATGCTGATTTTTTTAACCGGTGTCCGGGAACGCTATTTTTTCCCCCTTATATTATTTTTACCGGCAGCAGGAGTAATCATAGCCAAAGCATATTCTTTGTTTGGGGGGAAATGTGTAAAAGGAATGGGGCTGGTTTTTCAGGTGGGTCATGGAGAGGAAGAAGAAATTCCGCTGCGGCTGATCCCTTTTACAGTAATCGGCACATGGCTGACCCATCTTTTTGGCGGCAGCGCTGGACGTGAAGGTGTTGCAGTACAGATTGGTGCAACAGTTTCTCACTGGGTGGGCCGTAGACTGAACATGGTTTCCCATTCAAAGGTATTTCTGATCACAGGTATGGCAGCTGGATTCTCCGGATTGTTTCAGACCCCCATTGCCGCATGCTTCTTTGCACTTGAAGTATTAATCGCGGGTTCTTTGCAGTATACTGCTTTATTCCCTGCAGTCATTGCAGCTTTTGTGGCAGCCTGGGTTTCCGGCGGCCTGGGTCTGGAAAAATTTCATTATAATCTTCAGACACAGATACAGTTGGATCCTGTATTTATTATAAAATTGATTTTATCAGGGATTATTTTTGGTTTGGTGGGCGCAATGTTCGCACATGGCTTAAAACTGGTGAAGGACAAATTAAATAACCGGTTTAAGAGTCCTGTCAGTAAAATAGCCATAATAGGAACATTCCTGGTGATTTTATTGATTCTGTCAGGAATGGGACGGTATTCCGGTCTTGGTACAAACCTGATTTCTGCAAGCTTTCATGGCGATAAGATATACCAGTGGGACTGGATTTTAAAATTTGTTTTAACAATAATTACATTGGCAGCGGGATTTCAGGGAGGAGAAGTTACCCCTCTGTTCTCCATTGGATCAAGTCTTGGAACTGCTCTGGCGGTGATACTTGGCCTGCCCGTTGAATTTGCTGCGGCATTGGGATATACGGCAGTTTTCGGCAGTGCTACCAATACTCTTTTGGCTCCTGTTTTTATAGGAGCAGAGGTTTTTGGATATTCTTATGTGCCGTATTTTTTCCTGGTATGCTGCGTGGCTTATGTCTTTAACGATAACAAGTCCATCTATTCTGCTCAAAAAAATCTACAGGATATGCTATGATTAACAATCGTGATATAATAGGTGGGAAGTGAGTGGAATATCCGGATTTAAAACAGGACAGGAGTGTGATAAATATGAAACGATTGATTTTAGTAACATCCCCTCCGGCAAGCGGTAAAACATATATATCCAAACAGCTTGCCAGGAATTTAAAGCATGTTGTTTATCTTGACAAGGATACTCTGATTGTTTTATCCAAGCAGATATTCGAGGTAGCCGGTCAGGAATACAACAGAAGTTCTGATTTTTTTGAGGCCAATATCCGGGATTATGAGTATATGGCAATCGTTGATCTTGCCATGGAAGCTTTGGACTATGATGATATTGTTCTGATTAATGCCCCATTTACAAGAGAAATAAGAGATATCGGGTATATGAATGCCCTGCGGGAAAGGCTGGCAGAAAAAGATGCAAAGCTTACCGTAATATGGGTTCAGACAGATGTGGAAGTATGCAGGCAGAGGATGATTGAGCGAAATAGTGACCGGGACCAGTGGAAGCTGGACCATTGGGAAGAATATATAGCAGGTGTTAATTTTGAAATACCAGAAGAATTAGACGATCCAGACTGTAACGATGATCTGTTAATCTTTAAAAATTCCTCGGATACCGAATTTCAGGCATCCATGAAAGAAATATTAGATATTATTGAAAGCTAGCAAAACAGGCTGACTCCAAAAAATGAAGTCAGTCTGTTTTATTTTTGATTGATAGTTACAAAAAGTAATAGATTATTTTTTTACTGCAACAATCATTCCGTCTCCAATTGGTAGCAGCGTGCTGCTCAGTTCCGTAGAATTTACCACAATGTGGTTGAACTCACCAACAGGTTTCACCTGATCCCCCCACTTTGAATCTAAGTCCATCACAGGAAATAAGGCATCATCGGCAATGAAAACACCGCCAGGTTTTAGAATCCGGATACAATCCTTAAGCAGACAGGGGTAAAGCTGTTTATCCACATCCTGAAAAATAAAATCAAAAGAGGCATCTGAAAAGCCAGGGACAATCTGGCATGCATCACCCTCCAGGATTTGTATGGTATTGTCAACGCCTGAGCGAACAAAATTATTTTTCGCCTGTGCAGCAGTAGCAGGATCATACTCAATTGTAGTGATGATTCCTCCATACTCTCTGGCAGTCAGTGCCATGGAAGTTGTCGAAAATCCGATGCTGGTACCAATTTCAAGGATAGTCTTTGGCTTTTTCATCTGTAATATTAATTGCAGAAAGCGGGCCGTGCTGTCATCCACAACCGGTACAAAATCTTTCCAACCGGTTTTGCTTACAAATTCTTTTTTTTGCAGAAATGCTGTAACACTGTACAGATCTTCGATGTAAGTCTGATATCTTTCCAATGTATCAGTCTCCAAATCCAATTCTTTTCTCATAGCTTTTATCTCCTTTTTATTAATATTCCTGCCTGAAGGAGAACACAAAAAACACACCCTCCAACCATGCAGGTCAGACAGTGCGTTGGCTTACGTGAACGCTTACGAGAATTATGTATTGACAGTATACATTAATCTAAAAATTAAATCAATCATCAAATAATGAAAAATAGGCTGTCAGAAAAATCTTATATTGACTAACATATCATAATGTTATATCATTAAAATACATAAAATAGATCCGGTAACTGCCATCATATCAATAACAGGCTTATAATTAAAAAAGGAGTATACTATAATGAGACAACGAGTTCGTAAAGGTATTTTAGTTTTTTCTGCTTTAATGTTTCCAATGACATTTTTTCTTTTATCCCCTTTTGTTATTGTTTTATCTGCCACACAAGGTGTTTTAAATGGAAGTGCAATGATTTTTGGTTTACTCCTGATATTTTCGGTTGTTGGAAGCCGGCTTTTCTGCGGATGGCTTTGCCCTGGAGGTGCTGTGCAGGATTTTATTGCCGGTGCTAACAGCCGACACTGGAACAGCAGGTGGAAGAATATGACCAAGTATATGATCTGGCTGGTTTGGTTTTCATTCATCGTTTTTCTTTGGATACATAATCGTCCATTAAAAGCAGATTTCCTGTATTTTTTAGACATTAATGCACTATACCTTATCATTTATGGAATTGTGATGTCGATTATCTATTTATTTACTCTGATGACTGGCAAACGTGGAATGTGCCATAGTCTTTGCTGGATGGCTCCGTTTATGGTAATTGGCGAAACAATAGCGGACACTCTTCATATACCAAGATTCCGGTTGAAAGCGAAACCCAATAACTGCGTCTCCTGTGGCAAATGCAGCAAGATCTGTCCAATGGGGCTTAATATAGCTGAGATGGTTAAATCAGGAAGAGTAGATAGTACGGAATGTATTAACTGCCTGGAATGCGTGGATGGATGTCCAAAGAAAGCAATAGAATTTGGAATATGCAGGAAACCGTGATACATAAAGGAACGGTATTTGTTTTCCCGGCTTTCAACAGTATAAAAGCTTAAATAAGTTTTATACTAATAAAAAAGTCAAATTGGAGTTCATATGAAAGCAAATAAGAGACTGACAAAAACATTTAAAAACGCTGAAACCATAACCTTTGATAAAAATTCTAAATTTATATTTTTTAGTGACAGCCACCGTGGGGATGACAGCGTTTCAGATGAATTTATCCGGAACCAGAACATTTTTTTACATGCTTTAAATTATTATTACAAAGAAAACTATGTTTATGTAGAAGTGGGCGACGGCGATGAATTATGGGAATATAAAAATTTCAGTGTCATAAGGCTGGCCCACACGGATGTGTTTACTGTAATGAAGAAGTTTTATGATTCCGGGCGGTTCCTCATGTTATATGGGAATCATAATATTTATCTTAAATCCAAACATTTTGTAAAAGCCAATTATTATCAATTTTATGATTATTACAATCAAAAGACGGTAGATTTATTTAAGGGAATCAAACCAAAAGAGGCTTTGGTTTTACAATATAAAGAAAACGGGCAGAAGATCTTTGTACTTCATGGACATCAGGGAGATGTTATGAACGATCAGCTATGGGTTGTGTCTATGCTGCTGCTGCGCTATTTTTGGAGATATCTCCATCTGGTGGGTTTTGACAATCCCACAAGCCCTGCCCGTAATTTGTTTAAGAGGCATAAGATAGAACGGATCTATGATGAATGGATTAAGAAAAAAAAGGTTATGCTGATCTGCGGTCATACCCACAGGCCTAAATTCCCAAATGAAAATGATCTCCCCTATTTTAACACTGGCTGCTGTACCCGGACAAGAGGAATATCAGGTATTGAGATAATTAATGGTGAGATTCTGATGGTTGACTGGAGGATCGCAGCCGATGAAGAAGGCGGGCTTAAAGTCCTCCGTACTGTGGTCAGAGGACCGGAGCCCATTGAAAAATACAATAACAGGAAAAAAACAGACATTCTAAAATAATATTTCAAAAACAGCTCCCTGTTCCTGGTTATACGCTTTAATTCTGCCGTTCAGCAGCTCTGCTGCAGATTTTGCGATAGCAAGCCCTAAACCGAAATTACCATTTTTTCCTTTATAGAAACGGTCGAAGATAAAGGGAATGTCGTTTTGGGGAATGCCATCTCCGTCATCTGATATGATTAAAGAGACGATTCCGCCTTTTTTTTCCAGGGAGATGGTTACTTTCTGTCTGGCATAGCGCATGCAGTTGGATACGATGTTAATAACTGCCTGAGAGAGAATCACATCGTCAGTCTGAATCATTACGTCATATTCCGGCAGAAGCAGTTCTAACTGTTTCTCTGATTTAGCCGCCAGCCCCATAAGCCGCTGGGTATAATCTTTTAATAAATGACACAGGTTGACCTCTTCCCACTGTGGTTTGTAAGTTCCGCTTTCGTAGCGGGAGAGTGTGAGCAGTTCACTCACAAGTTCGTTTAAGCGTATGCTTTCACGTTTGATAATCTGAGCTGCTTCTTTTGTATCAGGGAATATGCCGCTTTCAATTCCTTCGGCATACCCCTGAATGGACATGAGTGGGGTTCGAAGTTCATGAGAAGCATTTTGCAGAAATGTCTTCTGATTTTTGTCATAGGTCTCCAGCCTTCCCACCATGATACAGATGTTATCATAAAGTTGTTTAAATTCCAGGGTATCCTGAGGAATGGTGAAATGGCTCACATCAAAATCCCCCTGTCCGATCTGCAGGGAAAGCACACCAAGCCTGGTAATAGGGACTGTAATATGTTCCGCAATTTTCTCTGAAAAATAGATGGCGATCAGGATACCAAGAAGCATGATGGCAAAAAGGATGAGATTGACTGCTCCCAGATATTTATTCATTCGGTCTGCCGGAAGGACAAATACGGCGGTTAGATTGCTTAAATCGTCATTGTTCAGGGAATAGGCGATGGTGAAGTACTTTTTACCGTTTACAGGAATGGTGTAAACGGTGCCCTGGTTCATCTCAAGATACTGATCCTTTATGACATCTAAATATGCAATCTGAGAGGGGGCAAGCTTTATCTGTGATGGAAATACAGGTTTTGCATTCCGGTCCAGAAGATAGAAATCCATACCTTGTGAAAAATGAGAGGATTTAAGGGCCATGAGGATATTCCTTGCCATAATCAATGCTTTCTTCTCTGAGGGCTGGCCTCCGTCTGTTTCCAGTTCACTTTTTATTTCTTTTTCCACTGCACGGATTGTAGTTTTTAATTCATTTTTGGCAGTTGCATTGCTGTAAATCCGAAAGGAAAGATTAAATAATATAAGGGTGGCCAGCGGAATCAGTATGAGAAGGATTAAAAATGGCTTCTGGATTTTATTTTTTATACTCTTCATGGGTATCTCCTAATTCCAGGCGGAAACCAAAACCCCAGACAGACTGTATTTTTACATCTGCTTCCGCAGCCGCCAGTTTTTTTCGCAGTCTTTTAATCACATCATCGGTTGCTCTGGTATCTGCTTCAAAATCAAATTTCCAGACATGCTTTAGCAACTCTTCCCTGGACACTGCCTGTTCCTTTCTTTCCAATAAATAGACCATAAGGGCGAATTCCGTGGGAGTAACATCAAGTGTCTTTCCGTTAACGGAAAACTCTCTTTTATTTACATCAGCCTTAATATTTCCGAAAAGATAGATATCTCCCTTGTAGCTGCCTAAGTCCAACTCCATCCTACGAAACAGCGCTTTTACTCTGGTTACAAGCTCCATAGGAGAAAAAGGCTTTGTTAAGTAATCATCAGATCCTAAGGTGATTCCGGCTATGCGGTCTGCTTCGCTGTCTCTGGCAGAAACAATTACAATCAGTGCATTACTTCTTTTCCTGATCTCGCGGCACAATACCAGCCCGTCCGTACCAGGCATCATAACATCTAGGATTACCATATCTGAAGGATTTTTATCAAAGGCGGCATACAATTGGTCTCCGTCTGGAAATGTCTGTACCTCAAACCCCTCAGCAGCCAGAAAAAGCTGTATTAAATCCCTGATGGGCTGTTCGTCATCTGCAAGGTAAATTCGTTTCTTTTCCATTTATCTAT
Source organism: Paenibacillaceae bacterium (assembly GCA_015057715.1). Lineage (GTDB taxonomy): Bacteria > Bacillota > Clostridia > Lachnospirales > Lachnospiraceae > Lacrimispora. Next base: position 33,876 of record SVDS01000007.1, read on the forward strand.
AACCCTTCCTTTCGGCTGTTTCGTTTATTTTATCATTTTCTATTTGGAATTCATAGAGCTGCCACAATTTTGCCACAGTTTCACCTTTGAAATGCGTCAGTAAATGGTAGTATGATTTCAAACAGAAAAGAAAAAATCTCCCCCAATGAAAGGAATAACAATTATGAAGAAATCAATGAAATCAATAACATCTCTTTTAACAACCGCTATGCTGATCACAGGAACAGTAGCCATTCCAGCTCAGGCTGCAACAACAGCAGTAAACCCTACAAAAGCAGCAGCAACAACACAGGCAAGTAAGGCAGGTACAGCCGCCAAGACAACGGAAGCAGCCAAGACAACAGAAGCAGCAAAAACAACAGAAGCAGCAAAAACAACAGAGGCAGCAAAAGCTGATTCCGCAAAGGCAGCAGCTGTAAAAACAGATAAGAAAGCCGTTACAAAAAAAGCAGCTAAAGTAAAGAAACATAAAAAAGCAGCTGCAAAGAAGACCAGCAAGGCTAAAACACATAAAAAAGCAACTGCAAAAAAGACAAAAGCAGTAAAAAATCAGAAGAAAGCAGCAAAGGTTAATAAAATAGCAGCAAAGAAAGCAACTACAAAAACTGCAGCAACTACAAAAACTGCAGCTACTACAAAAACTGCAGCTACTGCAAAAAAGTAATACATAAGAATATATAATTATTTTTTCGTCATCGACTGCACTATTTATAAAATTGAGACCGAATTTCTCTGGTTCCCAAATATATTAAATAGTGCAGTATTTTTAAAAATTTCTCTAATCTTCAATCAAAAATCCCCCTTGTGTATAGTGCACAAATAATAACCGCTATTTTAATTAGATTTTACACGTTGACATAACGCTGTTTTTTCCCTATACTTAATCCATTATAAGGATTGTTACTCTTTGAGGCATTACCTGTTTTATTTGGTATGCTTTCAGGGAGTTTTTTTGTTTATTTACGTACTTTCAAGTGAGGAAATATTATGAAGGTTATAAAAAAGATTAACAATAATGTTGCATTATGTGTGGATAATAATAAAAAAGAGTTAATTGCTTTTGGCAAAGGAATTGGTTTTCCCAATATGCCTTATGAGATCAAGGATCTTAGTTCCATTTCAATGACCTTTTATCGAATGGACCAGAGCTTTTATAAATTACTGGAGGAAATACCAGAGGAAGTTTTTGAGGTTTCGGCTATTATTGTTAAAAAAGCTCAAATGACACTGGATTGTAGTTTAAATCCCAATCTTTTGCCAGGACTTGCGGATCATATTCATTTTGCATTAAAGCGTATAGAAAAATACAAGGAAATGAAAATGCTTTTTTCCTATGATATCGAGCAATTGTATCCGGCAGAAACTAACTTGGCAAGATATGCAGTTGGGCTGATTGAAAGGAATCTGTGCGTAAAGTTACCCGACAGCGAAATAACCAATATCGCAATGCACTTTGTAAACGCAGAAGAAGAAAACATGGGTGAAACCAACGGGGAGTTCCAAACGGATCAGCTGATTGATGAGGTCACTGAAATGATTGAACAGACATTTGAAACAGAGATAGACAGGGAAGGGTTTAATTATAACAGGTTTGTAATGCATTTCAGATATTTTTTGAAGCGAATTATAGAAAAAAAACAATTTATAGATGATAATGGAGCTTTATTTGAAACTCTGAAAGCTGAAAAGCCGGAGACCTACGATTGTGCCGTACAAATCAGCGACAGGGTGGCTGACCAGCTGCATGCAGAGATAACCCAGGACGAGATACTTTATCTGATGATACACATTAATCGGATCATAAAAAATAATACAATTAATTAAGGAGATAATATGGGATTATTTGAAAAATTAGGACAGAAATTCAGCAGCAGAAAAAACGTTTATATGCCGATTACCGGTAAAGTAATATCATTAAGCGAAATTAAGGACGGTGTGTTTTCGGAAGGCATACTTGGAAAAGGAGTTGGTATTATACCTGAGGAAGGAATTGTATACGCCCCATTTGACGGAGAGGTTATTTTGATTGCAGACACAAAGCATGCCATTGGTTTAAAAAGTACACAGGGTGTTGAACTCATCATACATGTGGGAATGGACACAGTGGAGATGAAAGGGAAAGGCTTTAGCCAACAGGTAAAAGTAGGAGATTCAATAAAATGCGGACAGCAGATTATGAAATTTTCTTTAGAGGAGATAAGGAAAAGCGGTTATGCGACTACAACTGCAGTGATAGTAACCAATTCAGATAAATTTAAAACAATTGAAGTCCTTTTAGAAGGCGATCAGGAAAAACAGAAAGAGCTGCTTCGTCTTTCTTAAATGATCAGCCCGGTTCCCCATGAATGGAGCCGGGCTGTTTCCTTTTTGTTTATATATAAGCTCATTTAATTAAATTACCGTAATGAATACGGAAAATAACCTGGTTGAGTTTCATTATCCCGATGCTATAATGAAATTACCGAAAGGAGGTATCATCTTGATTGACAGAAGGCAGCAGCTTTTGTTCTCAAAACTTACCTGTAATCAATATATCACGGCAGCAGCACTTGCAAAACAGTTGGGACTCAGTGAGAAAACAGTCAGGACAAGAGTGAAGGAATTAGATCACGAGCTTTTGCCTTGGGGAGCCCATGTCTTATCCAAACAGGGATATGGATATTGTATTTCAATAACCAATCCAGCTCTATATCAGGAATTAATTAATTCTCTGTCATTGGACAAAAGCACTTTGCCTGAATCTTCCCAGGAACGGATTTTGTATCTTCTTTCGTGCCTGCTTAACAGCAGGGACTATGTAAAACTGGATGATTTGAGTGCCTTTTTATTTGTATCAAGAAATGTGCTGACAGGAGACTTAAAAAAAGCAGAGGACATGCTTTTGAAATACGGTGTCAGGCTGGTACGCAAACCTCATTATGGCATAAGAGCAGAGGGGGCTGAATTTGACAAGAGGCTGTGTATTTCCAATTATCTGATGAAACCGGATTTTATTTTACAGGGGCACCGCCGCAGAAGCACGGACGAGATGAAGACCATTGCAGACACACTTCTTACCTGCATCAGAGATTATAACATCAAATTGTCCGAGGTTTTGTTTCAAAATCTGATTATTCATATATACATCGCAGCAAAGCGGATGAAGGCTGGACTATATATGACTGCAGAGGAGGCGGATTTTTTTCAGCTAAGCCTTGGCGAGAAAGAGATGGTTATTGCTAAAGATCTGGGGAAAGAGCTGGAGACCCGTCTGGGAATTGCTTTTTCAGAGTCTGAAATAAAATATCTGGCAATTCATCTGGCTGGAAAAAGAAGTATTGGAGAAGACGAAGGTGAAAGGCTGAAACCTGAAATTCCCAGGCGGCTTATGGATCTGATAACAGAAATGCTTCAATCTGTGTATGACAGTTTTAAAATAGATTTCAGACGAAACCAGGAGTTAATTCTATCGCTGTCTCAGCACATGGTACCTTTGGACATCAGAATCCGGTATGATATGGGAATTGACAATCCTCTGCTGGAAGAAACAAAAAAGAATTATTTTCTGGCTTATGCCATTTCCAGTCAGGCATGCATTGTTCTTAACGAACATTACCACAAGAGCCTGTCAGAGGATGAAGTGGGGTTTATAGCCCTTCTTTTCGCACTTGCACTTGAGCAGGAAAAGGGAAATAACGGAAAGAAAAATATTCTGATTGTATGTGCATCAGGTAAGGGCAGTGCCCAGCTGTTAACCTATCGCTATAAAGAGGAGTTCGGCAATTATTTAAATCAGGTTTATACCTGCAACACGCATGAACTGGATCATTTTGATTTAAGCAAAGTGGATTATATTTTTACCACAGTTCCTCTGGAAATTTCGGTTCCGGTTCCGGTTATTTCAGTGAAAGATTTTCTTGGGGACAGAGAAATTCTGGCGGTCAGAAAAATCCTGTTTATGGGGAATAAAAGCTTTCTCTATGAATTCTACGACAGGCGTCTGTTTTTTACAGATGTCCAGGGGGAAAGCAAAGAAGAAATAATTGGAGAGCTATGCAGACGGATTTGTACTGTAAGACAATTGCCTCAAGGATTTTATGAAGCTGTTTTAAAACGGGAAAAGCTGGCTCAGACAGATTTTGGAAATCTAACGGCGCTTCCGCACCCATATATGACAATGACAGAAGAGAGTTTTGTTTGTGTGGGAATTTTACGAAAACCCATTCTTTGGAACACAAATCAGGTGCAGGCAGTTTTTCTTGTGTCTATTGGTGAAGAGGAACAGGAGCAGCTTCAGGCTTTTTACCAGCTTACCATGAATCTTCTGCTGAATCAGAGGAGTGTGTTAAGGCTTATTAAGGAATCGACTTTTGATACGCTGATGGGGCTATTAATGGATGACAAAAATATCAGACAGTGATAACGGGGGAGAATAAAAATGGATATAAAAATTGAAACAATTATGATGGAGCTGGTTGTAAACGGTGGAAATGCCAGGAGCTGTGCAATGCAGGCAATTGCTGCGGCGAGAGAGGGGAAGCCTGATCTGGCCTGGCAGCTTATGAAGGAAGCGGATGAGTCCATTGAGAAGGCCCATGAGTTTCAGACCGGAATATTACAGGCAGAAGCTTCCGGAGAACATCTTGATATGAGCCTTATCATGGTTCATGCTCAGGATCATTTAATGAATGCCATGACGGTGAGGGATCTTGCAAAGGAGTTTATAAAGCTTTATCAAACAGAACGGTCTGCAGCCGTTATAGAGTAACTGTCAATAAGTGGAAAGGAGAGATCATATGATACACATTACGTTGATTTGTGCGGCTGGAATGTCCACCTCCATGCTGACGCAGAGAATGCAAAAAGCGGCCGAAAGTAAGAATCTGGAAGTTGAGATTATAGCAATGCCTGAATCAAAATTCCGGAAATATAAGGGAGAGACGGAAGTTCTTCTGCTGGGACCTCAGGTGCGTTATCTTTTTGAGGAAATCAAGGCCGAATTCCAGCCAAAGGGGATGAAAGTAGCAGTTATTGATATGAGAGATTATGGAATGATGAATGGGGAAAAAGTGTTGGAGGATGCATGTAAACTATTGGGGTAGAACCTGTACAGCAGATATAGGGTATGTTAAAAAGGAGAGGGATATATGAATAACTTAACGGGATTAATTGAAAAATATTTTGTTCCAATGGCTGGAAAGCTTTCAAAGAACAAATTTTTAAAAGCAATTTCCAATGGATTTTCAGTACTTTTGCCAATTACAATGATAGGTGCAATCTTTACACTTCTTTCCAATCTTCAGATTGCGCCCTACCAGAGCCTTGTCAAAGCCGTTCACTTAAAAGAAATATTTGGATTTGCACCTAAGGTGACAACGGATATGCTGGCAGTATACGCAGTTTTTCTCATTGGAAAAGCGTTGGCGGAGCAATATGATTTTGATGATAATGTCTCCACGATAGTGGGAGCGCTGAGTTTGTTTTCTTTCCTGGTTTTAATTCCTCTGGGCGTTTCGGGAAAAGCGGAGAAAAGTCAGGAAATCGTCTCCATTGCCGGAGCAATGCCTACCACCTATCTGGGAGCTGCCGGTTTATTTACAGCTATGATTGTGGGATTGCTTGTACCATTTATCTATCAGATATTTATTAAAAACAATATAGTCTTAAAGATGCCGGAGCAGGTTCCGCCTACAATTGCAAAATCCTTCAGCGCTTTAATTCCTGCCTTCAGCATTGCATTTTTCTTTGGACTGATTCGGTTTTTATTTTCCTTAACGCCTTTTGGAGATGCAAATAGTTTCGTATATACAATGCTGAAGGCACCGCTGGCCAATCTTGGAGCCAGCCCAGCAACCTTTATTCTGTTCATACTGGTCTGCTCCCTCATGTGGTTTTTCGGTCTCCACGGCGGAATGATTGTAATGCCTTTTATCAATGTTTTATATACGGCAGCAGGGCTTGAGAATCTGGAAGCATATGCAAACGGTGTGGCAGGCCCCAATCTGATTACCAATGCATCGTGGATAATTTTTGCCTCCATTGGTGGTGCAGGCGGAACTCTTGGACTCTGTATTCTTATGGCTTTTATTGCAAAAAGCTCAAGGTATAAAACCCTTGGAAAACTGGCACTTCCGGCAGGAGTCTGCGGAATCAATGAGCCCATTACATTTGGTCTTCCCATGGTGTTAAATACCATCATGGTCATTCCGCTGATCATTACTCCCATTATCACGTTTCTTATTTCCTATTTTATGATTAAGATTGGAATCATTCCTCCTCTTAATGGGACAACCATTCCTCTTGGCACTCCGGTGGTGTTTGCCGGACTTGTCGCAGGAGGATGGAAAATAGCAGTTTTACAGATTGTATTAATCGCAATTCAGACTTTGATCTATCTTCCGTTTTTTAAAGTTCTTGATAAACAGGCTGTATTGGAAGAAAATCTGCCGAAAGATCTTTAAACAATCAGGAAAGGAGAGACAACGTGGAAAAGAAACCCAATATAGTATTGTTTGTAGCAGATCAGATGCGCAGTGATTCCCTGGGGCACCTGGGGAATCCGGCATCCATTACTCCCAACCTTGACAAGCTCACAAAGGAGGGTGTGTCATTTCAGAATGCGTATTGCCAGAATCCTGTATGTGTACCTTCCAGATGCAGTTTCCTTACCGGTTTATATCCACACACAAACGGACACCGCACCATGCATTTTCTTCAGAATCCGGATGAACCAAATATATTAAAGGTTATGAAGCAGACGGGCTATGAGGTGATCTGGGTAGGAAGAAACGACGTAATACCAGGAAACCGTACCAAGGAAGAATATTGCAGTGAGTATTATAATGGTGTGGACATGAAGGATACAAAAGGGGAGATTAATGTCTTTGGTGTCAAGAAAAAAGGTGGGGATCCAGTAGTCACACCGGAAGAAGACGATAATTATTATTCTTTCTATACAGGAAAGCTGGATAAAGAAGAAGCGAAAGAGAGTTTTGACTGGAACTGTATAAAAAGTGCATTGGATTATCTGGAAAGAAGAAGCAAAGAGGCAGATTCCCCGCCATTCTTTCTGTATGTGACACTGACCTTTCCCCATCCGCCTTACGGGTGTGAGGAACCATGGTATTCCAGTATTGACAGGAAGAAGCTGCCGCCAAGAAGACCTGGTGTGGGAACTTTGAAAGATAAACCGTCCATGCTATATGGGATTAATTCCAGACAGAACTTAAACGGATGGTCTGAGGATCGTTTTGATGAGCTGAGAGCTACTTACCTGGCTATGGTCTCACGATTTGATTATCAGTATGGTTTAATTTCGGATAAACTGAAGGAAACAGGGGTATATGATGATACCAATATCATCGTATTCAGTGATCACGGCGATTACACCGGGGATTACACAATAACAGAAAAAGTACAGAACTGTTTTGAGAACCCCATCAGCAATGTCCCTCTTTTAATAAAGCCCTCCTGCGAACATAAATGCAGCCCACGTATAACCCAGGCTCTTGCAGAGCTGGTGGATATTCCGGAAACAGTTGCAGATATGGCTGGAATCAGTCTGCCGTATAAGCAGTTTGGAAAATCACTTCTGGGTGCGGTAAGCGGCATGGAGTTTCATAAGGATGCCGTATTCTGCGAAGGAGGCAGGCTTCATGGGGAGGAGCACTGCATGGAAAAGGGACACGGTCCATTATCACCATACTGGCCCAGACTTGATACACAGTGCAGTGAGGGGCCAGAGCATACAAAGGCAGTTATGATAAGGATGGGGAATTTAAAATATGTCAGGCGTTTGTATGAGACAGATGAATTGTACGATCTTGAAAAAGATCCCATGGAGTTAAATAATGTAATTAATGAAAGAGATTATCAGGGTGAGATTTTAAAATTGAAAGAACGTATGCTTACCTTTTTTCTGGAAACAGGGGATTATGTTCCCAACCGAAAAGATATTCGATAATGCATGAGGGGAATGGTTATCCATTCCCCTCCCTTTATGTAGATAGAATTTGAATAAATTCCATTCTCCGTCTTGACGTGTGATAGAACAATTACGTATAATTAATAAATTGAAGTTTAGAAGGGATACTGTGTGCATGGGAGATTCAATTAATAAGTGTGACTGTCAGGCGATTAATGAGGAATTGGCAGAAAAAGTGAAATCAGAAATGGAAGACGACGGCTGTTTTTCTCTTCTCTCTGCATTTTTTAAAATAATCAGCGATGATACCAGAATAAAGATTATGTATGCGTTATCAAAGAGTGAATTATGTGTAAATGATCTGGCTGTAATTCTAGATATGACGAAATCTGCAATATCTCATCAATTGAGGCTTCTTAAGGGGTCAGGCCAGGTGAAATCCAGAAAAGAGGGTAAATTTGTCTATTATTCTTTAGATGATGAACACGTATTTGAAATTATAGAGAATGCTTTAATCCATGTAAAGCATCAAAAATAGGATACTATACAGCGCCTGTGCTTTTGCATCAGGCGCTGTATTAAAATCTTATGCTATGATCATAATTTTCTCATAATAATTTGATATGATTGGTTTTAAAACGATTCGTTTGATACGATTGCAGGTAAAAAGGGAGGAATCAGTTATGAAGAAGCATAGAACAATCCTTATTGTGGATGATGAAGAAAAAATAGTGGAGGTATTGAAGGCGTATTTAGAGAAAGCGGAATATGAAATCCTTTGTGCTTATGATGGAGCAACGGCTATACAGCTGTTCCGGGAAAACGACGTATCCTTGCTGCTATTGGACTTAATGCTGCCGGATATGATGGGAGAAGATGTGTGCCATATGATCCGGCTTCACTCCAGGGTACCGATTATCATGCTGACAGCAAAAACAGAGGAAAAAGATTTAATTAACGGACTTAAGATGGGGGCAGATGATTATATATTTAAACCGTTCAGCCCAAGAACAGTAGTAGCTAAGGTGGAAGCAGTCCTAAGAAGAGTGGAAAGCGATCAGTTAACAGGAGTGCCTGTGTCATTTCATCAGGGAGATCTGGTCATTGATTTCAAAAATGGAGATGTAAGGGTCCGGGGAGAAGATGCAGGTCTGACGCCTACCGAGTATAAAATTCTGATTACCCTGGCAAAAGCCCCTAACCGAATTTTCACAAGAGAGCAGCTGATTATGTACGCCCTTGATAATAATTTTGACGGTTATGACAGAAGTATCGATACTTATATAAAAAGCATTCGCACAAAGATAGAGCATGACAGGAAAAAGCCGGTTTATATTCTCACCGTTCATGGGATGGGATACAAGTTTGCCGGAGAAAAACCATGAAAAGAACGTTAAAAAACACACTGATTTTATACTATTCGGTTCTGGCATTGCTGATTGTTTTCGGATTGAGTTTTTTATTTAATCTGACAGCAGATAAAATATTTGAAGAGTATGCAAAGAAGCAGCATAAAAACCAGACTCAGCAGATTATTTCACAAATTGATCAGCTTTATCTTCCTGCTTCCGCAACCTATGATCTGGAAGGTCTTAAAGTAATCGGATATGCTACGTTGCAGAACGGAATCCTGATTCATGTACAGACAATCAACAAAGAAATCGATTGGGATATAAAAAACCATAGAAGACAGGAATGTAATATGGTACTCAGCCATGCAAAAGATCTGATGCAAAGCAGGTATCCCAATTTTAACGGAAGTTATCTGGAAGAAACTTATTCTCTAACATATGAAGGTGCGAAAACAGGTACTCTGAAAATAGGCTACTATGGTCCCTATTCCCTCAGTGATGATGAGCTGGATTTACTGAAGAGCTTAAACCATTCCCTTGTATTAATCGGTTGTGCAGCTCTTTTTATAGTTATTGTTTTAGGATTTTTAATAGCCCGGTCGGTGTCAGAACCAATTACCAGCGTCATTGATGTGGCTCAGAGAATTGCCGGGGGAGAGTACGGTGCTCTGGTAGAGAAAAAATCTCCGGTGCAGGAAACAAGCAGGATGATTGAATCCATTAATGAAATGTCACTGGCTCTGAAACTGGAAGAAAAACAGAAGAGCCAGATCACTTCGGATGTGGCCCATGAACTCAGAACGCCCTTAGCCAACTTACAAAGTCATATGGAAGCCATGATAGACGGTGTATGGGATCCGACGACGAACCGGCTGGAGAGCTGCCATGGAGAAATTCTGCGTCTGGTAGGGATTGTTGAGCAGTTAAAGGAATTGTACGATTTAGAGAACAGAAACCAGGTTCTGGATCAGTCAGAGTTTGAATTTGGGGATTTATGCAGGGCTGTATTTCGGGATTTTGAGATAACTGCAAAAGAAAAAGAGATCAGCCTGATTGGAATTCTTCCAGATAAAGCTCCGGTATATGGTGATTATTACCGTTTAAAACAATGTATGGTAAATCTTATTTCCAATGCACTGAACTATACCAGCCAGGGTGGAGAAATCACAGTAGAATACCAGAATCGGGGAAGTGAGGTTCGGATTATGGTATCTGACAACGGAATTGGAATACCCGGAGAAGAACTGCCCTATTTATTCGACCGGTTTTACCGGGTTGATAAGTCAAGAAGCAAGAAGACGGGGGGAATGGGAATCGGATTGTCCATTACAAAGGCAATTGTTGGAAATCATGGAGGAACCATTGAGGCAGCAAACCGATCAGAAAAAGGGGCTGTATTTACAATGATTCTGCCCCGTTAATATTGTGAGAAAAGAGCATCGTCAGCAGGCCGCGGACGGTGCTTTTTCCATCTCCATAAAATCCCCATATTTATATGATAAATTGAAAAACGAGTCTGCATATCGCCTATGGTGAAAAAGGAGAGTGTTAAATATGCGCCAGAATGGCGGTAGAGAAAAAAGGAAATACGGAAAACGGAGTAAGGTAAAAAATGGTAACAGGACACTGTCAGTAATACTTGTGGGATGTATCTTTGCTATGGCAGCACTTTCGCTGACTTTTGCTTACTATAAAAAAGAAAAGCAAAAAGAGACAGAAGGTTTTGCCGTTTCCCAGGGAAAAGAAATTATTATAGAAACAGAGACAGAAAAGAAGATTCCTGATGATCTGAAAATCGATGGAATTTCTCTTACAGGGCTAAACAAAAAAGAGGCGAAAGAAAAATTACTGGATCATTATCCATGGGATTTAAAACTGAAGTATAAGGAACAGACAATATCCTTAAATAATCCGCTGTCCGGGCTTATTGATCAGCAGCTGGAGGATATTTTTTCACAGAATAAAGGCGGTGAATATAATCTGGACCTGACTGCTGCGAAAGAGGATGTGGTACTTCAGGTAGAAGATGCCGCCGCTAAGTGGAATAAAAAGCCCCAGAATGCCCAGCTGTCAGGTCGTGACAATAAGAATAACACATGGATCTATTCAGAAGGCGAGAGTGGAATCCAGATTGACGAAGAAAAAACAGTTAACAAGATAATGAAGCTGATTACGGAAAAGAGTTTTCAAGGAGAGGTGGAAGCGGAGCTTGTAGTAACATCTCCTGAATTAACCGTTTCCAAAGCCAAAGAAGCTTATCAGGTAATTGGTACGTTTACCACAGCTGCTACAAGTAATCAAAACAGAAACAATAATATCCAGCTGGCGGTAAATGCATTAGACGGCCTTATTATTTATCCGGGAGAGGAATTTTCATTTAATAAAACCACTGGAAACCGTACGATAGAGCGTGGGTATAAACCGGCAGGAGCTTATAGAAACGGAGAATTTGTGGAAGAACCGGGAGGCGGTGTATGCCAGGTATCCTCTACTCTTTACAATGCAATCATAGGTTCAGGTTTAACAACAACGGAACGTCACCCTCACAGCTTTGAGCCTTCTTATGTAATTCCTGGAGAAGATGCAATGGTAAGTTATGATGGTTATAGCGGACCGGATCTTCGCTTTATTAATAAAGATACCACTTCCATTGCAATACGGGCTGTTTTTAAAGATAAGAAGATAACCATTTCCATAATCGCAAGACCGGTTCTGGAAAAAGGGGTTACTGTATCCATGCGCTCTGAGAAGACAAAAGAATATGATCCGCCAGAGCCAAAATACGAGGAAGACCAGACCCTTCAGCCAGACCAGAATGTGGTTATTACACAAGGAGTTAAGGGAAGTACCTGGAAAACCTATTTAGTTAAATCAATAAGTGGCGGGCAGGCAGAAGAAGTCTATCTTCATAGCAGTACTTATAAAGGAAAGCCAGGTCTGGTAAAAAGGAATACAACTGGTGTAGTAATTCCGGCGGAAACAAAGGAGACCATCAAAGAGACGGTCAGAGAGACAGTTGCTGAGGAACCGCCCGTGGAATCACAGGAACAGGAAACGGAAGCGGTCGTAAGTCCTTCCATTGCAGAAACGAAAGAGAGCAAAGCCCAGGTTCTGGGACCTGGGGCATAATCATACATCGGACAACGGAAAGGATTAAAGATACAGCATGTTGAATATTATAAAAGCACATAAGCAGGTAGTAATTTTTCTCACTGCAGCTGCATTGTTGGCAGCAGTGTACGCCGTATTTATATATAATCGGTCCACTGCAAATTCTCCGTCCGGGCAGAAAGAAGCAGCTGTTGCTGCAGACGAGAGCAGTCCGGTTGTAAAGCTGGAAACAGAAAATGAACCGGTTTTGCCTGCAACAGAAAGTGAAGCACAAAAAATTTCCATGCCGGATAATTTAAAAGAGGGTATGGAGCATCCGTTTGTGGCAAAATTACAGGAACGGCTGATGGAACTGGGATTTATGGAAAATGATGAGCCCACTCTGTACTACGGACCTGTAACAGCCAGTGCCATAAAGACCTATCAAAGACAGAATAATCTGATTCAGGATGGAGTTGCAGGACAGGAGACACTGGCAACCCTTTTCTCTCAGGAAGCAAAATATTATGCGGTGTCTCTGGGAATCTCCGGAGAAGATGTAAAACGAATCCAGAACAGACTGTATGAGCTGGGCTATCTGACTAAGAAAGAAGATGTGAACGGGGATTTTAATGAAAGTACTCAAAAAGCAGTGATGAAACTGCAGGAGCTGAACCAGCTGTCAATCGATGGAAAGGTAGGGCGGCAGACAATTAATCTGCTTTACAGCGAAGAGGTGAAACCCGATTATCTGGCATACGGAGAGAAAAATGATGTGGTTCTTGCGGCTCAGAATCGTTTGAAAAGTCTTGGATATTTAACAACTGCCCCTGATGGTAATTACGGGAATGACACAGTAATGGCGGTAAAACAGTTCCAGTCCAGAAACGATTTGGTAGTAGACGGATTTTTAGGACCATCCACAAGGATCGCCTTAGAGCAAGGGGAAGCCACGCCAAATGGAATCGTATTAGGAGAGCAGGGAGAGAGCGTAAAACGGATTCAGGAACTTTTAAATAAATACGGTTATCTGTCTTCTTCCAATGCGACCGGTTACTTCGGTGAGATAACGGAGCAGGCGGTAAAAAAGTTTCAGGCAGATAATGGTCTGAAAGCTGACGGATCAGTTGGAGTTAAGACTCTTTCATTGCTGACAGGAGACAAGGGGGTTAAAGCCGGTACGGGTTCCCGCCCAGGCACATCAGATGGAGGTAAAAGCAGCGGAGGAAATACAATCAATGGAAACATAAAAGCATTGATAGATGTTGCAGCATCAAAAGTGGGGTCAAAATATGTATGGGGATCAAAAGGACCAAGTTCCTTTGACTGTTCCGGTTTTGTTTACTGGAGTCTGAATCAGGTTGGAGTAAGACAGAGCTACCTTACCTCAAGCGGGTGGAAGAGCATGGGAAAATATAAACGTATATCCAATTATGATGATATAAAGCCCGGTGATATTGTTGTGGAAAAGGGTCATATGGGAATTGCCGCAGAGGGTGGAAAGGTAATTGATGCTTCCTCGGGCAACGGAAAAGTAGTTTACCGGCAGCGTTCTGACTGGTGGAGAAACAACTTTATTGTGGCGTGGAGAATATTCGAATAGGAAAATTATTTATCTTGCTAAATTCATTCTTTTGTATTATACTATGGTCAAATGGATGGTGATTGCATTTGCAAGCTATACCTGTTTATTATGTTATTGTGGCGTTTTTTGCCCATAATACATGATAAACAGGTTTTTTTTCGCCAAAAACAGGAACTTGAGGATTATTATTACATTGGACAGGGGTGAGAAGCATGATCATTTACAAAATTTTTAATAACAACGCAGTCGTTATCAGAGATGAAAACGGGGTGGAGAAGGTTGTTATGGGCTGCGGTCTGGCATTTAAAAAGAAGAATGGAGATGAGCTTGATGAAAGCAAAATCGATAAGATTTTTGTTTTATCAGATCCCTTAATTAACAACCGGTTTCAGGAGCTGGTTGCCAACATTCCCATCGGCTATGTGGAGCTGGGAGAAGAGATGATTGAATATGCTTCAGAGGTATTAGAGGCAGACTTAAATGATACCATTCATTTATCTTTAATCGATCACATTTATTCTGCCGTGAAACGGTTCCAGGAAGGAATCACAATAAAAAACGCCATTTTATGGGATATAAAGAAGTTTTACAAAAAAGAGTTTGAGATTGGTTTAAAGGCACTGGATATGATAGAAAAACGTTTTTCTATCCGCCTGCCGGAAGATGAAGCGGGATTTATCGCCATTCATTTTGTGGAGGCTGTTACGAAAAAAGGCTCCGAAGAGATTCATCAGGTTGCGGAACTGATCTCAGAGATCACCAATATTGTTTCCTATAATTTTCACTTGTTTTTTAAAGAAGACTCATTATATTATTACCGTTTTATCACTCACTTAAAGTTTTTTGCCCAGAGACTTCTGGAGGGAAAAACCTATCTTGATGATGAGCAGGATGATCTGCTGTTAATCATTAAGAAAAAATATGTGAATGCCTATGAGTGTGCGGAAAAGATTTGTGAGTTTCTCAGAAAGAAATATAACTACCAGGTATCCAATGATGAAAAACTGTATTTAACGCTTCATATTGAACGAGTTGTTTATAAGACTGTTTTATGACAAGATGGTTACATTAGGTTGGCTAAACTTTCATATTTCAAATAAAAAAGAAAAATGGAGGATTTAACAATGGGAAAATATGACCTGTTGGCAAAAGACATTATCAAAAAAGTCGGTGGCAAGGATAACATTTTAAGCCTTGTACACTGCGTAACCCGTCTGCGCTTTCAATTAAAAGATGAAAGCCTTGCAGATGATGAAGCGCTGAAACAGACAGAAGGTATCATAACAGTAATGCGCAGCTCCGGTCAGTATCAGGTTGTCATCGGAAACCACGTACCCCAGGTATTTGCAGATGTATGTAAGATTGCAAACATCTCATCAGAGAAAGAGACGGAAAAAAAGAAGATGAGTTTCAGGGAAAAATCACTGGATCTGATCTCCGGGATTATGATGCCTGCAATCGGCATCCTTTGTGCCTGCGGTATGTTAAAAGGATTTAACTCCATTTTGTCCTACCTGGGACTTTATTCCAATGAAGACGGTATTTACATTCTGCTTAATGCAATCGGAGATTCCATCTTTTATTTTTTCCCGGTTGTTATCGGTTACAACACTGCAAAGAAAATAGAGATGAATCCCTTCCTGGGTCTGATTATAGGAGCTGCTCTGTGTTATCCAACCATTAACGGAGTGGACGTGCCTCTGTTTGGACATGTGTTTAATGCAACTTATACGTCCACACTGCTTCCTGTAATATTAATCGTAGCTGTAGCAAAGCCACTGGAGAAATTTTTTAACCGGGTAATCCCTGATATGGTGAAAACCTTCATCACACCAATGCTTGTGCTTTTAATATCAGTTCCTCTTGGCTATGTGGTAATCGGACCTCTTGCCAACATGCTGTCCAATGGCATTTCTCAGGCTGTATTATCTGTATATAAACTAAGCCCCATAGCTGCCGGATTTTTAGTAGGCGGATTCTGGCAGGTAATGATTGTATTTGGTGTTCATATTGTACTGGTTGTGCTTTGTATTACAAATATTATTTCAGGAACACCGGATCCCATCCTTGCATTCACCACCTTTGTTACCTTTACAACCACCGGTATGGTTTTTGCCATGTGGCTGAAAACAAAGGATAAGAACTTAAAGCAGATCGCTCTTCCTGCATGGATTTCAGGCTTTTTCGGAGTAACGGAGCCGGCTATATACGGAATTTTACTTCCCAGAATGAAACATTTCGTTATTTCCTGTCTCTGCGGAGCTGTCGCTGGTGCAGCAACAGCAGCTTTAGGATTAAAATATCACACAATGGCGGGTATGGGACTGTTTGAAATTCCGGCACTGCTTGATCCGGCTCAGCCGGGAGTAAGTCTGGTGAGAGCGGTAATTGCTGCAGCGATTTCACTGGCAATTGGTTTTGCTGTTTCTTTTGTAACGTTTAAAGACGAAGAGCCTTCTCAGACAAAAGGGGAAGAAAGCGATTCTGAAAAATGTAAAAAAGAAGTAATTGCATCCCCGCTAACTGGTAAAGTCAAACCCCTCAGTCAGATTGAGGATGGGGCATTTTCCAATGAAACTCTGGGAAAAGGAGTTGCAGTTACACCTGCAGAAGGGAAAGTGACAGCTCCGTTTAACGGCACGGTTATGATGCTGTTTCCAACAAAGCATGCCATAGGACTTATGTCGGATCAGGGCTGTGAAGCGATCATCCATATTGGAATGGATACGGTTCGTTTAGACGGAAAATATTTTGATGCCCATGTGAAAGAGGGCGACAAGGTGAAAAAGGGCGATCTTCTGATAACCTTTGATAAAGATGCAATTGAAAAAGAAGGATATTCTCTTGATACCCCGGTTATCGTAACAAATACAAATGATTATATGGATATTATTGCAGTGTTGGAAGGCGGTTCTACCGTCCGCCGCGGTGATGATTTAATTGCCATATTATAACAGACAGGAGGAATGAAATTGTTTCCAGATAATTTTTTATGGGGCGGTGCTGTTGCAGCCAACCAGTGTGAGGGAGCCTGGGAGGCTGATGGAAAAAAAGAGAGCATCTGTGATCATTTAACGGCAGGATCCCTTAATAAGAACAGGGTTTTTACTTCTGAAATTCGTAAGGAGGAAAGTTATCCCAGCCATACCGCAGTTGATTTCTACCACCACTACAAAGAAGATATTGCATTATTTGCAGAAATGGGGTTCAAGGTATTCCGGCTGTCCATCGCCTGGAGCAGAATTTTCCCAAATGGAGATGATGAAATTCCCAATGAGGAAGGCTTGCAATTCTATGACCGGGTTTTCGACGAATGCCGCAGGTACGGAATTGAACCAATGGTGACACTGAGCCATTTTGAGATACCGTACCATCTGGTGAAAGCATACAAAGGATTCGCGGATCGCAGAGTGATCGGTTTTTTTGAACGCTATGTAAGGTGCGTCATGGAGCGGTATAAGGACAAGGTAACGTATTGGCTTACCTTTAATGAAATCAATTTTGCCACCATGCCGATGGGAAATCTTGAGGTGCTTGGTATTATTAACCGGGAAGACGATGAGGTGGCGAATCCGTTAGATGATAAAAACCTCCGCTTTCAGGCACTCCATCACGTATTTCTTGCCAGTGCAAAAGCGGTGGCGGCAGCCAGAGAAATCAACCCGGAATTTAAAGTGGGCTGTATGATTGCTCATATCACCATGTATCCGTTGACTTCCAGACCGGAGGATATGCTTCTTCTACAGGAACTTGACCATTTAATTAATGACTTCTGTGCAGACGTTCAGGTAAAAGGAAGCTATCCCGGATATACACTGCGCTATCTGGAAGAAAATCAGATTCAGCTGGCTGTTGAACCGGAGGATGAGGCTGTATTACGAAATGGCTGTGTTGACTTTTATTCATTCTCTTATTATATGAGCAACTGCGTTACTACAGAGGAAGGTCATGGAACCACTCTTGGAAATCTGTTAGGAGGAGTGAAAAACCCATATCTTAAGACAACTCAGTGGGGCTGGCAGATTGATCCCAAAGGTCTTAGGTATACGCTCAATAAGATTCAGGACCGTTACGGGATTCCGATTTTCATTGTTGAAAACGGACTTGGTGCGGTTGATGTGCCGGATAAAAACGGATTCATTCGTGATGATTACAGAATTAACTATTTAAGACAGCACATAACTGAAATGGAACGTGCCATTAACAGTCATGTAAATCTCATGGGATATACCGTATGGTCAGCCCTTGATATCGTAAGCTCCGGTACTGGAGAAATGAAAAAACGGTATGGCTTTATCTATGTGGATAAGGATGACCAGGGAAATGGAACAATGAAACGGGTCAGAAAAAAATCATTCTACTGGTACAAAAAAGTAATTGAAACCAATGGGGGAGATTTAACTGATATAGAACTATAAGAACAGGGACATGCCGGAGGTGTTTTTCTACCGGTATGTCCCTGTTTTGTAATAAAATGGCAGATAATAAATTAAAGCTACTATTGACAGGAGCTGAAGCAGGGAGTAATATCTATTTAGAAAAACATCTAAATAGATAGGAGGATTATATTGGGATTTCCAGATACGTTTAAGGCACTATCAGATCCCGTCAGGCGGGAGATTCTAATGATGTTAAGAAGCGGCCGTTTATCTGCGGGACAGATAGCAGAAAAATTTGATATGACAAATGCCACCATCTCGTACCACCTCACACAGTTGAAAAAGGCGGATCTGGTATTTGAATCAAAGCACAAAAATTTTGTTTATTATGAACTGAATACATCAGTTTTTGAGGAGCTTATGCTTTGGCTGTCTCAATTTAAGGGAAAGGATAAGAATGATGAAGAATAAAAGAACAATGATTATAACCTCTATTTTGTGTTTGCTTCCGGAGATTCTCTCTGTGATACTCTATCAGAGACTGCCGGAGCAAATCGCAGTACACTGGAACAGCGCAGGTGAGATTAACGGATATCTCCCCAAAGCCATGGCTGCATTTGGAATGCCAGTTGTATTTCTGCTTTTAAATATTTTCTCAAATATAAGCCTGCTATATGACCCCAGGCGGAAGAATCAGCCCAAGGCACTCCGTGCAGTCGGTATTTGGATGGTACCTCTCATTTCCCTGATTCTGGTTCCTGCCACCCTCATTATGTCACTTGGTGTTAAATTTCCAATCTCAACATTTTCATTTATCCTGACAGGTATTGTATTGATTATAACAGGTAATTATTTACCCAAAAGCAGAAGAAATTACGTGATGGGGGTGAGACTTCCATGGACCTTTCATGATTCGGATAACTGGAATAAAACAAACCGGCTGGCGGGTCGTATTATGGTGGGGGGAGGTTTCGTCATCTTAGTAAGCGGATTTTTGCATGTGAATTTTGTTTTCCAGGAAGTCCCTATCCTTATTCTCGTGGTGGTTTTAATCGTTGTTATTCCCTATTTTTATTCTTTTGCCCTGTATAAGAAAGAGCAGTCTTAGCTTATTATACTTAAATTTATTACGATAATTTATATGAGTTAATATAAATCGGATTTGGAGGTGTTAGATGGCTACAATTCTTGTTGTTGAAGATGATAAACATACAAGACTGCTTACTTGTGCCAGATTGAAACCCCATTATGCAGTGGAAGAGGCGGAGAATGGGGAACAGGCGTTGAACATGTTGGATCAAAAACATATAGATCTCATTATTGCCGATATCCAGATGCCTGTTATGAATGGCTATGATCTGGTAAGGGAGATGCGTGAATCAGGAATTCAAATCCCAGTTATCATGTTGACAGCGATGCACACGTTTGATGATAAAAGAACCGGCTTTGCTTCCGGCACAGATGATTACATGACAAAGCCCATCGATTATGAAGAGCTTCTCTGGCGAATAAAAGCACTTCTAAGAAGGGCCAATATCGTCAGCCAGAGAAAAATTATAATTGGAAATATTACTCTTGATTCCGCTTCTTATACCGTAACAAGAGGAGAAACAACAACAGAACTGGCGAAGAAGGAGTTCGATCTGCTTTATAAATTGCTTTCCTATCCTGGTATGATTTTTACAAAATCCCAGCTTCTAGATGAAATATGGGGTTATGATACCAATAGCGATGAGACAACGATAAAGACCCATATTAACAGATTGAGGAATAAATTTGCAGACTGTACCGAGTTCGAAATCATCACAATCAGGGGATTGGGGTATAAGGCGGAGATCCATGAAAAATAATTACAGTAAAAGGAACAGAAAATCACTTGCAATTCATTGGGCTGTCTGGTTTTATATTTTAATACTGATTAGTTCTGTCATGGCCTTCGGACTTATTGCGTATCTGGAATTGGATATGAATGGGAATGAAGCGATTTACATGCTTGCCATGATGCCTTGTATGGGTATAATCGCAGGAGCAGCCTTGCTAAAAATAATAAGTGTACTGAAACTCCGAATGAAAAAGATTCTGGATGGAATTACCAGTGTGGCGGAAGGTGATCTGGATGTTGTGTTAGATTTAAATAATTCCGGAGAATACAGAGAAATGTACGAGAATTTTAACCGTATGGTACGGGAATTGAAGAATACAAAAGTTGAAATGCAGAATTTTATCAATGATTTCTCCCATGAATTTAAAACCCCCATAACTTCCATTCATGGTTTTGCGGAACTGCTGTTAGAAGAAAATATAAGTGCAGAGGATAGAAAACAATACCTTCAGATTATATTAGAGGAATCCCAGCGGCTGGCATCACTTTCTCAAAACACGCTGTTACTTTCAAAGCTGGATGCACAGGAGGTTTTAACGGATAAAAAGGAATTTCAATTAGATGAGCAGATTAAAAAATGTGCAATTTTATTGTTCCGGCAAATAGAAAAGAAACAAATTATATTAAATATGGAGTTGGCCCCCGTAAGATACTATGGAAACGCAGAACTGCTGCACCAGGTATGGATGAATCTAATTAGTAATGCGATTAAATTTACGCCCAATGGCGGAGAAATTACTATTATAATGATTGCTGTAGGAAATCAGATTACCATTAATATATCGGATACAGGAATCGGTATGGATGAGGAGACCGCCAGGCTTATTTTTAACAAATACTATCAGGGAGATTCGTCTCATGCTACCGCAGGGTTTGGTCTTGGGCTTTCTATTGTGAAGCGTATTGTAGATTTGTCCAGGGGTGAAATTATTGTAACCAGTGTTCCCGGCAAAGGAAGCACATTTTCAGTAGTATTACAAAATCAAAAAAATAAATAAAAAGAAAGAGGTCTTACATGGACGTTGATCCTGTAATGCCTCTTTTTTTGTATTATAAAAACTCTGCTGTTTTTATTTTAGTTTACGTTCAGTTTACAAACGCTTATTACAATGCAGAAGTAGTCATTCAACAGGCTTAGGAGGAGATTCAATGAAAGCAGATCATAAAAACATAATAGTAACCGGAGGCGGTAATGGAGTAGGCAGGCAATTGGTACTTGAACTGCTGACAAGAGGAGCTGTAGTAA
This sequence comes from Paenibacillaceae bacterium, assembly GCA_015057715.1. Taxonomy (GTDB): domain Bacteria; phylum Bacillota; class Clostridia; order Lachnospirales; family Lachnospiraceae; genus Lacrimispora. Next base: position 55,313 of record SVDS01000007.1, read on the forward strand.
TTGCAGTCGATAAAAGCCAGGCAGCACTGAATGAGACTATTTTAATATCAGGAAATAACAGTCGGTTATATACGCAGACTGTTGATATTTCAAATCGTGAGGAAGTAACAGCATTTACAGCTGAGGCAGTTTCAAAATATAAAAATATTGACGGCCTTATTAACTGTGCAGGAATCATACAGCCATTTATAAATCTGGATGAACTGGATCTGGCAGCAATTGACCGGGTGATGAATGTGAATTTTTACGGAACACTCTATATGACAAAATCATTTCTTCCTTATTTAAAAATACGTCCGGAAGCACATTTAGTTAATATATCCAGTATGGGGGGCTTTCTGCCGGTTCCAGGTCAGGGAATCTATGGTGCTTCAAAAGCTGCCGTAAAAATAATGACAGAAGCTCTTCATTCAGAACTTTCAAATACAACGGTAAACGTTACGGTTGTATTTCCCGGTGGTGTAGCAACTGATATCAAAGTGAATTCTGATATCAAGGGAAGTAAATCAGTAACAGAAGACATTAGGGCAAAAAAAATGCTGTCTCCGGAACAGGCAGCCAAACTGATTATAGAAGCGATGGAGAAGAATCGTTTCCAGGTTTTTATAGGCAAGGATTGCAGGATAATGAATGTACTGTATCGTTTAAGACCGGAATTAGCAATGAAATTAATTCAAAAGGTGATGGCGTCCAACAGTCATTGACTGTAAAAAGGAGAAAACCAATAATGCGTAAAATTTGTGTGATAACAGGTGGAGGCAGCGGTATGGGGTTCGCTGCTGCAAGGATAATGGGAAAAAATTATTATATTATCATCTGCGGGAGAAATACAGAAAAGCTGGAAGCTGCAGTAATTGAATTAAAAGCGGAAGGAATACAGGCGGAAGCATATTCCTGTGATGTTTCCGATCTGGCCAGTGTAGAGAAGCTGGCTTCTTATTCGAAAGCCAAAGGTACTGTAGCAGCAGTGATTCACGCAGCCGGTATGTCACCTCATATGGGAGATGCAAAAACCATTATGGAGGTAAATGCGCTTGGCACCATTTATATTAATAATGCTTTTTACAAGGTGATGGAAGAGGGAGCCTGCCTGATTGACGTGTCATCTATGTCTGCATATTTAACCCCTAAGATAGTAATGCCGGTAGGAATATATAAGTACAGCCGAAACGACCCGGAAAAATTTATGAGAAAAATGATGAGGCGCATCAGGTTCTATCCTGAAAAATATCAATCGGGTATCGCATATGGAATTTCAAAAAACTTTGTTCTCTGGTATGCGAAGCAGGATGCCGCCAGATTTGGAGAGATTGGAGCAAGAGTGCTTTCGGTGTCCCCCGGCAATTTTGACACTCCTATGGGAGAAATTGAAAAGGAAGAAGCCTCCGCTTACGTAAAATACTGTGCTGTTAAAAGAACTGGAAAAGTGGAAGAAATAGCTGGTCTGTTTGCATACTGTGTCAGCGAAAGCGCCGGTTATCTGACAGGTGTGGATATTTTATGTGACGGAGGTTTGGTAGCATCGGGTATCAATGTGCTTCAAAAAAAAGTTGTTTAATGAAATAAAGGATCCCTGTAAATGAAACAGGTCCATATAAAAATTAATTTTTAAGGAGCAGAAAATGAAAAAGAAAGTACTATTACTTGGAGTATTCGCAGTGATACTGATTGCGGCGATATTGGTTCGGATTAATGGAATGAAGGTTCCCGTCAAGGCAGATACTCTGCCTGTTGTGGAAACCGTTAATCCGGAAGTTGGCACAATTGAGTTGTACACCAGTCTGATTGGAACCGTAGAACCTGAGACAGTTGTCAGAATCACCCCTGAAGCATCAGGAACAGTTACCCAGGTGGCAGCAAAGACAGGTGATATGGTACAGCAGGGACAGCTTCTGTGCGTAATTGATACAAATAAAGTGCAGAATGCAAAGAATACCATGGACAATGCACAAGTTACTTATAAGGAAACACATGATACTCTGGGGCGCATGTCAGTGCTTTATCAAAGCGGAGCTGTTTCAGAACAAGACTATCAGGGATATGTAAATTCTGCAAAGAAGTCGGAGATTGCATACAAACAGGCAAAGGAGGAGTACGAAAACCAGGTCTCTTACAGTAATATCAAATCTCCCATCAGCGGAAAGATAGAAAGCTGCAGCATTGTACAATTTGATAAGGTGTCAACCAGTGATCAGATCTTTGTCATATCCGGAGAGGGGAATAAAATTATCTCTACAAGCCTGACAGAGAAATTAAAACGCCAGGTAAAGCCTGGTGATCCGGTTACTGTTGAGGAAGATGGAAACAATCTGCAGGGATCTATTTCTGAAATAAGCGGGATGGCAGATGAAAAGACCGGCTTGTTTCTGATTAAGATACAGCTTGCCGATGCAAACGATTTATCTACCGGAACCAGTGTCAAGCTGTCTTTGTGCTCTGAGAGGGCAGACCAGGTTATTACAGTACCCGTAGATTCTGTTTACTATGAGAACAGTAAACCATATGTGTATACGTATGACAACGGAACAGTACATAAAATTTTTATTGAAGCTGGTATCTACGATTCAAGCCGTTTGGAGGTAAAGGAAGGAATACAGCAAACTATGGAGGTCATTACCACCTGGAGTCCGGAGCTTTATGAAGGGGCAAAGGCGTCTGTAACAAATTCAGGAGAAGAAACAAAAGGAGAATCCAAGGCATGAATCAATTAACAAAAATCGTCTTAAAACGGCCGGTTACCGTTATTATGTGTCTTCTATGTCTGGTGGTATTTGGTGTTTCTTCTGTAATCAACTCCAGGCAGGAACTGACTCCAGAGATGAGCATGCCCATGCTTATGGTCGTAACTGCATATCCCGGAGCACAGCCAAAGGATGTAGATGAACTAATCAGTAAAAAGATTGAAGATGCGGTTGGTTCACTCAGCGGTATAAAAAAGGTAACGTCCAAATCCTCAGAAAACCGCTCTACAGTAACAATACAGTATGAATATGGTACAGATTTAGATAAGTCCTATAATGATTTGAAAAAGAAAATAGACGAAGTTTCTTCAGAACTGCCGGGTGAGGCTAAAACGCCGATCGTAATGGAACTGGATACTGGCTCCACTGCTGATATGAAATTAGTTGTTACTGGAGCAGAGACGTCAAATCAGTATGATTATGTGAAACAGGAGATTGTACCGGAATTTGAAAAGCTGTCCAATGTAGCCGAAGTATCCATAGCCGGAGGCAGTGAGGATTATATTAAAGTAGAGCTGAATCCGGAAAAAATGCAGCAGTATAAGATATCCATGTCTTCCATCGCAAATGATATCTCAGCATCTGATGTAAAGATGCCTGGCGGTACAATCGAAGTGGGCAGAAAAAAAGCGGCCATATCATCACGGCTGAAGTTTGATACAGAAGATTCCCTGCAGAATGTTCCGCTTACAGTACCGGATAACAATATTGTTTATCTTGGGGATATAGCAGATATTTATACAACAAGTGAGAAAGAAGGAAGCGTAGCCCATTATAATGGCGAGAATACCATTTCACTTTCTGTCAGCAAGCAGCAAAGTTCCACTGCAGCAGAGCTTTCAAAAGAAGTGAATCAAACAATAAAGGCACTTGAGGCATCAAAACCTGGTCTGGATATTCAGATAGTCAATGACAGTTCAAAAGATATTATGGCTTCTCTGCAATCCATTGCAGAAACCGTTATTCTTGCAATCCTGATTTCCATGGCGGTTATCTGGCTTTTCTTTGGAGATTTGAAGGCTTCCCTAATCGTTGGAAGCTCCATACCGGTTTCTATTCTAACCGCGCTTATTTTAATGAAGTTTATGGATTTTTCACTGAATATGCTCACTCTGGCAGCACTGTCCATGGGCGTCGGGATGATGGTGGATAATTCAATTGTCGTGATGGAAAGCTGTTTCCGGGTGACGTCACAGGAAAAGAAGGAATTCATTGATTATTTTCAAGACGCCTTAAAGGGAACCGGAATTGTGGCAGCTTCCGTTTTGGGCTCGACACTGACTACCTGTGTTGTTTTCCTCCCGCTGGCTTTTTTGAACGGCATGGCGGGACAGATGTTTATGCCTTTGGGATTTACCATCGTATTCTGTATGGGGGCTTCCCTGATATCAGCAATTACAGTGGTACCTTTATGCTATCTGATGTATAAGCCGGAGGAGACCCCGGCACCCTTATCGACGCCGGTTCACAAGCTTCAGAATGCTTATAGAAAAGTGATGCGTCATATCCTTCCTAAAAAGAAAACAGTCATGGGGGTATCGGTCCTTCTTCTTCTGGTATCGTTTCTTATGGCAGGGCAGCTTAAATTAAGCCTGATCACTGCAGACGACCAAGGACAGATTGCTGTTACTGTGGATATGGCTCCCGGACTCAAGACGAAAGATGCGGATGAATTGCTGAAAAAAGTTGAAGAGTCCTTTTCCGATTATGAGGAAATGGGGTCCTATGTTACAAGCTATGGAGGGAGTGGTGTAAGCGCAGGAAACTCCGCATCAATTATTGTATATTTGAAAGAAAACAGAAAGATTCCCACAAATCAGGCGGTGGATATTTTTAAAGAAAAGCTTAGCCGAGTGACGGATTGCAAGATCACTGTAAAAGAAAATTCCTATGCAAGCATGATGAGTTCAGAAGATTCTTACGAGCTGATCCTGAAAAGTACAGACTACGATCAGTTAAAAAACTCATCCCAACAGATTGTATCAAAATTAATGGAAAGGCCTGAGCTCACAAGGATCCATTCCTCCCTTGAAAACGCGGCACCTGTTGTGGAGGTAGGGGTCGATTCGGTAAAGGCAAAAGCAAAAGGGATCAGTCCTTCCTCAATCGGACACAGTATATACCAGGCTATTAATGGAGTGACCGCAAAAACGATAGAAGTAAACGGAGATGATGTGGATGTAAAAGTCCAGTATCCGGATAATGAATTTAAGTCTGTGGACCAGATCCGGAATATGACGCTGTCTCTTTCAAACGGAGGGTTTGCCGCCGTTAATGATGTTGCAGAAATAAGCTTTAAGGACAGTCCGGCTAGTATCACAAGAGAGAATAAGCAATATGTGGTAACCATAACCGGAGATTATACCTCATCAGCAGATAAAAACACAAATTCCGTGATTAACAGTGAGATTGTGACACCAAATTTAAATTCTTTCGTAAGCTCAGGATCCAGTGCAATGGATGATCAGACGACAGACGAACTTACCTCTCTTCTGTATGCAATTATTTTGGCAGTTTTTCTGGTATTTGTAGTAATGGCGGCTCAGTTTGAATCACCAAGGTTTTCGCTTATGGTCATGACAACCATTCCGTTCAGCCTGATAGGAGCCTTTGGATTGATGTTCTTTGCAGGCTGTGAATTGAGTATGGTTGCCATGCTTGGATTTTTAATGTTAATCGGTACAGTTGTAAACAGTGGTATTCTTTATGTGGATACGGTCAATCAGTATAAAGAAGAAATGTCTCCTGAGGAGGCAATGATTGAAGCCGGAGCGACCAGACTCCGCCCGATCTTAATGACAACCTTAACTACTGTGCTTTCTATGGTACCAATGGCACTTGCATTGGGGCATTCCGGTGAAATGATGCAGGGTCTTGCAGTTGTCAACATCGGAGGATTGACGGCTTCTACCGTTTTAAGTCTTCTTATGCTTCCGGTATACTACAATCTTATGAGTAAAAAAGAGGGAAAAAAGAGAAAAAGAAGAGAAAGACAGTTTCAAAGTTAGGAAAGGAATAAAAATGAGAAAATTTAAGCTGATTGCCGCATTCAGTCTTGGTGCAGTGCTCTCCTTTTACGGCCCGGCGTTAAAAGTCTGGGCCGGCAGCCCGGAGTTTGCAAGGACACAAGAGGAGTGGATGAAACTTAGGGATAATGTGGTGGAATATGAGGAGCTGGCTGATCTGATACATGAATACAATGTGACCGTTCAAAAGAACCAGCTGGATTTAAATGATAAGAAAAAAGATGATCTGATTACCAGAGACCAGTATGCCCAAAATTACAGGGATGCAGCAAATGATGCAAGAAGTGCCATATCAGGAGATGATCCGGTTACAGATGCAAAAAGCGCAGTGAGCGCTGCAAAGGCGGATAAAGCTGCAGATGATAATACAGAGGATCTGGAGGTATACAGACTCACCTATGATCAGACTGAGTCGAATCTGGCAGCCCAGGCAAAGACTTTAATGATTACCTACTTTCAACAAAAGAATCAACTGGAAAGTTCCGGTTTAGAATTAGAACGTTCAGAGGCAGATTATCAGACGGCAATGGCAAAGCAGAGCGCAGGTATGGCAACTCAGGCTGATATCCTTGCAGCGCAGGAAATCATACAAAACACCAGTGTCACGATGGAGAAGCTGCGTGCGTCGGTGGAAGAAACGAGACAAAAGCTCTGCGTAATGCTGGGCTGGAATTACAATGATTATCCTGAAATCCGGGAGCTTCCAGCATCAGACTTAGGACACATTCAATCATTGAATCCGGAGGCAGATAAGGAAAAAGCTCTTCAGAATAATTTTACTTTAAATATCAATAAGCGAAAGCTGGAAAATGCCGGTGCAGATATTACAAAGGAGACGCTGAAAAGAACCATCTCAAGCAATGAACAGAACATCAACACAGCGCTTGTAAAGGCTTATCAGGCAGTTTTGCAGGCAAATGCCAGCTATGAACAGGCAGTAACGGAATATAATTTGGAAAGTAAAACCATGGATATCATAAAACAAAAATACCAGCTTGGTATGGTCAGCCCTCTGCTGTATCAAAAGCAGGAGAATGCATACAAAACAAAAAGTATTGCGGTAAAATCCGCAGAGCTTACGCTTTTCTCCGCTGTCCAGACCTATGATAATACAGTAAATGGTCTTGCTTCTGCAGGAGGATGATGATATGAAAAAGAAAGCTGTTTTATCTTTCTGTATGGCAGCAGGACTTGCGGTTTCTTTCATTATTCCTGTTTACGGTTCAGCCGGACCCGGTCAGAAGGAGAATCCCATTCCAAATGGAATAACAAAAGAGCAGTGGGATAAGTTAAATGATCAGGCAATTGAATTTGATGAACTATCGGATCTGGTACGTTATTTTAATCCCGGTATTCAAAATACAACAGATACTATTTATGACTCTCTGGATAATCAGCGATATATACAAAATGAAATGAAACGTTACATTATGGATTTAAATGATGAAGCGGATGAATTAAAGAATTCGGGTGCAGCAGACACTGCCCATGGAATGGAACAGTATATGATTCTAAATCAGACGGTAAAGAGCATGAAAACGTCGGTAGAAAAAATGGGAAGATCACTGGACTATATGGATCGGTCCAATTCATCGGTTCAATCAAACATTACACAGGCAGTAAAGTCGAATACATATTATGCGAATCAGGTTATGATCAGTTATAACAATGCACTGGCGAACCGAAATACACTTATAAAGGCAGCAGAATTAAGCAATGCCGTCATGGAAACTCAAAAACTGAGCATAAAGCAGGGGATTTCAACGGAAACAGATGTATTGTCTGCTCAAAAGGAAGTTCTGTCAGCCCAGAGTTCTCTTCTAAAGCTTGATCAAACCATTGACAGCTTACGGAGTTCCCTTTGTCTTATGACTGGATATTCAAAGGATACATCCCCAGCAATTGGTGATCTTCCAACCCTCAGTTCCGATACGATTTCTGCCATCAGTTTAGAAACTGATACAGCAAAGGCGATAGGAAATAATTACAATCTTATATCGCAACGTCATACAGCATCCAATCACTCCACAGCCGGAATGAATAACAAGAAAGCCATTGTTTCAGAAGGAGAACAGAATGTTGCAATTGCTATGCAATCCTATTATCAGGTACTGATGCAGGAAAAAAATGCATATGAAGCTTCCTGCACTTCTTATGAAAAGGCAGTCTTGGAAAAAGAAAAGGCAGATCGTTCCTATCAGATGGGGATTACAAGTAGAATCGATTATTTACAGGCTCAGTTATCATATTTAAAAGCAGAAAGTGCAAAACAAAATGCCTATGGCGCTCTTTATCAGGCCTATGATACCTACCAGTGGGCGGTGAATGGAGTCATAATGAAATAAAATAAAACGAGGACATTGGTTTAATCATGTCCTCGTTTTTTGTTCTTAGCAAACTGTTGGATCTTGGATTTTTATTTATTCTTTTGTCCGTATATAATTTTGTTTAATAAAGTCATAAAAAAGTTTCACACAATTAGGCATTGGGCGGTTGTTTGCAATAGCCAGATAAATATTTCTATGAGCATCCTTATGATTTATATTCAGTTTTTTAATTTTAAATCCATCAAGGATCTCCAGATTAGGAACTATGGCAATACACTGGTCTATTCCGGTAGAAATAAATCCTGCTATTGTAATTTCCTCATTTAAGTATTCATGAGTCTGCGGATAACTGCTGCAGTCTGTAAACAATTTATCGATGACATCCTGGATTTCTCCTACAGTTTCTGTATATCTGATTAAAGGAAATTGAATTAATTGTTCCATTTCCACAGAATCATATCTGGACAAAGGATGTTGATCTGACACAATGCAGATCAGTTCCTGCCTTAGGACTGGAAGGAATGTAACTGTGGGCTCATTTGGAACCAGTGCACAAAGACTTATATCGATACTGCCGTTTTTTAATCTGGCAATACTGTCCTGTGAATTACATTGTTTCAGATTAATGGTAATATTTTTATAACTTTCATTTTGATTAAAATTTTTTATTAATTCAGGGACATATTGATAACCCAGTACAAACAAAAAACTTAAGTCTACGAAACCAGCATCTTTATATGCAAATTGTCTTAGTAACCGATTACCATGTTCTATTTCATCAAATCCCTTTGAAATATATGAATTTAACAGTTCTCCGTATTTACTGAGTTTAACATTGCGTCCGTCTTTCTCAAAAAGTTTTACTCCATATTCCTTTTCCAGCGAAGCAATTGCATGGCTAAGGCTAGGCTGTGTTATGCAGAGATATTCGGAAGCTTTCGTATAATGCTGGAAACTAGCCAATACAGTAAAGTAATAAAGATTATTAAAATTCAAGTGCTCACCCTCTGCTTTCATTATTTTATTTAGTATACCAAAAAAAAATAGGAAAAACCAAATTTAAAATAGAATTAATTACGGTAAATATTCATATCAGGTTAGAAATCTATAGACAGTATCAATAAATTATGTGCGTAATCGGCATTGGTTTTGCAAAAAAAAATATGTTATATTGATTTCAGGAGGGAAAGGAGACAAAAGAATGAATTATGAAGAAAAATTAAAAAAAGCAGGATTTACACTTTCCGTTAACACAGTACCAAATATTCGGCCTTTTGAAAGTGCAGTCCAAGCCGGAAATCTGGTTTTTGTTTCAGGGCACGCGGCAAGAGTGAACGGCGAACTGATACACAAAGGAATTGTAGGTGGAAACGTTACCGTTCAACAAGCGCAGGAAGCTTCCAGGGCAGCTTTAATCAATTGCCTGAAATCTGTTAAAGAGTTAATTGGAGATTTAGACAAGATTGTCAGATTTGTCAACATTAAGGGGTACGTTGCAAGCACGCCCGAATTTACTGAGCAGCCTCAGGTTATGAATGCAGTTTCAGATCTTGTAAACCAGGTGTTCGGTGAAGCAGGAAAACATAGCCGGGTAGCTGTGGGAGCAGCATCACTGCCAGGTGGAACTTCTGTCGAAGTAGAACTTATTGTAGAAGTAAAATAGCAGGTGCAGACTGCAGATAATAAGGAGAGAATAGAAATGAAAGAAATGTCTAAGGATATGCCATTGGGTGTGAAACAGTTATTAACCAGTGTCACACATTTGAAAGAAAATGAGAAGGTTCTCGTAATAACTGATGATAATAAACGTGAAATTGGTGATTTGGTTTATAAATATGCAAAAGAATATTTTGAGACAACAATGGTTGTAATGCCCCCTACAGCGGGACATGGTGCAGAGCCGACAGATGTAATTACATCTGCTCTGAAAAATGTAGACGTTGCTTTTGGCTGTACAACTATGTCACTGATGCACAGCAAGGCCAGAATAGAAGCATGTAAAGCAGGACGTCTTCGCTGGGTGGGAGTACAGGATTACACACTTGATATGTTTGAGACAGGTGGATTAACCGCAGATTTTGATGAGGTTGCAAAAGTCATTGACCGCGTAGCGGAAAAATTCCACGGGGAAATATTTACCCTTACCTCAGAAGGCGGAACCAATCTGGTCTGCAGTGTCAAGGGTCGTAATGTAGTGATTGATTATGGAACTTCCATTCATCCGGGCTCTGCTGCATTTCCGCCTAATGCTGAGGTTGCTTTAGGGCCTGTGGAAGGAACTGCAAATGGAGTTATAGTTATAGACGGCAGTATTCCCCATCCCCAGCTTAATTTGATTCAGGAACCGATCTGCCTGGATGTAAAAGATGGTATGATTGTTGATATAAGAGGTGGAAGAGAAGCAGATATATTACGTAAGATTTTAGCTGACTATAATGATCCTACAGTATACAATGTGGGTGAACTTGGTCTTGGACTTAACGATAAAAATGTTCTTTGCGGGCATATGGCTCCTGATGAGGGATCTTTTGGTAATCTTCATATTGGAATTGGAAAGAATTTAATGTTTGGCGGTCACACCGATTCACCATTACATATGGACCTGGTAATGAAAAAAATAACCTGTGATATAGACGGACTGGTAATTATGAAAGATGGAAATCTTCTGGTGTAGGAGTTAAGATATGCGAGCCTGTGCGGTATGCACAGGCTCGTGAAATAAAAATGGGGGTTGCAATGAGTATGCAGTTTTCGAATGGAGTTTATTAATTTTCAGAGGGGTATTATGCATGAAAAAAACATTGGTAATATTATTAGGCTTCTTCATGATGATTTGCCTGAATGCCTGTTCAAAAAATGCGGATGAACAGGCGGAAAAGCAAAAACGTATTATAAGCATTGCAACCGTACAGCCTGAAGATCATCCCATCAGCGTTGGTCTGCGGGCTATGAAAAGCTATATGAAAGAACAACTTGGTGATGCAGTAGATGTAAAGATTTATTATAACGGAATAATGGGAGGCAATAGTGAAGCCCTGGAGCTTTTGCAAATGGGGACTTTAAACCTTGTTGCCACCAGTGGCAGCAATCTGGAGTCATTTGACAATACTTATAAAATATTTGGTCTTCCATATCTGTTTAAAGATGAAAAAAGTTTTCGTAAATGTATGAATAATGATGAATTTAAGAATCAGATTTATAACTGTACATCCAATAAAGGAATTCGAGGAGTTGCATGGTTTGCCAATGGCGTAAATAATATCTATGCTTCAAAACCCATATATACGCCAGATGACATTAAAGGACTTAAACTTAGAATTCAATCCAGTGAGGCAAACGTAAAACTGGCACAGGGTTTTGGCGCGGCAGCAGTAGTTATGGCTTATGGAGAAGTGTATACGGCTCTCCAGAATCATGTGATTGATGCTGCAATGAATCCGGAAATGGCTTTGATCAGCATGAAGCATGGTGAGGTTGCTAAATATTATACACGCACTGAGCATCAGATTTTTACAGATATGCTGGTTGGAAATGCAGAATTTCTGGATTCGTTATCAGATAAAGAAAAAACAGTATTAAATGAGTCATTTGAAATTGCGACCAGAGTGGAATGTGAGGAATGGGACAAGCAAATAAATGAATGTATAGCAGAAGCTGAAAAAATGGGAGTGCAGTTTATTGAAGTTGATAAGGCTCCATTTGAAAAGTTACAAACGAAAGTAAGGGAAGAGTTACTTGCTGCGACGCCGTCATTGCGGCCGCTTTATGACAAAGTACAGGAAATACAGAAGGAGGAATAAGGGATGCACACGATATTAATATTAAAGACATGGTTAAATAAAATTCTCAGTGGTGCAGCAGCATTATTACTTGCCTTTATGTCCCTGCTTGCTGTTTATCAGGTATTTATGCGATATGTTTTAAAGAATCCCTCTACAATGTCAGAAGATATACTCAGCTATTCATTTGTATGGCTTTCTTTGATTGCTACAGCCCTGGTATTTGGAGAACGTGATCATATGAATCTTACTTTTTTTCTTGATAAGGGTTCTCCATATGTAAAATTATTACTTTCTCTTATTTCTGAAATTTTAGTAATGATCATTGCTTTTGTGGTATTTATAGTGGGCGGAAAAAAGTTTATGAATGTAGGTGCCATTCAGGTATCGCCGACGCTGGGGATAACAATGGATATGGTTTATCTCATACTGCCTGTCACTGGTGTATTGATAATTTTGTTCAATATCATCAATATTGCAGAGCTGGTTAAAGATTTTAAGTTAAAGGAGGGGAAGTAATATTATGGGAACGGCCGCCGCAGCAAGTATAATGATATTTTCAATTCTTGTTATTCTGTTATTGGCAGGAGTACCGATTGGTATATCGTTATGCGTTGCTTCATTAGCAGTTATTGTACAATCTTTAGGTTTCAGTGGAGCCGCCCCTGCTTCCGCGTTAAAGATGTTTCAGGGGATTAACATTTTTACTTTACTGGCAATTCCGTTTTTTATACTGGCTGGTAATATTATGAATAAAGGTGGAATTGCAATTCGTCTTATTAATTTCGCAACAGCTCTGACTGGAAGGATTCCAGGTTCACTGGCTCATACCAATATTGTTGCAAATATGTTATTTGGTGCAATTTCCGGCTCAGGAACTGCAGCCGCTTCTGCTATGGGATCAATTATCGGACCTATTGAAAAGAAAGAGGGGTATGATGAAGATTTTTCAGCAGCGGTTAATGTAGCAACTGCTCCAACCGGACTGCTGATCCCGCCCAGTACTGGTCTGATCACGTATGGCCTAGCCAGCGGAGGAACCTCCATAGCAGCTTTGTTTCTTGGAGGGTATATTCCTGGTATTCTTTGGGGGCTTAGCTGTATGGTAATTGCTTTTATCTATGCGAAGAAGCAAAACTTTGTCAGTCAAAAGAAGATAACTGCAAAAGATTTTTTAAATTATACCTTAGATGCAATTCCAAGTCTATTATTGATTTTTATTGTTATCGGAGGGATATGCGCAGGTATTTTCACAGCTACCGAAGCTTCCGCAGTGGCGGTGCTATATAGTTTGATATTATCTGTTATTTTTTATAAAACTATTGGTATCAGAGATCTTTATGCCATATTAGTCAGCAGTGCTAAAATGTCAGGTATTATTATGTTTCTGGTAGGCTGTTCCAACATAATGGCATGGGTTATGTCATTTACAGGAATACCGGATGCAATTGCGGGTGGTGTGTTATCAATATCTGACAATAAAATTATAATTCTATTTGCCATTAATATGCTTTTATTGTTTGTAGGTACTTTTATGGACCTCACGCCTGCAATACTGATTTTTACACCTATTTTATTGCCTGTATGCCAACAGTTAGGAATGTCCGCATTACATTTTGGCATTATGCTTGTATTTAACCTTAGTATTGGTTGTATCACACCTCCAGTTGGAAACATACTGTTTGTGGGAATAAAAGTTGCAGGAAGAAAACTAGAAAATGTAATGCCTATATTAATCAAATTTTATTTGGCTATATTTATTATTTTGATGTTAGTAACATATGTTCCCTCTTTGTCGACGCTGATTCCACAGATGGCAGGCTATAAGTAATAAAAGGGTCAATTTGCAGAAAAAGCCGCATGGGTTTCGTTTTTAAGCGAACGCCATTCGGCTTTTTTTCCATGTACCCCACACTATTTTAGCAGTTTATGGAAGGAGGAATACTTTGAGGATAATGAAAGATATTCTCAGGATCGTATTTGGCCTTCACTTCCGTCAGTCTTTCAAAATTTCTTCCGTAATAGGCTTTTGGCCAGTTTCTTATGGACAGGTCAGGAGTATTCACATATACACCTTTCGTAAATGGTTTCATATCCTTTCGGAATTCCCTTACCCACTGGATACCTGGGTCTGCCCCCTCTGGTGTATTCCAGGTGGAGAAAAAGGAGATGTTTGAAAGTGCTTTGCGGTAGAAATATGCCGTAGCATCATTTGGAACTTCTGCGACGGCCCCGCCCAATCCGTGGAAAAATACAGAGGCAGAATAGGTGGGAGGACGGTTAATATAGCGTTCAATAATATTGGTTGCTTCATCAGGCAGCAGTTCATATAAAAAGGGTCCTACGCTTTTAAACGGCTCTGGTGAATCAGGCTGAGTGGTAGCAATTTTTGCGGCAGCCTCCACCCAGGGAATCTCTTCAACGTATACGTTCTGAGGCGAACCAGTTTCAATCAGAGGACTTAAAAGAGATCGAAGCTCTGCTGATGTACCGAGAAAAACGCCCTGCATCATGAGCAGAGTATTTTCCCCGGATGCCACGGTTAGCAGAGGAGTGAGTCTGTTGTCTGAACAGGGGAGTGTGTATTTCTGCCACATCTTAAGCACTGGTCTTAAGTTGGAAAGCGGCCAGGTGATTTGTGCATATGCAACCGTGTCAATCCTGTGGGTGCGGAAACGAAACGAGGTACAGGCTCCGAAATTACCGCCTCCGCCTCCCCGCAGAGCCCAGAACAGATCCGGATTTTCCTTGGCACTGGCATGAATCAGGCAGCCGTCCGCATTTACGATTTCTGCCTCTAACAGGTTATCTATAATAAGTCCCCAGGGGCGGGACAGACTGCTTTGACCGCCGCCCTGTGTAAATCCGGCGATTCCCGTAGTCGGGCAGAGACCTGGCGGGACCACCAGGCCCTGCTCACCAAGAAGGATAGCCAGCTCATAATCCCGAATGCCAGTCTGGACTGTGGCAGTTCCACATTTCATATTTATTTCTGCCTGCTTCATTTCGCTGACATCAATGACCAGTCCTCCATTCAGAACTGATAATCCTTCGTAATTATGACGGCCGGAGCGCAGCCGTATGGGAATATCCCGACAGCGCGCCCATTTGATTGCATTGCTTACATCTTTGGCATTCTGTGCAAAAACAATGATAAGCGGATATTTATTAAAAAAGGTGTTAAATACCTGACGTGCAGGTTCATACTGAGGATCTTCCGGTAAAACTACACGTCCGGTCAGTCTTGGACATTTTTCAAAATACATGTCCATACCTCCTTATAGTTTGTCTGTATTACTCTTTATTATATGAATACAATCCATTGGTTGTCAGCCAGGCTGTATGTACCTGATCTTCGGTTGTCATTCTCCTGAATTTCAGAACAAATCCAGTATAAGTTGTAGATACAACGTATTTGTGATAATTCCTATGATATGATTTGATTGAAAAAAATTAGAATTGGAGTCCGAGATGATTGATTATAGTCGTGTCCTGTTGTTTTCCGGAATCAGTAATCAGGAACTGCTCCCTATGCTGGACTGTCTTGGGAGCTATAAAAAAAACTACAAAAGCGGTGAAATCATTATTCTCACTGAGGATGCTGTAAAAAGTCTGGGCATTATTCTTGGTGGATCCGTAAAAATGATTAAGGAAGATATATGGGGAAATAAAACACTGCTGGCAGTGATGGAAGAGGGGGGACTGTTTGGGGAAATTTTCACCTGCAGCCACGCACAGACGGCAACGGTGACCTTTGTCGCCGGCAAGGAAGCAAAGATTTTGTTTCTTCCCTTTGAAAAAATCTGGAACTCCTGTACCACATCCTGTGCCTGCCATCATAAGCTTATGGGAAATTTAATCTCCCTTCTTGCGGATAAGAATGTTCAGCTGGTTGAAAAGCTGGAGGTTACCACAAAAAAATCAGTTCGGGAAAAGATAAGCTGCTTTCTTTCCATACAGGCACAAAAGAATAACAGCAGATATTTTACTGTGAATATGGGGAGAATGGAGCTCTCGGAATTCCTTTGTGTAAACAGAAGTGCGCTGACAAGAGAGCTGAATCAGATGAGGTCAGAAGGGCTGATCGATTTTGACAGAAACACATTTAAAATAATAAAAAATCAAAAAATTTAAAATTGATTGTGTTGTGTTGTAATAACAACCGACATAAATCAGGTTCAATGATATTCTTAATGAGCAACAGGGAAATAACACAAATATGAAACGCGCACAAACTCCCAAATGGGGTGTGTATAAATTTACTTTAGGAGGTAAGGAATATGAGCATGTTTTGCTATCAGTGTCAGGAGACAGCAAAGAACACAGGATGTACAGTGAAAGGTGTATGCGGTAAGACAGAAGAGGTTGCCAAGCTGCAGGATCTGCTTATCTATGCAGTAAAAGGAATTTCTGAAGTAGTTGTAAAGACAGGAACAAACGCAGCTGATATCGCTGAAATTAACCATGAGGTGGTAAAGAGTCTTTTTATTACCATTACCAATGCAAACTTTGATGCAGCAGCAATTGAAGCACAGATTTTAAAGGTACTTGGTTTAAGAGACGAACTGGCATCTAAAAAAGGTTATACAGGCAACAGCGATGCAGCAACTTTCCATGTAACAACCAGAGAAGCTATGCTTGACAAGGCTGCTACAGTAGGCGTTCTTTCCACAGAGAATGAGGATGTACGTTCTTTAAGAGAGCTTATCATTTACGGAATTAAAGGTATGGCTGCTTATGTAGAGCACGCAATTAACCTTGGCAAAGAAAACACTGACGTTTATGGATTTATGTACAAAGGTCTGGCAGCAACCCTTGACAATACCCTTTCTGCAGATGATCTGGTTGCTTTAACCTTACAGACAGGTGAAGTTGGCGTAACAGCTATGGCTCTTCTTGATGAAGCCAATACTTCCCGTTACGGCAATCCAGAGATCACTTCCGTTAATATCGGTGTAAGAAAGAATCCGGCCATCTTAATTTCCGGTCATGATTTAGCAGATATGGAACAGCTTTTAGAGCAGACTGCCGGTACAGGCGTAGACGTTTATACCCATGGCGAGATGCTTCCTGCTCATTACTATCCAGCATTTAAAAAGTATGATCATTTTGCAGGAAACTATGGAAATGCATGGTGGAAACAGTTAGAAGAATTTGAATCCTTCCATGGTCCGGTTCTCTTTACAACCAACTGTATCGTTCCTCCAAGAACTCCTGAAGCAGCAGCTAAAATCTTCACCACAGGCGCTACTGGTTTCCCAGGATGCACACATATTGAAGCAGATGAGAACGGAAAGAAAGATTTCTCAGCTATTATCGAGCTTGCAAAGACACTTCCAAGTCCGGAAGAAATCGAAACTGGTTCCATCGTAGGTGGTTTCGCACATAATCAGGTATTTGCACTGGCTGATCAGGTGGTTGATGCTGTTAAATCCGGTGCCATCAAGAAATTCTTTGTAATGGCAGGCTGCGACGGCAGAGCAAAATCAAGAAACTACTATACCGAGTTTGCAGAGAAGCTTCCAAAGGATACTGTAATCCTGACAGCAGGCTGTGCAAAATATAAATACAATAAGCTGAATTTAGGCGATATCAATGGTATCCCGAGAGTCCTTGATGCAGGTCAGTGTAATGATTCCTATTCTCTTGCAGTCATTGCAATGAAGTTAAAGGAAATCTTTGGTCTGGCAGATATCAATGAGCTTCCTATCGCTTACAACATCGCCTGGTATGAGCAGAAAGCAGTTATCGTGCTTCTTGCACTCCTTCACCTTGGCGTAAAGAACATTCACTTAGGACCGACATTACCAGGATTTTTATCTCCTAATGTTGCAAATGTGCTTGTAGATACCTTCGGTATTGCAGGAATCGGTGAAGTGGATGATGATATCGCATTATTCATGAATGCATAATTAGTCTGTTTAAAAGTCCATGGGACCTGTTGCTGATGCAGCAGCCCATGGACTTTTTTAATTATTTCCGTACTGACCAAAGAACAGATGATATACTTTTATAAAATGAGTTCAGGCTCGGAAATATCCAGTTTCAGATCGGCATCCTCCTCAGAGAGCTCTTCATCCTCCATACCTTTTTCCACGCGGTATATACGAAAACCTGAGCTGCTATTATTTGTATTTTTATTAATCCGATACCGATATCCAGCCTCTGATTCAGATGTCAAGCCCCCGGTTTTTACTTTCCCGTTTTCATCTACGAGAAACAGGCCTGTTCCATGATCTCCAGAAAATTCTGGAATATAAACCAATTTGTATTTCATTTCTTCCTCTGCTGTGACGGCAAGTCCCTTGTAGTACAACTTTCCGTTAACTATTCCAGAGACTCCCTGCCCTTGTGAATAACCATTCTCTCTCTTTTTTGAGAAATAATATTCATATTCTGTCCCATCATTTTCTAATATCACTTTACCAGTGGATTTAGCAGATTTTGATCCGAAATAATAATAGCCTTCTTTTAATGGGAAAGATCTATCTTTGTTATAGATATAAATTAAACCATCAACAAGGGTTCCTTTGGAGTTGAAAAGATACTGCTCGTCCTTAATTGTTACAAGCTGGACATAGGTCAGATCATCATCCCCTCCGGATAATCCGTATTTCCCTTTTGTATCGACGGACCTTACTTCTGTGGTACGGCTGGCATTTGACTGTGTGGCTAATGACACAGAGCCTTTTGAGGCAGTGGTTATTTTACCTTTTTTATTAAAGTAGTACCAGCATTCATCCTCATCCGGGTCTCCATTTAATCCTGGCGGAACGATAGAGAGCCATATATCTTTCTGGATAACACCCACATTCTCTGCACCACAATAAATATACTTGCTGGCGTCTTCATTATATTTATCTAACAATGCCCTGTCAGTCTGGTCGTCGACCTTTACGTATGTATCACCCGTATGATAAACCCAACCATCCATCATTCTGCCTTCGGTATCAAAGCAGTATTCATGGTCTCCAATGGTTACTGTTGTATTTCTCCGTATTTTACCATCACTGCGAAAGTTGTACCAGTATTCTGCCCCGGTACTTTCCTCGTCAGAGGGAGGTGCTAACTTAAGCCAGCCACTGGCTCTTGTTCCGTCTTCAAGGCAATAATAGGTATAATTACTGGTGATTTCATCTGTCAGTTCAGCCGCTTCTCCATCTGTATATGTAATCCAGCCGGTCATCATCTCACCGGTGTCAGCAAAGAAATATTTTTTATCTCCGATTTGCTGTTTACCAGTCATCATTTCTCCATTTCGGTCAAAATAATACCAATATTGATTTTTATCAGAGAAATCATCCCAGCGTTCTGTATTGATCCATGTATTCTTCACCCGAAGACCATCGGAATCCACATAGTATTTTTCATCTCCATGGGAGATCCAGGCAGCAGTGGAAAGCTTTCCACTTTCACCAAGATAATAATAACCGCTTTCTCCCTTTTTCCATGCGGATTTTACATATTCCCCATTTTCTTCATAATGCCAGCCATATTCTGTCTCCGTCCAGCCAGCTGCTCTGGATACCATTGATGTATCTAAAAACATAATAGCTGCCGTTAAAATAATGAAAGTATTTTTTGTCCGGTATATCTTCAAGTGTTACCTCCCTGGTTGTATTATCTTGCAATTGGATTTTTAAAATTGCGGACGATTTATCTCAAAATAATCACCTCCATTTCTCTGCGTTTTAATTTATAAACATATTACGCCTATATGGTATAGTACATATTCATATTTGTAAAGCACATTTGTGCTTGAAATATACAAAAAAGGCATTGATGATAGATTATTATTAATAAAATGCGTAATTGATATTATTTATTAATAAAATTAATGAAATTTGTAATGGAATATTGATACAGCAATTCTATGGATTTTTATTAATATTTTTATCTGATTATTGTAGATTCCATATATTCCCAGACCATCAATGTTAACAATAAAAAGTATTTTACCGAAAACCTTTCATAGAATGGTTATCTAATGGAATTTGTCAAGAAAAGCAAAACATTGTAAAAAGTGCACAAAAAATATGGCATAAATTTATGGAAATTCACATCTTGAATAATGGCTGGATGTAA